>JBDRKO010000001.1:0-133171 GCA_043813915.1 Candidatus Omnitrophota bacterium
TTTTTAACAAGGGGGCTAGCCCCCTTCTCTTTTTCTTCCTTCTTGCTCCAACAAGAACCCTTAATCTTTTTAAAACACTCTTGCTAATGCATAGGATCTTAACTATACGAGGGGGGTAAGAATCTATCTTACCATTTCTATATATGCCGCGAAGCCGCCTATATTAAAAAACGAGCGGTCCTATGCGAATCCGCTCGTTTTTCAATATAGACCTTTTTACCATGATCTCTGCAAGTGCTTATTTTGCTGCAGGCATGTCAGGCAAAACAGCGGGTTTATCGTACCCACCTAGAGGAAATGTCACTAGATCGGCCGCTCCCGAAACTGTTCTGGCAAATGCCTTGCAAGTACCCTGGAACAACCCCAAGAAAAGTCCCTGAATGGGATTAGTTTCCTTGCTCTTGTCCACTATCCGTTTGGGTATCTCCGTCCATCCGAAAGCCAGGTTCGAAAACCCTCTTTCAGCCTTCTGAACGGGTCCCGCCGGATAAGCGGTAGTTTTAGCCGGGCTCTTGGGTATATCCGCCGCAAAAACCGATACCGAAAAAGACAGCACCATTATGATCACAAAAAATACTGTTATAAACTTCTTCATCTTACGCCCCCCTTTCATTTTCTGAAATATAACATAATAAACCTCAAAAGTCAAATTTCCATACGATATATTATTAAAGCTCAAGGCGCGTGGTTATACTGCATTATCCTCTCCAGGGAAAACCCTTAGAAAAGTTTGTCCCGCAAAGTATACGTTCGGCCTTTGTTGTGTCCCTCTGTATCTGAGCGCTCAATGCTTGCGGACTTCCGAACCGTTTTTCGGACCTTAATCTTTTGATAAAGAATATTTCCAGGACCGTGCCGTACAGGTCTCCTTTATATCCCATAAGGTTCACCTCAATATGAGGTTCTTCTCTTTTTTTCAGATGGCTTCCGTAAAAAGTAGGTTTGAACCCCACGTTAAGAACGCCTTTACGCAATGTTCCGCCGACATCCACCATTACCGCGTAAACTCCGGGAGGAGGAATAACTTCCTGATGAGGATCGATGTTGGCGGTAGGAGCGCCCAGGGTTCTCCCGCGCTGGTCACCCTTAACAACGGTTCCGAGAACAGATACCGGCCTCTCCAGAAGCTTTCCCGCGGTAGTTATCTTTCCGGAAGATATAAGCTGTCTGAGCCAGGTACTGCTTACGGTCTTTTTCCCGCTGGTCACCGGGGATATTTTTTTGACATGTATACCGTACTTTTCACCCATGCGGATCAGCTCATACGGATCCCCTTTCCTTCCTTTCCCGAAATAAAAGTTCCCGCCCACATATACTTTTTTCGCGCCTGTCCCGCGTATGACATTCTTAACGAAATCCTCCGCTGTCATCTCGGCCATCGCTTCCGTAAAGTGAAGCACGATAACGGCGTCCATCCCCATTTTTTCGAATATGGAAAGGCGATGCTCGAGCGACATTATCCTAGGCGCTGTTTTCCCGGGACACAGAACTGTCCTGGGATGGGGATCGAAAGTCATCACTACCTTGTCACCGTTTTTGTCGGCATCGTCCAGAAGCCCTTCAAGGACCTTTTTGTGCCCCTTGTGAACCCCGTCGAAAACCCCGATAGCCATAACGGGAGCTCTGAGCTCTTTGGACGCTCCCTTATATCCGTATAATACTTTCACTGAACCTCTCCGCATCCATATTTTCCAGGGCATCGAAAGGGATAGCCCTGCTTAAGGTAAAGTCGCCTGACCTTATCCTCCTCAGTTCCGTTAAATGCGCCCCGCATCCGAGTTTTTCTCCCATATCATCCGCGATCTGACGGATATAGGTCCCTTTGCCGCACGCGACCCGGATCCCTACGTGTGGCAAGTCTATCCGCGTAACTTCGATCTCTTTTATGTTAATGATATTCGGCTCTCTTTTTACCGACAGACCTTTTCTGGCAAGGTCATAAAGTTTTTTTCCTTTCACTTTTTTTGCGGAGAACATGGGGGGAACCTGTTCCGACTCGCCTTTGAAACCCAGAACAACTGCCCTTATTTCCTTCTCTTTCACCGTAACGGGACGCTCGGATACCACTTTTCCGTCGGAATCCCCGCTTTCTGTCCGCTCTCCGAGTTTTACGACCGCGGTGTATTCCTTGTCCTGGTTAAGAAAAATACCCGACATTTTCGTAAATTTACCCAAAAGCAGGACCAGCACTCCCGTAGCGTTAGGATCAAGCGTCCCGGCATGCCCGACCTTCTTTACACCGAAATTCTTCCTGACGCGCGCCACAACATCATGACTTGTAACCCCTATTTTCTTGTCCACCACCAGGATCCCGCAAACGTCATCCATAGCTCACATATTCTCCCTTAATGCTTTCTCCACTTCCGATAATATCTCTTTTTTAGCCTGTTCCAATCCCGTGAGAAGTACGCAACCCGAGGCCTTTGTGTGTCCGCCCCCTCCGAAACGAGAAGCTATCCTGTTAACGTTTATCTTTTCCGAGGACCGAAAGCTTATGTTGATCTTTTTGGGATCATCTGTATTCTCCCGAAAGAACACAGCTACCTCTACGCCTTTTACCGACCGGGCGAAGTTTATGAATCCGTCGGTAGGGATATTTTTGCCGTTCTCCCCGGCGCACATATCCTTGGTAAGGACCATATGCGCTATACGTTTGTCCTGCCCTATCGTTAAAGTGTTCAGCACCTTTCCCAGTATCCTCACTTCGGAAGGAGACCGCTGCTCGTATATCCTGCCGTACATGTCCCGCGCGGAAACACCCGTCTTCAGAAGCTCCCCGGCTATCATATGGGTTTCGGCCGAGGTATTGTCATAGTTGAACATACCCGTATCGGTAAGAATGGCCGCGTACAGGTTCGAAGCGATATTCCTGTCTATGCTGATCTTCATTTCCCTGGAAAGATTATATATCATCTCCCCCGCCGAACTGGCTTCTGTGTCTACCCAGTTCAGGTCCCCGAAGAACTCATTGCTGACATGATGATCGATGTTGACCTTGAACTGTTCTTCCGCGAACGCCCTGTAAATGTTCCCTATCCTTTCCGGCACGGGGCAGTCGAGTATGACGGCGATGTGATCCTCAACTCCTTCCGGGATATTTTGTGAAACGGCCTCCGCTCCCGGCAGGAATTTCAGGTTCTCCGGGACCGGATCCTGATTAAGAACGATAACGCTTTTTCCCAGTTTTTTCAGCATGTGATACACCGCCAGCTGGCTTCCTATGGAATCTCCTTCGGGGTTGACATGGGCCGTAAGAAGAAAATTGTCCTTCGAGTTAAAAAGCTCCGCTATTTTTATTATGTTTTCTCTGTCCACGACACGCCTTTCTGTTCTATTGTTTTTCTTCCTCTATTTTTTTGAAGATCTCATCTATTGAATCTCCCCGGACCTTGGCCATATCCTCATAAAAAGATATTTGGGGGGTATATTTCAAAGACATCCTGTGCGCGATCTCCGCCCTGATGAACTTTGCCGCTCTTTTGAGCGCTTTCATCGCGGTCTCTTTTCTTTTGAGATCGCTTTCTCCGAGATCGCAGAACACTTTCGCTATCCGCATATCACGGGTTATTTCGACCCTGGTAATGATAAGCGGCAGGATATCGGGGTCATTAACATCTTCCTGCAGTATAACGGATATCTCGTTCTTTATCAAACGGATGATCCTTTCCATTCTGTCTATCATCTTCTGCTCTCTTTCTTTTCGCGAAAAGGCGCGCTTATCCTTCTAATTTATCCGGCAACGGATCGGTTAAGCCGGCGCTAAGATATGCGCCCGCTCCCAACTCATGTAAACGCGACAATATGGTCTTTGCGCTGTTTTCTTTAGCGATCAGGCCGAGCTCCTCTCTGATGCGGCGCCGCTCGGTTCTCGCCAACATACCGGCCAGTATCGCTTGCCGTATGAGCGCTTCTGTCCTTTCTTCTATGCGGAACGATAATAACCTGCCCTCGAATCTTGCGGCCCTGAATATCCTCGTGGGGTCGTCGAAAAAACTTTTGTCGTGCAACGCGCGTATCCGCCCGTTCTTAATATCTTCCGCGCCGTCAAAAAGGTCAAGCACGTTCCCGCGATCAGCCGCGTTCATGCTCACCGCGATAGCGTTGACCGTAAAATCCCTGCGCGCCAGGTCCTCACGGATAGTTCCGGGCCGCACTTCCGGCATGGCCGCCGGGGACGCATAGCGCTCTTTTCTGGTGCCGGCGAGATCTATCCTCACCTTATCATCCGGGAACAGCCTTCCCGACAGCGTCTCCGATCCTTTCACCAGAAGAGTTGCCGTTCCGAATTTTTTATATACGGTCAGCTTGCCCGGTATTTTTTTATTTATCTTCCCGGAAAATTTTATAGCGTCCCCTTCGACCGCGACATCAATATCCGCGTTTTCTTTTTCCAGAAAGAGATCGCGTACCGTTCCCCCCACCAGAAAGACCCGCTCTCCCGCGGCATCAGCAGCGTCACCTATGATTTTTAAGAACCCTTTGGTCTCAACCGAAAGTATCCTTTCGATAAGATCGCTGATATTGGTCATAATAGAACCTGTGTTTATTATAGCGTATAGAGTATAGCGTATAGAGAAAAAGTTTGTCGAGTTTGTAGTGTTTGTAGCGTTTGTTGAGTTAGCTCGACTGACGCTCTACTCTTTTAAACTGCCGTCTACGAACTCCGAATTTTTGTACCGTTTGCTAATTTAGCTTTGAAAGTGTTCTGCTTCGCTCTTTAATAAGCTAGCGCCATGGTAGAGCTTCGCAGGAACTAACCTCTTCGAAGCTGTGCACGAAAGTTGCACAGCGAAGAAGGGTGACCCCATTTTTGTGTTTAAAGGTGGCCCCTATGTATCCTAAACGCACCAGTTACCAGACCAAAAAGTTTAAAAGTCTAAATGTCGAAAGTCAAAAGGTCAAAAGTCTGTTGAGTAAAATTTCCCGGAAATCTTTAATAGGGCTGCAAACGGGACACTTCCCGTTGGGAAATGTCCCCATATCCTGGGTTAGCGGGCATTGGTTCTCTTCTGCGCTTCACTAATAAAGCATCGATCACTACAACCCAAAAAACTCCACAAACTCCACAAACCCTACAAACTCTATTTCCTTCCCCTCTCAAGCACGCGGATGGAACTTTTCGTGCGTCTTTCTTAACCTGTCTTTATTCACATGCGTGTATATCTGCGTGGTGGAAATATCAGCGTGCCCCAGCATTTCCTGAACGCCCATCAGGTCCGCCCCGCCCTCCAATAGATGTGTCGCGAAAGAATGCCGCAAAGTATGCGGGGTTATATGTTTTAATATACCAGCCGCTTTCGCGTATTTCTTTATTATTTTCCATAAACTCTGGCGGGACAATTGTCTTCCGAATTTGGAAAGAAAAAGATGCTCGTCCTGCCGGCCTTTCAGGAGCTTTTCTCTGCCGTGTTCGAGATATTTCACCAAGGCTTTCTTCGCTTCCCGTCCCATAGGTACAATGCGTTCTTTGCCGCCCTTTCCGGAACATTTGACAAAATCGGACTCTAGATTAACACTGCCTCGTTTGAGCCCGCTGACCTCGGATACCCTGAGTCCCGAGGCATACATGATCTCCAGCACGGCTTTGTCCCTCAGATCCGCGGGTCTTTTCCCTTCGGGAGCCTCTATCAGGAGTTCGACTTCTTCTTTGCTCAGAACGTCCGGAATGCGTTTCCATGTCCTGGGTGTCTCCACCAAAGCGGCTACGTTCTCTTCGACTATACGTTCCGCCACAAGAAATTTACAGAATGTCTTTATGGCCGCGAGGTTCCTGGCAATGGTAGTAGCGGAGAGGTCTTTGTCCTTGAGCTGCATAAGGAACGCTACGAGGTCTTCCCGGCGCAATTTTACTATATCCGTATTTATGTCTTTAAGATATTGTGAAAGTTTTTTAAGATCACGGGTATATGCCTGGACAGTATTGCGGCTTACGGCTCTTTCCGCTTCCAGAAAGAAAACGAATTGTTCTATGGATTCTTCCATTTTCATGTTCAAAGGAAAGGGTTCTTTTCGCGCTCATGACCTATGGTGGTTTCCGGACCGTGTCCCGGCAAAACCCTAAAACTGTCGTCCAGCACCATCAGTTTGGTGACTATGGACCTGATGATCTCTTCCTGATCCCCGCCGGGATGGTCTGTACGGCCTATCCCTTCAAAAAAAAGCGTGTCCCCGGAAAAGACGAGATCTCCGCATTTTATCGAAACGCTTCCCGGGGTGTGTCCGGGTGTATGTATGATCTCAAGCTCAATATTCCCTATCCGTATGCGCATCCCGTCATAAAGTATACGTTCGGCCTTAAGAGTTTCGCCCGGGGACGCCGGAAACGGAGAAAGATTAAGCGCGGGATCGTTCAGGAATTTTTCATCCAGGGAGTGTATCATTACCGGATACCCGAAAGTCGCGTTCCCGCATATGTGGTCGGAATGTCCATGCGTGTTTATGGTCCACAATATCTCTAACCGCTGTTTTTCGATGTGATCGGCTATGACAGCGCTGTATTCCGGAGGGTCCACGAGCACACCTTTTCCGCTCGCGGGGTCATGTATGACATAACAGTTGGTGCTGATCGGTCCCGCTATGAACTGCTTATAGCAAGGGCGTTCATTTGTCGGGGAAGTCATTTCGTATCTTACCCCCCATCTTCTTATAGGTAAAATCTCTCTTTACCCTTCGGCCTATCTCTTCGAGTTTGCGGCGCATCTGAACCCTGTTGCCTCGGGTCACCCCTCCGCTTTTTATCTCCTGCTCTATCTCTGCCAGTTCGTCTACGTCTTTTTGGAGGAGAACGGCCCGGTCCTCCGTCAGCATATTCCTCATATCCATAAGATTGGAAAGTTCTTGCTCGACGGCAACCGTTATCTTTTTGCTGTTCTCTTTGGGCAGGACGTCTAAAAGTTCTTTATGCCAGGTCTTCCAAAAAACATACCGTTTGGTATAAAGCTCAAGACTGGGCCGGACATCATATTCTTTAACGGCATAGAAACGTTTAGCCGAAACCTCTTCTTTCGGTTTTCTTACGAACTTATCTCTCAGCTGAGCGCACCCGGACGAAAGAACCGTCACCCCTAACAAGCATACCGCGTAACAGGTGATCCTGAACAAAAAGCGTAACATCCTTCTCCTCCTAAAACGTTTCCGGCATATACTGCGTAAAGATCCCTTTTCTCAAAACCGTATCCCAAAACCCGTAAAAGCCTTTTCGTCCGGGCCGGTCTTAACGGAACGTTCCGATATGAACTCCGACATCGACTCATCTATCCTGCGGATAAAGGTCTCGGCCTGGGACACCGGTCCTTCACAGACCATTTCAACGCTTCCATCCGGCATATTACGTACGTACCCGTTCATTGCCAAGTTCTGAGCTATGCGGTTGACGGTGAACCTGAACCCCACTCCTTGGACCGTTCCGTGATATATCACCTGGAACCTTCGGCGCCTATCCATAAATACCTTGCGGATGACAAACAACAATATCCGTCAGTTTTGATCTAAAATGGTCGGGGCGCTGGGATTTGAACCCAGGACCTCCACGTCCCGAACGTGGCGCGCTAGCCAAACTGCGCTACGCCCCGACTGCGGTCACCGTGATATGACGCTGACGATATGGTATCATTATAATATTGCAGCGTCAATATGTATCAAGCTCCCGTAAGAAAATATTCCGGGTCCTTCAGCAAAGACTCATAGTATTCCGGTATCGGGACAAAAAATGTGCCCACTTCATAGACGCCGACTAACGCCCTCCGTATGGCCTTGAAAATGCCTACGCATACCCCGGCGGAAAGTCCGGCGAAAATGCCGCTTTTTTCATACTGGTCCATGAACCCTTTCGGTATCTCGAATCCGCAGGTCACTATGTTGGCCGCCCCTCTCCCTAATTTTGTCGCGGGATTGTCCCTGGCGTAAAGGACGGATGACGATGCCATAATACATATGGCCGTCAGACACACTACTATCTTTTTCATATGCTCTCCTTTCTTGGACATTTCCTGCTCATCATAAAAACCCGTTCTTTTCGAGCATGTCGCGCGTAACGGGCCGGGTCAGCACACGCCCGTTCTCGGCCAAAGGCCCTCTCTTCTCTCCGTATTTCGCAATAATATCGAATTCTACATTTACATGATCTCCGGTCTTTCTGTCACTCAGTACTGTATTTTTAAGCGTATGCGGGATGAGGAAGACCCGGAAGAACGACGGGAACGTCTTTCCTACGGTAAGGCTGATCCCGTCAACGGCGACCGAACCTCTGTCCGCAAGATACTTGGAGTCTTCGGGTAAAGTCTTGATGTCCAAGATCCAGCCTTCCGATGTCCTGCGGTTACACGATACCTTCCTTTCTCCGTCTATATGTCCCGTTACCGTATGCCCGCCGATCCGCTCCCCGGACCTTAAGGCGCTCTCAAGGTTCACTTTATCATTGATCTTAAGACGCTTTATATTGCTGCGCGTCAGTGTGTTCTTCACTACATCGAACATAAGCCCGTTTTTCGTTCTTTCCGTGACAGACAGACACACGCCGTTAACCGCCACGCTGTCGCCCGGCTCCTCTTCGACCGCTATTGCGCCGCACGCGACGGTAACGGACAAGCCGTCCCGCTTACGCGATATGCCGGATATCTTTCCTATCTCGGTTGTTATGCCGGCGAACATTTGTTCCTCCTGCCGGACAGAACCCCGGTTATCATGACGTCCTTACCGCTCATGCTGACTTCCACGGTCCGGAACCCGCGCATATCCTTTATGCTCCTTGCGGTTTTTCCTTTCAGCGAGCTTACTCCCCCTCCAAGCAGCTTCGGGGCGATAAAAAAGACCGCTTCGTCGATCAAACCCTCATCCAAAAGGCTTCCGGCAAGCTCTCCTCCTCCCTCGAGGAGTATGTTCATCATGCCTCTTTCGGACAAAGACCGCAAAAAAGAATTTAAAGGCACCCGGCCTCCGCGGCTTTTCATGACAGTTATGTGGACTCCCGGTATTTTGCCGAGCTTATCTATTTTACGCGATGAGGCTTTTTCCGTCGTGCCGATGAAAACGGGCGCGATAGCGGACGTCCTGATCAGGCGTGACCGCGGCGATATTTTTAGCGCGCTATCGACGATGATCCTGGCAGGCCCGCGGGAAGGATCGCGTGAGCTCAAAAGAAGAGGGTCATCCGCTCTAATTGTATTCGAACCTACCATTATGCCGTCAAAAGACGCTCTCATTTTTTTAACAAGTCTGCGTGAAGACCCGCCGGAGATCCATTTCGACGAACCGTCCGGCGCGGCTATTCTTCCGTCAAGTGTTTGCGCGAGTTTTAACGTGACATACGGCATACGATGCTTAATGTATTTGATATATTTTCGGTTAAGTTCACACGCGGCCGTTCTTTTTGTCCCCACAAAAACCTCGATCCCGCTTTTTCTCAGCCGGCGGATCCCTCTGCCGCGGTTGATCGGGTTAGGATCTTTCATGGCAACGTATACTTTTTTGATCCCGCTTTTTATTATTGCTTCGGTGCATGGAGGGGTTTTGCCGTGATGATCGCACGGTTCAAGAGTAACGAAGAGAGTTGCGCCGCCGCACGCGCCGCCGGCGTTCTTTATCGCCGCCGTTTCCGCATGAGCTCCGCCGAAACGTTTATGATACCCTTTCCCTATGATCCTGCCGCGCCTGATCATGACCGCCCCGACCATGGGGTTAGGATACGTTCTTCCTTCGGCCTTGCCCGCCAGGGCCAGAGCTTCTTCCATATATTTTTCTTTATCCGCGTTTCTCATGCTCCCTCTTTTAAAGGTGTCCCCGCGCTCTATTGGCCTCTTTGACCTTCTCGGAAGCGGCTCTCAGGGCTTCTACGGTCTCTTTCCCGACCCTGACCTTTCCCAGAAGTATCTTTCCTTTTCTTGTATCACCGTGACAATCCGATCCCCCGGTCGCTATCAGACCGTGTTCTTCGGCAAAAGCCAGATATTTCGCGCTATCGGCCGGGCTGTGTTTTGTATGGTATACTTCTATACCCATTACGCCCGCTTCCACATGGTCCATAAGCGCTTCGTCCTTAACGGACCCTCCGGGATGCGCCAGGACCGGTACTCCGCCGGCGTCCTTTATAATGGAGACAGCTTCTATATGACTTGGTTTTTTGTGGCCTACATAACATGGTTTGCCGTCGCCGATATACCGGTCAAACGCCTCATAAACATCTCCGACCAAACGTTCTTCCGCCATTATGCGGGCAAGATGAAGCCTGCCGACCGTCCCCCCGGCCTCGGCGCTGAAGACCTTTTCTTTCGGGACCGTTATGCCGCTCGAAGCAAGAAGCGCAAGCATCTGTTCCATCCGCTCTACCCGGGATCTTTTCTGAACGGAAAGAAAATCCAAAAAAGCCCGGTCCCTCGGATCAACAAAATACCCGAGTATATGGACCTCTCCTTCTCCTTTGGTCGCGGAGATCTCCACCCCGGGAATGATCTCTATATCCTGTCCTTCCGCCGCCTCGATGCTCATACCGATCGCATCCACGCTATCGTGATCGGTCAGAGCAATAGCCCCCAGCCCTATCTCCACGGCTTTTTCCACTACCTTCCGCGGAGAGAATATCCCGTCCGAACGGTCCGTATGCACATGGAGATCGGCGAAATCATTTTTATCCGCCATACTGTCCCCTCTCCCTCTCTTTTTTGATCTCATCAAGTATCCCGTTAACGAATCTCCCGGAATTTTCGTCGCCGTATTTTTTTGCCATTTCTATAGCCTCGTTTATAACGACCTTTGCCGGGGTGGACTCTTCGTGCAGAAGTTCATAAACTGCGATACGCAGGATATTCCTATCGATGGACGCCATACGGTCCATGTTCCAATTGGTAGCGCACGCGGAGATCACTTTATCTATCTCCGCGTAATTGGAGTTTACGCCACGGATCAGCTGCTGCGCAAAATCTTTTATACTTTTGCTTTTTCCCGGATTATTAAGCCAGTATTTCTCTTCTGTCTCCTCCATGGTCTCTTTCGTGATGTCCCCGGCGTAAAGCACCTTAAGCGCTATTTCGCGCGAAACCGTGCGTTGTCTCATGTTTTACCTGCCTGTTAAATCTTGCTTAGCGCATAGAGCATGGCGCATAGCGCATAATAAGTTCAAAAAATACATTCGTCCCCGAACAGATCCCATCCGGGATAGATGTTATCCCGGATGGGATCTGGGGGCTAAACCTGCGTATAAATATCACACATTTCTATCGCCGTAGTAGCCGCATCTCTTCCCTTGTTGCCGCTCTTTGTGCCGGCACGGTCAAGCGCTTGTTCAAGATTGTCGGTCGTTATGATACCGAAAACACAAGGGATCTTGCTATCCATAGCTACTTTAGCTACACCTTTAGCGGCTTCCGCCGAGATAAGGTCGAAATGCGGGGTTTCTCCCCTGATGATCGCTCCCAGACACAATACCGCGTCGTATTTACCGGAAGAGGCCATCTTCTTGGCCAGCATCGGTGTCTCGAAGGATCCGGGGACCCATACTACGGAAATATCGTTTTCCTTGACGCCGTGCTTCACTAGACTGTCGATCGCGCCGTCCAGCAGTTTAGACGAAATGAATTCGTTGAAACGGGAAACGACTATGCCGAACTTTTTCCCTTTCGCGTCCATTTTACCTTTTATGACCTTTACACCTGACATATCTTCCTCCTTATTTGAGTTTATAGGGTTTATCGCGTTTGTAGCGTTTGTCGGGTTTTCTTATCCGACGGAAACTCCATTGTCTACTACGAACTATGAACTGCCAACTACGAACTCTTATTCTAGACCTTCTCTAACTTATGCCCCATCCTTTTCTTCTTAACTTCCAGATATTTTCTGTTCATTTTGCCCGGGTTTGTCTCCAGCGGTATCCTTTTCGTTATACGCAGGCCGTAACCGCTAAGCCCTATGATCTTTCGCGGGTTGTTGGTAAGAAGTTTTATCTTTTTAAGACCCAGGTCCGCCAATATCTGCGCACCTATACCGTAATCCCTGAGATCCGCTTTGAATCCGAGCTGTTCGTTAGCCTCTACCGTATCCAGTCCGGAATCCTGAAGCTGATACGCTTTTATCTTATTAAGGATGCCTATACCCCGCCCTTCCTGGGCCAGATAGAGGATAACACCTTTACTTTCGCGCGCGATCATTTTCATCGCTAGTTCAAGCTGATCCCCGCAATCGCATCTGAGAGAATGAAATATATCTCCCGTCAGGCATTGAGAATGGACCCTGACTATACTCTCTCCCTTGGTCACGTTTCCCATGACGAGAGCCAGATGCTGATAATCATCAAGTTTGGAGGTGTACGCGTGCAGACGGAACGTCCCGAACGGTGTAGGCAGTTCCGCTTCGGCCACCTTTTCTATCAATTCCTCTTTTGCCCGTCTGTAACGGATAAGGTCTTCTATCGTACATATCTTGAGACCGTGTTTTTTTGTGAATTTCATTAAGTTAGGCATCCTCGCCATGGTCCCGTCCTCGTTCATGATCTCGCATATCACTCCAACGCTCGACAATCCCGCAAGTTTCATCAGATCGACACTCGCTTCGGTATGCCCGGCGCGGACAAGCACTCCGCCTTTTTTTGACCGCAGAGGGAAAATATGTCCCGGTCTGACAAAATCTCTGGCTCTGGAAGCCGGGTCGGCAAGCATTTTTATCGTTCTGGCCCTGTCATGCGCGGATATACCCGTTGTCACCTTTTCCGCCGCGTCCACGGATACGGCCCAGGCCGTTTTGAACGGATCCTGCCGATCGGCCGACTGCGACATAAGGTGCAGGCCCAGTCTATCGGCGATCATGTCGTTCATGGGTACGCATATAAGTCCTCTGCCGTGTTTAGCCATAAAATTGACCTTTTGGGGTGTGATCTTTTCGGCGGAAGCAATAAGGTCCCCCTCATTTTCCCTGGAAGGATCATCCACAACCACGACCATACGGCCTGCTTTAAGGTCTTTTACGGCTTCTTCTATCGTATTGAGTTTCATGCCTTTCCTTATGTTCCTGTCACTTCACATATACCCCGGCCTGAAGGCCGGGGTTTGTTTGCCCTGCCTGTCCCGAGCTTGTCGAGGGGAGCGAAGCCGAAGGGTTTACAATTGATCCTGTTTTTCCTTGCTCTGAAACACGGGGCTTAGACGGGGCGAACGGGTTAAAAAAAAGACCCCCGAACACATACTTCAGGGGTCTTTTTTAAAACTTCTCTTCTCCCATCCCGGCTTTACGGTCGGTACCCGATTTTCGCGGGTTCAGGCCTTTTATTAAAGGCCTCGCGGACTTATCCCCGGTCTGCCCGGAGAAACACCGCCGGCTAAGGACTTTCCCCGTCTAAGCTGGGATCACCTTACCCCGAAGTTCTTAATGATTTTAACATACATTGACCATAAGTCAATACGTTATCTCTTGCTTGTCTAACCGTCATTGCTCTCTACGATCGCGACCCGATTCCGTCATTGCAAGAAGGCGCCGAGAACGTAATGTTCGAGGTGTGCCGAGACCTCCGGGCGAGGCCCGCAGACCGACGCGGCAATCTCTTTCGAATTATCAAAACTGCCTGTATACGCTCACTTCGTTCGCGAGATCCTTCGTCTCATCCTCACTTGGCTCGGCTTCGCTCGGGATAAATTCGACCATATAACTTGCGTTCACTTCGTTCCGCAAGAGATCCCTCGCTTCGCTCGGGATAAATTCGACCATATAACTTGCGTTCACTTCGTTCCGCAAGTTATGGTCTCATTTACATCATGCCCGGCATACCTCCCATACCCGGCATACCTCCGGGCATACCGCCCTGGTTCTTCTCCGGTTTATCGCAGATAACAGCCTCTGTTGTCAAAAGCAGCGACGCAATACTTGCCGCGTTCTGAAGAGCCGTTCTGGCGACCTTGGTCGGGTCTATAATGCCCTCCTTGACCATATCCACATACGCATCATTTTCGGCATCATATCCCTCATTCGCTTTTGTGCTCGCGAGAAGCTTGGCGACCACTACCTGACCTACCTGACCGGCATTGGAAGCTATCATGCTCACGGGTTCCTTAAGCGCACGCCGTATGATATCGACACCGACCTTTTCGTCGCCTCTTGCCTCTTTTTCGACCGCGTCCAGTTTCAGGCTAGCCCTTAGAAGCGCTACCCCTCCTCCCGGAACAATACCTTCTTCCACAGCGGCTCTTGTAGCGTGAAGCGCGTCCTCTATCCTGGCCTTCTTCTCTTTCATCTCGACCTCGGTCGCGGCCCCTACGCTTATTATAGCTACTCCGCCGGCAAGTTTCGCCAGACGTTCCTGCAGTTTTTCCTTATCGTAATCGGAATCGCTGTTATCTATCTCATTCTTTATCTGCGCTATCCTGGATTTGACGGCGGCTTCTTTTCCGGCGCCTTCCACTATGATCGTGTTCTCTTTGTCTATGGATATTCTCTTCGCCTGACCTAGATCTTCGATGTTCACGTTCTCAAGCTGTATACCAAGATCTTCCGTTATGGCTTTCCCGCCGGTAAGGACCGCTATATCGCCCAGCATGGACTTTCTTCTATCCCCGTATCCCGGAGCTTTTACCGCGCAGCAACTGAACGTCCCTCTTATTTTATTCACGACAAGGGTAGCCAGAGCTTCACCTTCGGTCTCTTCCGAGATGATCAGGAAGGGCTTGTTCGTTTGCGCGACTTTCTCAAGCAGAGGAAGCAGTGTTTTCATGTTGGATATTTTTTTTTCGTGAATAAGGATATACGGGCTCTCAAGCACGCATTCCATTCTCTCCATATCCGTCACGAAATACGGTGATAGATATCCCTGATCGAACTGCATACCTTCCACGAGCTTAAGGCTGGTCTCCAGCGTTTTACCTTCTTCTACGGTTATTACACCCTCAGATCCCACCTTTTCCATAGCCTCGGCTATCCTATCTCCGATGACCTTATCGTTATTAGCCGCTATTGTCGCGACCTGCGCGATCTTTTCCGTTTCTTTAGTAGGAGTAGACATCTTTTTCAGCTCTCCCACTACGGCTTCGACGGCTTTCTCTATCCCTCTTTTTATCTGCATCGGATTGGCCCCTGCCGTCACGTTCTTAAGGCCTTCCTTATATATCGCTTCCGCCAGGACCGTCGCAGTAGTGGTCCCATCACCGGCGATGTCGCTGGTCTTGGACGCTACTTCTTTCACCATCTCCGCTCCGAGGTTCTCATACGGATCCTCAAGCTCTATTTCCTTCGCTACGGTCACTCCGTCCTTGGTTATTGTCGGAGCGCCGAATTTTTTCTCTATAGCGACATTTCTTCCTTTCGGCCCCAGTGTTACCTTGACCGTTCTTGCCAATTTACTGACCCCTGCCAATATCGCCTTGCGGGCCTCATCTCCGAACTCTAACTGCTTTGCCATTTTTACTCCTCCTTGATTCTTCTATCTGAACAGATCACGTATCGGTTCATCAATTCACTATGCCGAGCACATCTTCTTCTTTAAGCATCATCAGGTCTTTTCCGTCGATCTTTAATTCCGTTCCGGAATACTTGCCGAAGATCACCGTGTCCCCGGGTTTGACCTCCAACGCTATTGTCTTGCCTTCGTCGTTCGTTCTGCCTTTTCCGACGGACACGACTTTAGCTTGTTGGGGCTTTTCTTTCGCGTTGTCAGGCAGAAGTATTCCGCCCTTTGTCTTCTCCTCCGCTTCAAGGACCTCTACCAGGATCCTGTCACCAAGTGGTTTTACTTTCATTTCCTTCCCTCCGTTTTTTACGTTTATTTAATAAACCCTTAATTTATTTTTAGCACTCATGCCACGTGAGTGCTAATGAGATGACATTATAGAAAAACCACCGATATTGTCAAGATTTTTTTAATGAGGCTAGAGTTCCGACAGAAGTTTCAGTCCTCTGAAGATCAGGTCCGGCTGGATATCCTTTTTCAGGATACAACGTGAATGTCTTTCCACCAAGGCGGCGTCTCCGCCCGTAATTACGATCTTCAGCTTAGCGCCATAGGCTTCGCGGAATCTGTCGATAATACCGTCGCATAGAGCCGCATACCCAAGGATTATCCCCAGATTCATGCTGTCACGGGTGTTTTTTCCGAAAAGGCCCTGTTGGACGGTCTTGAGCGCGGTTTTCGGTAAAAGTGCCGTATTCTCCGTCAAAGCGGACAGCCCAAGCCGTATCCCGGGGAAAATAAGCCCTCCTTCGTACACCCCGGCCGATAAGACAATATCAAAGGTCACCGCTGTGCCGAAATCTATCACCAGAACGGGTCCTTTACGCAGCCTATAGGCGCTGAATGCCGTGACCAGACGATCCTGCCCTACCTGCGCAGGGCTGTCATAATCGACCTTCATCGGCACTTTAACCTCTTTACCGACCGTTCGGATCCTCGCGCCCGGTATCACCTTTTTGAGGCTGGCCGTCAAAATATCGTAGAAATCCGGGACCACGCTCACGATCAGCACTTCTTCGATATCCTTACGGCGCTTTCCCAAAAGACGTGCCAGAGATCGCGGTCTTACGCGTTTTTTGGACGTACTGATAAAATAGCGTTTTTTTATGCTATTCCCCTTCAAAAAAGCGATAGCCGTATTCGTATTGCCTATATCGATCAAAAGTACCGTCATAATACCACGTCCCCGCTTAATATCCTCACTCTTTGATCTTCCTCTGTCCTCACTATCAAAGCGCCCGCCTCATCAAGGTCAATGGCTGTTCCCTTGATCCTTTTCCCGTGATGGGAAACTTCCACGACCCTATCCAGAACCAACGACAGTTTGCGGCATTCATTCCGCAATCCGGAGAACCCGTCTTTTTTAAAGGTGAAATAATCCTTTTCCATTTCCTCCAGCAGGCATTTTGCCGTTCTAGTGAGACCGACTTTTTCTCCGGTGACCTCTCTCAGGGACACGGCTTCGTCAGGCAGGTCTTTCTGCCAGGTGTCAACGTTGAGCCCTATACCAAGGACAAGAAAATCCACTTTATCCGGCTGGGCTTTCATCTCCGTCAATATGCCGCACACTTTTTTGCCGTTAAGCAGTATATCGTTTGGCCATTTAATGCCGGCATCAAGTCCCGTAAGTGCCTTTATGGCCCTCGAGACGGATAACGCCGCCACCAAGGTCAGGGAGGGGACTTCATTAATATCCGCGGGCGGCCTGAGAATGACAGATAAGTATAAACCCCCGTTTTTCGGGGATATCCACTTTCTGCCCATACGTCCTTTCCCTTTTGATTGGGAAGATGCTATAACAACGGTTCCTTCCGGCGCTCCGGACTCCGCGAGTTCGTACGCTTTATCGTTGGTAGAACCGATCTCGTCATACTGGAGCACTTCTCCGGTCTTACCTATGACATTTGTCTCTAACTGCCCCGCAAGCGAATACCCGTAGATCCGGTCCGGCTCATCCTTGAGTTTATATCCCGAACGCGGCGCGGCCTCCACTACATAACCTTCTTCTCTTATCTCCTTAATATACTTCCATAACGCGGCACGGGAAAACCCCAGCTTATCCGAAAGGGTCTCACCCGATACATACGTATCGGGATTTTCCCTCAGAAAGGTCACTATCTTCATTTTTATATCATAACGTTTCACGATGCGTCCCGCGATCCTTCCCCCGTCCGTTTTTCCATACCGCGAACCGAACGCGGTATTATCTAACATTACAAGCTCAATATCACTTTTGTGAGAAAACGGACAAGAGGCAGTATAACTCTATCAAAAAGCCCGAGGTACAGTAGTCCTATAAGAACAATGAAGCCATATTTCCTCATCAACATGAATTTTACGGCCGCTTTGGGAGGGAGCAGTGCAGCAAGTATCCCGGACCCGTCGAGCGGCGGTATGGGCACAAGATTAAAAATTCCCAATACCAGACTGATCATTATCCCCGAGACAAGAAAACTCCAGAGCGCCGAGTAAGCGGCGAAAAGATGCGTTCTTAAGATCATCCCGAAAAGAAAAGCCAGTAAAAAATTTGACGCGGGCCCCGCAAGCGACGTCAGGAGCATACCTTTAGCGGGATCCTTGAAATTCCTTGGATCTATAGGGACGGGTTTGGCCCAACCGAAGATGACCGGTGAATGCGTAATAGCAAGCATCGCCGGAAGCATTACCGTTCCCACGGGGTCAATATGGGCCAGCGGGTTAAGAGTAAGCCTTCCCGCGTCCCTTGCGGTAGTATCTCCCAGACGGTATGCCGCATACCCGTGCGCGAACTCATGCACGGAAAGGACCAGAATAAATACAAAGATGGAAATAAACATCGTCGGTATTTCGTATTAACCCAAAGTGTATCCGCTGCGCTTGAGCGCTTTATCCATTCTTTCAAGCGCGATATTGAGGGATCCTCCCTCCGTGAGGTTATTTCTGCAGACCGCGGCATATCCTTTACGGTTCTTTATTTTGAATGTCGTCACCTGAGACCTTGGCACTTTTTTTAGTTTTTTCTCTTTGGCCATATCTCCCCCTTTAATGAGCCCATAACTTATACGACCTAAGGGAATATAAGTTATCTGGGCGAATTAAACCCCGCCCTTTCCCAGTAAAGGGCGGGGTAAGTTCAGCCACATGTTTTATATTATCCCATTCCATATACTATGCCTTTCATCATTCGAGAGATTTTATGTACTTATAGTAATCCCCGCTGGTCGTAAGGACTATCGTGGTTCCCGAGTCTATTGTATCCCCGTACGTTTCCAGGGTTTTGGTGAACGAGTAAAATTCCGGGTCTTTACCGTATGCTTCCGCGTATATCGCGATCGCTTTCGCGTCAGCCGCGCCTCTTAGCCCCTGAGAGGTCTTATACGCCTGTGAAGTGATAAGTTTCAATTCTTTTTCCATTCCCCCTTCTACTTCGGCGCTTTTTCCTCTGCCTTCTGACCTGTACATCTCCGCGGCCCGTTTTCTCTCGGATATCATGCGGTCATAGACCTTCTTTCTTACGTCTTCTACGTAATTTATACGTTTTATCCTCACATCGACAAGCTCTATCCCGTATTGAGGAACGATCACTTTGGACCTGGAAAGTATGTCCTGTTCCAGCTCGTGACGCCCTACCTTTATTTTTTCCAAGGCTTCTTCTCCGAGAGTAACAACGGAATCGTCCTCGGGGGTCGTTTCCAATATGCGGTTAGAGTCCCGTATCGCCTCTACAAGCAGGTGGCTTGTGATGACATCTCTCGTGGCGGAATTTATAACATCATCCAATCGGGCCTGAGCGCCCCTTTCGGACCCTACAGACTCCAGAAAAGTAAGCGCATCGACTATCCGCCATCTAGCCGTAGTATCGACCCATATATATTTTTTGTCCCTAGTGGGTATCTGGTTAGGATCGCCGTCCCATTCCAGAAGACGTTTCTCGAAATAATGCGCTTTTTGTATGAACGGCAGTTTGAAATGAAGGCCGGGTTTATCAAGCAGTCCCCGGACAGGTCTTCCGAACTGCGTAATGACCACTTGGTCGGTCTCGGAAATTATATATAGCACTCCTGCCGCAAAAAATACTATTACCGCGAAAACCAACGCGGCGGTTATTCTGATCAATATCTTCATTATTCATTGCCCCCTTTGGCCCCCAGCTGAAGAAGCGGGAGTATAGATGTTTGTTCGGGATCTATCACTATTTTTTTCTCGGCTTTAGGCAGCACTTCCGCCATGGTTTCCAAATACAGTCTCTTTTCTGTGACCTTGGGCGCTTTTTTGTATTCCTCCCATGTCGCAAGGAACCTTTCGGCCTCCCCTTCGGCCCTGTTGACCTTATCTACGCTGTATCCTTCCGCCTGGCTTATCGTCCTGTGCGCTTCACCTTTTGCCCTGGGTATGGCTTTGTTGTAGGCTTCCCAGGCTTCGTTTATCATGCGTTCTTTTTCCTGTTTCGACTCATTGACCTCATTGAACGCCGGTTTTACCGCATCCGGCGGATTAACATCCAGGAGCTTAACGGTTATCACGTATATCCCCGTTTCATACTTATCCAAGAGTTTCTGAAGTTCAAGCTGCGCTTTCAGGGCCACTTCCTCTCTCTTCGTGGTAAGCACTTCATCCACGGAATAATCCCCGCACAGTCTTCTCATAACGACCTCTGACATATCCCTTACACTGTTCACGGGATTCCGCGTCTTGAAAAGCAGTTTCACGGGATCGTTCACCCTGAACTGGACTATCCATTTCACGTCAAGTATGTTAAGGTCCCCGGTCAGCATAAGAGACGATTCCGCCTGCCTGTCCTGCGCGTAAACGCTTCTTACTCCCGGAATGGTCGTCTTGAACCCGAATTCCTCCTTAAATATCTTCTTAACTTTTATCGGCGTTACTTTCTCCACCCCGAAAGGCATTTTCGCGTGCAGACCGGGTTCGGTAGTGCGCACATATTTACCGAACCTCTGCACAACACCCACTTCATCGGGCCCGATCGAATACACGGCCCCTTGCAACAGAAAGATCAGAATAAGCCCTCCTATCACGAACGGCAGGAATTTCCCGTATTCCGCGCCTATTTGTTTGACCTTTTTTGCCTCATCCCGGAAAAGATCCTCCGGAGAACGAAAATCATCCATATCCAAACCTCCCATTAAGGATTAATATTACTAATGTTCAAGCATTGTATAACAAAAATACAGAATATACCAGTGCAAACAATACATTCCCCCTATGAAACACCTAATTAACAAAAAACCCGGCTTTAATATCAGCCGGGTTTTTTAATTCCTGATAACGGGTAATAAGGAATATGCCCGACACCAAAGATCCAATTTGCCGCGAAGCGGCACGACTTGAGGAGGGTATGGTTCAAAAGGAAAGGGAGGATATACCTCCTCCCTTTCCTTTGATAGCACAGATCGCATGATCCATAACACCTATGGGAAGGGGGTGACAGCGACCCCGGGATCTTGCGCTAACAAAATATCCGGGGGAAGCGTCAAGAGGGGGAAACCCTCGTTTCCCCCCATGAAACACCTGATTAACAAAAAACCCGGCTTTAATATCAGCCGGGTTTTTTAATTCCTGGTAGCGGGGGACGGGATCGAACCGTCGACAACACGGGTATGAGCCGTGCGCTCTAACCAGCTGAGCTACCCCGCCAAGTTAAGCTTTTTATGAGCCATCATTATATTCTAAAGCCTCACCCTTGTCAATGCAAGGGTACGGAAGATCTCAATCAGCACAGAGCATAAAGTTTGCCGAGTTTGTAGGGCTTGTTGGGCTGTATTAACTGATGTTTCATTAGTGAATGCTGAAATAGAAAAAGAACCAACGTCCACATGCCCAGG
The DNA here is from genome assembly GCA_043813915.1 of Candidatus Omnitrophota bacterium. GTDB lineage: Bacteria > Omnitrophota > Gorgyraeia > Tantalellales > Tantalellaceae > Aadella. The sequence goes on from JBDRKO010000001.1 coordinate 21,241, forward strand.
ATATGGGGACATTTCCCAACGGGAAGTGTCCCGTTTGCGGCTCTATTAAGTTCACAAAAAAAGCAATTTGACGGCCAAGAGCACCGCGACGGTAATGAAAGCTTTTCTCACCCAAACTGTTCCTTTCCTAAGAGCCAGTTTTGATCCCGAGAACGCGCCTATGGATATCGAGATCGACAATGGCAGCGCTATGCGCATGTCAATAAGATCGCTGCCGAAAAAGACCATACATGCCGCCAGGGACGAGAACGCGTTAAGTATCTTGGTTATCACCGCTGTCTGAAGAAAATCAAGGCCGAGCCCCAGTATCAGCACATAGCTCAGCAGCATCATGTATCCGCCGCTGAAAAAGCCGCCGTATACGCCCAGCATGAATACCAGAATGCCAACGGACGACAACGTAAGCACAGATGCTTTGCCCGTTCTTTCTTTTATTCCAAGGTCTTTGTTCAGAAAAAATATGGGGATGAAAACGAATATTATGACCGCCAGGAATTTCTCAAGCATATGTTCGTTAAAAGCGATCAGGTATCGGGCGCCTATCAAGGACCCGATAGCGGTCAAAACTACCGAAACGGCGATGAACCCGGTATATTTTGGCTCTATCTTCTCACGCAATCCGACTGCGCCGCTGACGCTTAAGAATATCAGCGTGAACATGTTAGTCGCGATAGCGGCTTTGCCGCTCATACCCAGAAAAATAAGCAGGGGTATCGTCACCAAGGACGCGCCTCCGACGGAAACGCTAATGATCCCCGCTAAATAATACGCCACTGTTGCTATAGCTATGCTGTGAAGTTCCATGTTTAAAGGACCGTCTTTAATAGGTCGGCAAAGGGGACACTTCCCTTCGGGAGGATGTCCCCATATCCTGGGCATGCGGACGTTGGTTCTTTTACAATCTCACCATTCACTAATGGAACATCAGTCAATATAACGCTATGCGCTGTGACCTATGCGATTACCTGTTCCCCTCCTGGCTTCTGTCCCCCGAAGCTTATATCTGAAGATTTAAAATGAAGATCCCTCTGCGGGAACGGTATAGTGATCTTGTTCTCTCTGAAAATAGCGTCTATTTTAAAATTAAGTTCGCTTTTCAGGCTCATTCGGTTCTGAGGTTCGTTCGTCCACACAAATAACGTAAAATTCAGAGAACTGTCGCCGAACGCCTCGAACCATACGTACGGATCCGGTTTTTTAAGGACTTTGGGATGCTGTTCAGCCACTTCCATCAGACATTTCTTTACAAGCTCCGTATCGGACCCGTAAGCGACCCCGACGGGGATCTTCACGCGTGTAAGCTTATCGCTATAGCTCCAGTTGATTATTTGCTGGGTCATGAACTCGGAATTCGGCACTACGACGGATATATTATCGAATGTATCGACTATTGTGCCTCTGGCTTTTATCAGACGGACACGCCCGGGCAAGCCGCCTACCTCGATATAGTCACCGACCTTTATAGGCCGTTCCACGAGAAGGACCATCCCCGCTATGAAATTTTTGGCTATTTCCTGCAGTCCGAACCCTATCCCGATACCGACCGTCCCGGCAAACACCGTAAGCGCGGCCAAGTCCACCCCAAGCGCGGAGATCCCAATAAAAAGTCCGAGGACCATCATAAGATATTTTATCGCGACCGATAAAGCGTATTGAACGCTCTCATCAAGCCTCATCCTCTTATAGATATTGCTTTTAAGGAACGCGTCCAGGAAACGTGATGCCAGGATAAAAAGCCATACTATGAACGCGAACTTAAAGATGATACCGGCGGAAATATTAACTTCTCCCATTACGAAAAAAGGTCTTTCGGCGGCGCGTTTCAAAAAGAACATCGCTTCACGTTCGAACCCGGCTATTTTTGTCACGATAAAGACCCCGAAAAACACCATAGCCCAGCCCAATATCGTAGCTATACCGTCCATTAATGTATGTTTTTCGTCACCCTCCTCACCTCTATGGAGAACCCGTTTCATCACGCGATGAAAGACCGCTAACACGGCAACGACCACTACGGCGAGAAGCACCCGGACGCCCACGTACATAGCGAGTTTATGATATCCCAAAAACGATATAATGAAGTATCCCGCAAAAAGTCCTATTCCTGAATACAAGAACAGCGTAAGCGTTTTGCACATCAGTTTTCCCGCCAAGGAAGCTCCGCTCTTTAGCACGGCTTCACGGATACGGGGCCGATAGAACATGACCGCTAAAAGTAGACCCGCGAAAAATAAGAGCGCCGCTCCTTCCGTCATCCCTGCCGATAAAGGTCTCGGAGTAAGCAATTCATATCTGAAAACCTCTATTCTTTTCTCGTTCAAGGCCGCGATATAATCTTTTATCAGCTCGACTTGGACATCAACGAAGGATATCCTTTCCCTTATCAGCTCGCCTTCCTTGGCGGTCACCGTGAGATGCTCGTTCCTGGTCTTTATAATGTCAGAGACAGCATTGTCCTTATCACCTTTCAGCCCCAAAAGAATGTTCTGTGTCTGCAGCTCTTTTTCAATAGCCTTTGTTTCCATTTCTATCAGAGGGAGTTTCCCTTTCAGGAAGGCCTTCTCCGCCTTCGCGTCCGCTAAGAGGCGGTTCACCCTCTCATATTCCCGTTCAATATCATCTAAAGAAAGGTCCTTACTGTTCAGTATCTCGAGCTTTCGTTCGATAATAGCGGCCGCCCTTTCATAGGCCTCTATTTTCTCGGTCACAACGTTCTCTTTTGCCGCTACAACAGCTTCTTTTTTTTCCAAAACCTCGAGTTTTTGCTGTATTACCAGGTTCTCGGCGCTGCCGCCGCCGTTGCTTTTACTATGTTCCTTTTCGGCATTCTTGATCAGCTCTATTTTTTCCTGTTCAAGGGACGCCTTCTCTTTTATTATCTGCAGTTCGGCCACCTTCACGTCGGCCTTCCCTTCTTTGGCCGTTTCTACAACACCGATAACGTTATTCGGCGCCTCCGCCGATACCGCCGCAGAAGACGGAGTGGCGGTCTTTTCCTCGGCTAAGGCACAATAAGACATCCCTGCAAGAACGCATATAAAGGCCACATGTAAACGTATTTTTTTCATTCTAGCTCCCTATGAAAAGTTTCACATCCACTTCTTTTTCCTGAAATAACGCAACATCAATCCTCCTACCGTCAGCATTATCGCCCAGGCAAAGAGGTAACCGTAGGGCCAGTTAAGCTCCGGCATATTAAAACGCGAGGTTTCGGGATTAAAGTTCATGCCGTATATACCCGCGACAAAAGTAAGAGGAATGAAAATCGTCGCTATAATGGTCAGGACCTTCATTACTTCGTTCATCTTATTGCTGATAATTGAAAGATATATATCCAGCATCCCGGATGCCGTGTCCCTAAGGGCCTCTACCGTATCAATGACCTGAATGGTGTGATCATATACGTCTCTGAAAAATATGCCCGTATCCTTGTTGATAAGCGCGTCGTCCTCACGGATCAAAGCGCCGATCACTTCGCGCAAAGGCCACACCGATCTTCTCAATGAGATCACTTCACGCTTCGATCTGTGTATGATCTTAAGATCGTCGGAAGTAGGATCGGCGGTAATATTCTCTTCTACCTTTTCCATTTCTTCCCCTAATCTTTCCAGTATCACGAAATAATTATCCACGACAGCGTCTATCAGAGAATATACCAGGTAATCCGCTTTTTTCTTCCTTATCCTGCCTTTATCTCTTCGGATCCTGTCCCGCACCGGTTCGAACACATCGCCTTCTTTCTCCTGGAAAGAAAGAACAAAGCCCTTTCCAAGAATAAGACTTACCTGTTCATAAATGGTATCACCGGACGGCTCCTCTCTCCTGATCATTTTTAATACCAGATAAAGGTATCCGTCATGTTCTTCCATTTTAGGACGCTGGGTCGTATTAACGATGTCCTCCAGCACTAGCGGGTGTATCCCGAACATGTCTCCTATCTTTTCGATAATATCCGTATCATGTACACCATCGATGTTTATCCAAGAAACCGATGAATCCTTGATGAACCGTTTGGTCTCGGAAACATCCTTTATTTCCATTTCTTCAAAGCGTTCCTCATTATAATCCATCACCGATATTTTTACGGACGCCGAATGCTCTTTTCCAACATGCACGAGCGTTCCGGGAACCTGACCGGCGGCCTTGGAAGCTTTCTTAATATATCTGGCCATATGACCTCCTGCTTCTCTATATTGCTTAACGGTTAGTCTTATTTTATATTTTTAATTATAGCGTCTTTAGAAGGATAGTTACAGGGAAATCTTAGGCAGCGAACGGGACACTTCCCTCCCCCCGTTATTTGGTTTGCTAATAAAAGAAAATCACGGGGGGAGGGAGGATGTCCCCACCTGCTGGGTAGTCTGGTATTACTCTAATGCTTCTTCGATCCACGCGCCGCCCGCGACTATCTCGTCCTCGTAGAAAACAGCCGCTTGTCCGGGAGCGGGCGCGAATTGCGGTTCGGAGAATTCTATAATGGCTTCGTCCCTACCCTTCGGGACGACCCGGGCCTCGGCCTTTTTGGAATTATATCTTATTCTCGTACCGAAAGAACGCGGCCTGTTCAGTTCATCCATAATTAACCAGTTGAAACCTTTGACGCGCAATCTGGACTTCATAGCGTTCTCTCTACCCGAAACCGTTACAGCATTGTTCTTCGCGTCGATTTTTGTTACATATAGCGCTTCATGGGACCCTATCCCCAACCCGTGCCGCTGCCCGACCGTGTATCCCGCGATCCCTTTATGCTCGGCTATCTTTTTCCCGGCCGCATTGACGATATCTCCGGGAACGAAAATATCCGGCGCGGTCTTTTCTAAATATTTTTTATAACCGCCTGCACCCGACGCGAAACAGATGTCCTGGCTGGGTTTTTTTTCAGCGGACATGAAATTTTCGCCGCGGGCGATCTCCACTACTTCCTTTTTGGTAAGCTCCCCTAGAGGAAAGTCCAGGTACATAAGTTCCTCTTTGGGAATATCGTAAAGAAAATACGACTGGTCGCCCTGTCCGTTAACGGCTTCGGCCAGAAAACACTTTCCGCCGCGCTTTATTATGCGGGCGTAATGGCCCGTAGCAATGCGCTGGGCGCCCATTTCCCTGGCTTTTTTTAGGAGACAACCGAACTTTATTTTGCTGTTGCAGTATACGCAGGGGCTGGGAGTCCTGCCCCGGGCATATTCTTCCACGAAATATTTTTTGATCTTTTCGGCGAACTCTTTGGAAAGATCGACCACATAATAGGGTATCCCCATGTCTTCCGCGGCGCTGCGCGCGTATTGTATAGAGTCAAGCGAACAGCACATTTTATCGTCGCCGCCGCCGCATTCTTCTTTAGGCCAGGTCTTTATAGTAACGCCGATAACCTCACGGCCCTCTCTTTTCATAAGAAAAGCCGCGACACTCGAGTCTACCCCTCCTGACATAGCAGCTACTACTCTCAACCGTTCCTCCTAAAGCACATAGCGTCCCGCGCCCAGAGACATCCTTATCACGCGGCGCCCGTCCCTTTCATCTATGATCACAATATCTACTCCGTCCGTTCGGTCGGCAACGGCGACGGCTTCGTTCGGACCATATGTCATGAAGGCGGTCGCGAACGCGTCGGCTTTAGCGCAGGTGTCCGCAATAACGGTTACGCTATAGAATCGTCTTTCGATGACCTTGTCCGTGTCCGTATCCACAATATGGGCGACGAACCCGCCGTCCCCGCCGGGCATGACGTTCTCATAATCCCCGCTTGTCGCCACGGCTCCTGAAACCATACGGAGCTTTAACGCGATATCCTGCCCGCGCGGATCCCTCACTCCGATGATCCAGCCTTCGGGACGGAACGAACGGCAGCACATGTCTCCTCCGGCATCGACGATAAAGTCCTCTATCCCGCCTTCTTTAAGCAGATCGGACATGCGGTCAGCTATGTACCCCTTAGCGATCCCGGAAAGGTCGATCCATGCGCCGCTTTGCAAAGTGACCGTCCCGCGCGCTTCATCTATCCCCACATTTTCCCATCCTACCCCGGCCGTCCCGTCGGGAATACTGTCTATCAGCTCTTCCGGCATATCACCGTAAAAGCCCTTTTTTTTAAGAATGGGAGCTATGGTAATATCGAACTTTCCGCCTGTGAGCTCCCCTATCTCTTCGGCGGTGCCGAGGGCCTCAAGCATATCGGGCGACACGCTTCCTCCGCCCGACAGATTGAGCCCGCTGATCTCGCTTTCGGGATCGAAAATATTAAAGACCGTCTCCAGCCGAACGGCCAGTTCGAACGCTTTTTTAGATAACATTTCCGCGTTCTCTCTCTTGCTTCCTTCGGGCCGTATCTTGACCCGGACAAAAGTCCCCATCAGGATGTCGGACATAATAACATCCTTTTCCGCTGCCTGGCCCGTCCCGCCGCATCCGCCGCTGAACAGCATAAAAAGAACGGCTATGTGAACAATTAAAGTGTGGAAAAAGGTACGTGAGATCATAATTCTCTGAGTATACGGTCTATATCGACGTATTTTCCGATCATATTCATGACCATGCTGACCTTGTTCTTGTCCCGGAATTTTATCTTAACGGTAAGGTCATGTATTTTGGAAGAAACATCATATGTGTTAAGAGCGGACACGAGCGTGGGAATATTGGTCTTTTTTAGCGCATTGTACGTTCTTCGTTTGGGAAGCATGCCTCCGGACAGCACTATCCCGGCAATGCGTTTGGGCGCGCAGAAACGTCCGGTATGCGCTTTTATCAAAAGGTTTATAAGATCGATACGGTTGCCGGGCGTTATCACAAGGCAATCATCCTCAAGATAGTTCATCACGGACCTGCTTTCCATCGCGCCTACCAGCACCCGTTTCATCTGCGTATCAAGGAACTTCTCCCCGCACAAGACCTGCATATCCAGGTCCTCTTTAATATCGTGCATCGTAGGGATATCCAAGGTCTTCATGTACGGCATTACCCCGAGCACGGGGACACCAAGCCTGGCGAGCCCCATCCTCACGTATTTATTTACCTTTTCATATTTCTCGGGAAGCACTTTATTGACCACGACACCGATCATTTTCACTCCCATCTTATCAAAAACCGATTTATTGAGCATGATCTCGTCTATGGGATTCCCTATACCTCCCTGTGATACGAGTATTACGCTGCTGTCCAGCATCTTGGCCACGGCTGCATTGGAAAGGTCGAATACTGAACCTACTCCCGCGTGGCCGGTCCCCTCTATTATCATTATGTCTTTTCCTTCGGCTACGTGGTCAAAAGCCGTGCGTATCTTTAAAGCGGCGTCACTCTCGCGTTTCCCGTCAAGGAACCGTTCCGTATATCCTTTATCTATAGCGACCGGCGACATCATTTTTAGGGGAAACTTGAACTTGAATATGTGCTCCATCAGGATGGAATCTTCATCGACCTTATTCCCGTTCTCGAGGAGATATCTCTGTCCGACGGGTTTTATGAACCCGATATTACCGAACCGGGGGGTTAACGCCGATATCAGCCCCAGAGATACCGTGGTCTTTCCGATGTTCCTTCTTGTAGCCGCTACGAATATACGTTTGCATCTGCGTATACCGAATATCTTTTCCCATGTCTCTATATATGACTTCATATTATGATCCTGTTAGGATGGTCAGAAACAGCGGGGTTCATCGGGGAACTCGCCCGATAAGGTCTCCTTTCTGAAAGATTCTACAGCACGTTTGATGAGCGGGGCGATATTAGCGTACTGTTTGACGAATTTAGGAGGGGTTTTGTCCTGATATCCTATAATATCGTGTGTAACAAGGACCTGTCCGTCGCAATCCGGACCCGCCCCTATTCCGATAGTAGGTATCCCGATCTTCCGCGTTATCTTTTTAGCGAGCTCTCTCGGGACACATTCCAGGACCAGAGCGAAACATCCGCTTTTTTCGAGCGCGACGGCATCGGCGATAATATGTTCGGCAGTTTCAGTAGACCTACCCTGTACTTTATATCCGCCGGAAGCATTAACGCTCTGCGGCAGAAGGCCCAGGTGCCCCAGAACAGGTATCCCCGCTCCTATTATGGCTTTCATTCTGGGCAGAGAGCTCTCTCCCCCTTCCACCTTTACCGCTTCCGCCCCGCCCTCTTTCACAAAACGTCCCGCATTGCGGACAGCGTCCTCGTCCGAGGACTGGTATGACATGAACGGCATGTCTCCTATCAGGAACGCACTTTCTACACCGTTCCTTACCGCTTTTACGTGATGGATCATATCGTCCATCGTCACTTTCAGAGTCGAGCCGTAACCCAAAAGCACCATACCCAGAGAGTCTCCCACGAGTACCGCGTCTATCCCGGCGGCGTCTATTAGGCGCGCCATGGGAAAGTCGTACGCGGTAAGCATCGTGATCTTTTCTCCGAGCTCTTTTTTTCTTTTAAAATCCAGTACCGTGACCTTTTTCATTTTTCACCCGCGCTTTTTATAGACCTGCCGTATCTATTATCCTTGATACAAGGTGGTTCGCTTTTATCGGCATGAAATGTATACCGTCGCACATTCCCCGTATAGCGTCGGCAATATCCCGAGCTATCGCTACGGATTCTTTTTCCACATCACCGGCTTTATCCAGTTTTTCGACTACCGTCTCAGGGATAATTACCCCGGGAATGTTCGCATTCATATAACGCGCCATTCTTGCGGACTTCAAAGGAACAATACCTCCCAATATCTTCACCTTGCTCCTGATATGCTTGATGCTCTTCAGAAATCTGTCAAATATCACGGGGTCGAATATGGCCTGTGTTTGAAAGAATTCCGCTCCTTCCGCCGCTTTTTTTTCCATCTTGATGATCTCCGGTTCCAAAGGATCCGCCCCCGGATTGACGACGGCCCCGACGTATATATCGACAGCCGCATCCAATGCGTTGCCCGAAAGGTCCCGCCCGGACTTAAGCCCGTTTATGGCGCGCAAAAGGCCTATTGAATCAAGATCATATACCGGTTTTGCCTGAGGATGATCCCCCAGAAGAGGATGATCTCCCGTCATCACAAGGATATTCTCGATCCCAAGAATGCGCGCGGAAAGTATGTCCGACTGCAAGGCGATGCGGTTCCTGTCGCGGCAGGTTATCTGGCAAATAGCGTCATATCCGTTATCGTTCAGCACCTTGCTTGCCGCCACGGACCCCATTCTCATAACGGCGCTCTGCTGATCGGTAACGTTAACGCCGTCCACTTTGCCTTTAACGCATTTCAGTTCTTCGAGCACACCCGCCAGAGACACGCCTTTCGGGGGCCCGATCTCGGTGGTCACGACGAACTTCCCGGCTGCTAAAGCGTTCTTGAATTTTGACATAATATTCGTCTCTCCATAAAAAAGGTCTGCTGAGTAAAGTTACCTGAAACCAGTTACCGGTTGCCAGACCAAAACAGTCTAAAAGTCGAAGGTCTAAAGGTCTAAAGACCCGTTGAGCTCAAATGCTGCGCTTTATGTGCCCGGAAAACATTTCTCATCAAGATGGATACCGTTACAGGCCCCACTCCTCCGGGTACGGGAGTTATGACCGACGCCTTTTTCTCAACTTCTGAAAAGGCCACGTCCCCCACTATCTTGTCCTCCACCATGTTTATGCCGACATCTATGACAACTGCCCCTTCGGAGACCCACTCACCTTTGATCATTTCGGGACATCCGACCGCCACTACCAGCACATCAGCCCTTCCGACATGCTCGGATAAATAACCTTTTTCTGATGTAGCTATATTGCACACCGTTGTCGTAGCCATCTCGTTCAGCATCAGGAGACTTAAAGGTTTTCCGACTACCGCGGACCCTCCGACTATTACCACTTCTTTACCGTAAAGGTCTATCTTTTCCGCGCTTAATATCTTCATTACAGCGCCCGGAGTACATGCTACAAGATCGGCTTCATGACGCAATATTTTGCCCAGGTTGTAAGGATGCAGCCCTTCGGCATCTTTTCGGGGATCGATCGCGGCTATTATCCTATCATGGTCAATGTTTTCCGGTACGGGTTTCTGTACGATTATCGCGGTGACGAAGATATCCTTATTGAGTTTTTCTATTTCCCGGATCAGATCTTCTTGTGACAGATCGGCTTCAAGCCGTATATCCTCAAAATCTATACCGACTTTTTCCGCGGTACGTTTCTGCATATTAACGTATATTTCGGCGTCTTTGGGGCTACCAAGGGTCAACGACGCAAGTTTCGGAACGCGTCCTACGGCCGCGGAAATTTCCTTGATACGTTTTTTCACGGATTCGTTGATCTCTGCCGCGATCTTTTTCCCGTCAATGATCTTTGCCATATTGCCCTTTCAGATAGACGCCAGTATCTCTTTTTCCGCCTCAAAAATAAGTTCTTTGTCCTTATTAAGAGAGTCTCGCGTCGCTTTTATAAAATCTTTATCTTTGATGAACTTCAGGTTTACCTCGACATTAAGCTCCGCCGAGAAAAACGCGCCTTTTAGCATATGCAGAGCGCAGGCAATATCGCTTTTGAGCCTAGGGTTGACATGCGGCATGATCGACCGCGACGTATTCAGGGCGCTTACGCAGGCCGCGGAGATCTTAAGCGGGACGGAAGCGGAGGCTTTGTACGCGTCTTCCGCGTCTTTTTTTTCGGACAGCATTACCATCAACTCGCTGAAGACCCTGCAATCCTCGTCAATAAGCTCTTCCAGAACGCTAAGCACCGCTTCCTGATCATCCTTCAGTCCGGAAAGCACCGCTTCACTTTCCGCGTGTTTTACGCTGTATCGGATGACCATCAGGCTGAGCGCAACACCCAAAGCGGCGTTAAGTGCCGCCGCGCTTCCTCCTCCCGGCGCCATTTTTCGGTCGGAAAGGTCCTCGAGATAATGCTCTATGCTTCCCTTAAGATATTCGGTCGAGTACATCAGAACATTCCTTTGATCTCACCGGTCTTTATGTCTATGTCTATTCCCATGCCCCTCGGCACTTTGGGAAGTCCGGGCATTGTGTTGACACTGTCGCATTTTACCACGATGTATCCCGCGCCCGCGGCTACGGTTACCTCCTCTACCCCCAGTTTGAACCCGCGCGGCCTGCCTTTTTTTGCGGGATTGTTGGACAGAGAAAGATGCGATTTCGCCATACATACAGGCAAATGGTGCAATGCGGCCTTTTCTATGATCTCCATTTCCGCCAGGGCCTGCTCGGAATATTTGACCTCGCTGGCTCCGTACATGGATTTCGCTATGCGTTCTATTTTGTTGGTTATGTTCATATCAACGGGATAAAGATAGCGCAGACGGCTCTTTATCTTCGAAACCTTTATGACTTCCTTCGCCAGCTCTTTTCCTCCCGCGCTCCCTGTTCTGTATACATCGCTCACCGCTATTCCGTCGACTTCCAAGGCTTGCGCCCGGCGTATCACACTATCTATCTCTTTTTTCGTGTCGGATTCGAAACGGTTAATGCAGACGACTATCGGCACACCGAACATTTTAAGGTTCTCGACCTGTTTTTCCAGATTAGAACAGCCTCTGTCCACGGCGGAAAGGTTCTCTTTTTTTAGTTTAACGGGGAAACTCGTTCCTTGGAAAGGATAATCTCCGCTATGCACCTTAAGCGCTCTTACCGAACAGTTGATCACGACAACATCGGGTCTTATTTTGGACTGCTGGCATTTAATGTCTATGAACTTCTCCGCGCCAAGGTCGGCTCCGAAACCGCTCTCCGTAACAACATAATCGGCTAGTTTGAGAGCGATCTTATCCGCTATCACCGAACTTGATCCGTGAGAAACATTAGCAAAAGAACCCGTGTGCACAAAACAAGGGGTATGCTCAATGGTCTGCATAAGGTTGGGTTCCAGCGCTTTTTTCAAGAGTACGGCCATGGCGCCCGCGACCTTGATCTCTTCCGCCGTCACCGGCCGCCCTTTTTTGTCGTATCCCACTACGATCTTTCCCAAACGCTGTCTAAGGTCCTTAAGGTCTTCGGACAGAGAAAGTATGCCCATGCATTCGCATGCCGGAGTAATATCCACTCCCGTCCTCCGGTTAACGCCGTGAAGTTTACCCCCTCCGCCTATCGCTATATTGCGTAAGGCCCGGTCGCTTATATCAAGCGCTCTTTTCCATACGACCCCGTCTTTCCCGAAATCATGCGGATCGCCCCTAAAAAGCGTGTTGTCTATGAATGCCGCGCACAGGTTCTGAGCGTTGGCCACGGCCGATGAGTCTCCCGTAAGATGGAGGTTGATATCTTCCGCGGGCAGGACCTGCGAATATCCGCCTCCGGTCGCTCCGCCTTTCATCCCGAAAAGAGGGCCTAACGAAGGCTGTCTTATACAGGCGAACGCCTTTTTTCCCATTGCATTGAGAGCCATGGAAAGGCCTATGGTGTTAACCGTTTTTCCTTCGCCTAGCTGCGTGGGAGTTATCGAGGTAATAAGGACCATTTTCCCGTCAGACCGGGATCTTAGGGATTCTTTCAGTATCTCCGGAGATACTTTGGCGATATGATCGCCGTATTTGGTAATATATTTGGACGCGATACCCGCTTTTTTAGCGATAACAGCTATATCCTTAAGCTTAACGGTCGACGCTACTTTGACATCATAGCTATAACTCATACTCGCTCCTTTTTTTTCTGCCTCGGCTTAAACTACCAAACGGCCCAAAAGTACTCCGATGTATAGAACATAACCCGTGTCTTTTTATAGCCTCTATATGCTCTCTGGTCCCGTACCCTTTATGTTTTCTGAACCCGTATAACGGGTATTTTTTATCTTCCTCCGTCATTAAGCTGTCCCTGAAGACCTTCGCTATTATCGACGCGCTCGCTATGGAAATGCTTTTACTTTCTCCGCGTATCAGATAGGTCCGGCTCTGAGGCAGAGCCACTTCCATTCTTCCGTCTATAAGGAGATGGTCCGGGCTGTTCTTTAATTCCCCCACGGCCCGTTTCATCGCCAGTAAAGTAGCGTTAAGGATGTTGATCCGGTCTATCTCTTCGACATCCGCTACTCCGATCCCGACATCGCACCGTTTCATGATATCCAAAAAAGCCTTTTCTCTTCCCTTGGGGGTAAGTTTTTTGGAGTCGTCTATCCTCTCCTCGAATGCCTTGTCACAAACTACCACAGCCGCCGCTACAACAGGTCCCGCTAAAGGCCCTCTTCCCGCTTCGTCTATCCCGGCGACTATGCCGCGTCCTATGGTCGAAGCCTTCTTTTCGAAAAAGAATGTGTCGATGTCCTTATTCGGACTTATCTTTTTGGGCAACTTTTTCCTTCACTTTAGTGGCCTTTTTCCCGAGCTTGTTCCTAAGATAATACAATTTCGCGCGGCGGACCTTGCCCTTCTTTTTGACCACGACATTCTCTATAAGCGGTGAACAGAGGGGAAATATGCGTTCAACGCCTTCTCCGTAGGATACACGTCTCACGGTAAAAGTCTCTCTGGTTCCCGATCCCTTGCGGCCGATCACTATCCCCGTGAATATCTGGACCCTCATCTTATTCTCTTCCTTGATCTTAAAATGAACATCGACCGTGTCCCCGATACCGAATCCGGGAACGTCTTTCTTCATATATTTGTCTTCAAGGGCCTTTAACTGTTTTTTCATCTTTCTCTCCTTTTTACGATTCGCAGTCTTTGTTCGTTTGCATGCGTTTTTTTAATGATCTAAATGGTCTTTGTCATCCCGCCGCGCCAGCAGGTCAGGGCGCCTCTCTTTTGTCTTGGCGAGTGCCTGCTCTGTCCTCCATTTGCCGATCTTTTTAGGGTCTCCGCACAGAAGGACTTCCGGGACCTCCATATCCTTATATTCCGAGGGACGCGTGTACTGGGGATATTCCAGCATATTTTTCTCGAAAGACTCTTCCAAAAGACACTCCGCGTCCCCAAGCACCCCCGGAATAAGACGGATAACGGAATCACAGATCATCATAGCCGGGATCTCTCCGCAGGTGAGAATATAATCCCCCGCGGATATTTCCGCGTCTACCAGGGTCCGTATCCGTTCGTCAAAGCCCTCATAATGTCCGCAAATAAGCACTATATGTTTCTCTACCGATAGCCGCTTGGCATATGCCTGATCATAGCGCTCTCCCTGAGGTGTAAGCAGCACTACTTTTGTTCCCGGACCTTTCAACTCGGCGATAGCTCTGTCTACCGGCTCGATCTTCATTACCATACCCGGACCGCCTCCGTAAGGCTTGTCATCCGCCGTTCTATGCCGGTCATCCGTCCAGTCACGCAGATCATGTATGACTATCTCGGCTTTCCCGGCATTGCGCGCTATTTTCAACATAGAGTGGTCGAACACGCCCTCGAACATCTCGGGGAACAATGTAAGCACATCAATTTTCACAAGACCTCGATCAGTTCGTAGTAGGTAGTTCATAGTTCGTAGCAGGACCGATCCTGCACTCCAAATGGCACACTCCGACTACGAACTACGAACACTGAACTACCAACTAGTTATATTTCCAACCGTTTTATTATGCTCTTTACCGTATCGGACGGCAATGCCCCGTTCTTCAGCCAGTATTCAACGCGTCCTCTGTCCAAAGTCACCTGTTCTTTGCCTTTTTTCGGATCATAGTGACCCAGTTCTTCCAGAGCTTTTCCGTCCCGTTTAGTTGATTTTGTCATCGCTACTATGCGATAAAAAGGCTTCTTTTTTGTTCCGAACACCTTGAGCCTCAATACTACCGACATCCTTCCTCCTTGTTTGAGTTTATAGTGTTCATAGAGTTCCTCGAGTTTGTTGGGTTATATTGCCCGCTGCTCTATTTCTCCCAACTACGAACTATGAACTACAAACTGCTATACTTTAATTCTTTCTATTTCCGCGCCCACCGCGGATAGTTTACTTTCTAAATGCTCATATCCTCTGTCGAGATGATATATCCTGGATATCTCCGTACGCCCTTTGGCTACCAGACCGGCCAGGACCAAAGCCGCCGAGGCCCTAAGGTCCGAGGCCATTACGGGAGCTCCGCTGAGCTCCTTCACCCCTTTGATTATGGATGTGGGCCCTTCCAATATTATCTCCGCACCCATTCTATTAAGTTCGCTTATATGTATAAAGCGCTCCGGGTATATCTTTTCGGTAATAACGCTTATCCCTCTCGAAACGGCAACAAGGCTCATCATCTGGGCCTGCAAGTCCGTAGGGAAACCCGGATAGGTCAAAGTCGTGATATCCGTTGCCTGCACATCGGCCGTCCTGCGAGATACTTTTAATCCGCCGGGGATCTCTTCTATCTCGGCCCCGCATTCCGTAAGTTTGTCAATAAGAGCGAGATTATGTTCGTATACCGCGTTCTCCAGCATAAGCTCCCCGCCGGTGATGACAGCCGCTATCATATATGTCCCGGCCTCTATCCTGTCGGGAATAACCTCATGTTCCGCGCCATGAAGCTCCCGCACCCCTCGGACATTCAATGTAGGCGTCCCGGCGCCCCTTATATCCGCCCCCATCTTTTTCAAAAAATTCGCGAGATCCGATACTTCCGGTTCGCAGGCGGCATTCTCGATCACCGTCTCTCCTTCGGCAAGCACGGCGCACATAAGTGTATTGGCCGTCGCCAGGACACTCGAACCGAAGTGTCCGCCCAGATATATTCTTTTCCCTTTCAGTGCTTTTGCCGTGGCCTTTATATATCCGCCGTCGATCTGTATTTCCGCGCCCAGCGCGCGTAATCCTTTAAGGTGCAGATCTATGGGCCTTGGCCCTATGACGCATCCTCCGGGAAAAGAGACCTTTGCCTCTTTGTTCCGCGCCAGAAGCGGACCCAGCACAGAAATAGACGCCCTCATAGTGCTTACTAGGTCATACGTCGCGGTCGCTTCTTTTATCCTTCCTTCCGAGACGGTCACTGTACTGCCGCTTTTTTCTATCTTTCTGCCCAAAGAGGAAAGAAGCGCGATCATCGTATATACATCTTTCAGGTCCGGCACATTGCGGATAACGCTCTTCTCTTCCGACAGCAAAGTAGCCGCCATGATAGGAAGGCACGCATTCTTAGCTCCGCTGACGCGTATAGTACCCTTTAAAGCCTTACCGCCCTTTATGACAAGACTATCCAATCTTCCATCCTATTATGACCCGTTCGTATCCGTTCTCATCCTGAAAGCCGTCCACATTTATAAAACCGTTAATACGAAATTCTTCTTTCATCCTGCCGGCCTGATCGTATCCGACCTCGACGGCCGTAAACCCGCCCGGACGGAGCATTTTTCCGCTCTCTTGCGCTATGCGCCTGAGGATCTTCATCCCGTCACGTCCTCCGTAAAGCGCCTGTTTGGGTTCCGCCAGCACCCACGCGTCCAGCTTTCCGTAATCTTTCTCGGAGACATACGGCGGATTTGATATGACCGCGTCAAAAGTGCCCTCTTCTTCTTCCGTGAACGCAGAGAACATATCCGAAACGCGCAGTTCTATCCTAACGGCCAGACCGAATTTAGCGACATTGAAGCGCGCGACATCAAGCGCGTCCGGCGAAATATCCGCCGCGACCACTTTTCCGTCCGCGAACAACGACGCGACCCCTAAAGCGGCGGCACCGCTACCCGTCCCTATATCTGCGACCTTGGGATCGGTGATCTCTTTTTCTTTCAGAAGGCCGCATGCCGTCGAGACCAAAATTTCCGTTTCAGGACGGGGAATAAGCACTCTGCCGTCGACCATCAGTTCCATTCCCATGAATACAGAACGTTTCTCTTGGTATTGTATGGGAACTTCCTCGTCGTAATCCTTCATCATCGGTCCGTTAGTCAATTCACCGATACCCCCGGGGCTTGCTTGCCCTGCCTGCCCCGCCTGTCCCGAGCAAAGCCGAGGGGAGCTTGTCGAGGGGAGCGAAGCCGAAGGGTTCCAAATTGATCCTGCAATGTCCCGAGCAAAGCGAGGGGAGCCCCGGCTATTTTCCCTCCGCTAGAGCACGAGCCTCCACCGGGGCGAACGGGTCAAAGAACGATCAATAACTGAGTTTCATCTTTCTGTCTTCCAGCACAAGAGCCGATATCACGGCATCCATCTCCCCTTCGAGGATATTAGAAAGGTTATATATCGTAAGCCCTATTCTATGATCGGTAAACCTGTTCTCGGGAAAATTATACGTTCTTATCTTTTCCGAACGATCCCCCGACCCGACCTGCGTTTTACGGTTGTCCGCCCGTTCTTTTTCTTTCTTCTCGCTGAGCTGTTTCAGTATACGTGCTTTCAGCACCCGCATGGCCTTAGCCTTGTTCTTGTGCTGACTTCTCTCGTCCTGACAGCTGACGACTATCCCCGTCGGCACATGAGTTATCCTGACAGCCGAATCCGTAACATTTACATGCTGTCCGCCCGCTCCGCTGGCTCTGTAATAATCTATTTTAAGATGCTGCGGGCTTACGTCTATCTCCACGTCTTCCGCTTCAGGAAGAACCGCTACCGTCGCGGCGGAAGTATGTATACGTCCGCTTGCCTCGGTTTCCGGCACTCTCTGCACGCGATGAGTGCCCATCTCGAACCTTAAATATTTGAAAACACCTTTCCCTTCGACCGAAAAGATGATCTCCTTGATACCGTTTTTCTCGGATTCACTCAGGCTGATGACCTGGGTCTTCCACCCCTTAGAAAGAAAATATTTGGAATACATCTTGTAAAGATCCGCGGCGAATAGGCTCGCTTCTACCCCGCCGGTCCCCGCGCGGATCTCCATGATCACGTTCCGGTTGAAATCCTGATATTCGTCCTCCAGGAGAAGTTCCTCTATCTCTTCCCTCTTTTTCTTCAGAATATCTTTTACCCGATCCAGGTCCTTGGCCGCCATCGCCGCGTACTCACTCTCGGCGCCTTCTTCCTCTATCATTTTGAGCAGTTCTTTTCTTTCTTCGTCAAAGGACAGATATGCCTCGTATGCCGAGACTAGCTCTCTTAATTCGGCATATTCCTTGGCCTTTGCCGTATGTTTTTCTCTGTCCGAAAGAATATCCGGAGATGAAAGCTCTTTCTCCAGCGCTCTATATTTCTCTCTGCGTTTTTCAAGTTCCGTAAGGATCTGTTCCATAAGACAAATTAAGCTGCTGTCTTTTTGTTTGAATAACGTTTCTGAAAACGTTCCAATCTTCCGGCAGAGTCGACCAATTTCTGCTTGCCGGTATAGAAAGGATGACATTTTGAGCATATTTCAACGTGTATATTCTGCTTAGTTGACCGTGTATGGACGGTATTCCCGCACGCGCAAACTATCGTTGTTTCCTGATATTTAGGATGTATCCCTTTTTTCACTTCTAACCCCCCTCTATTGTTATATTAGACACATATTACTAAACACATATTGTACTAGATTATTGGTAAATATCAAGTAAAAATGCATATCCTCGATATTCCAAAAAACCCATAACCTCAACAAAAGCTTAGGTTTTCCCCATATTCTGGAGAAATTCCTCATTATTTTTGGATTTGTTCAGCCTGTCTATCAGAAGCGTCATAGCTTCCGCCGAGTCCATATCGCTCAGGGCTCTTCTCATCAACCATACCTTTTTCAGCTCATTTTCCTCCACCAGAAGTTCTTCTTTACGCGTATTGGAACGTTTTATATCGATGGCGGGGTATATCCTGCGCTGGAACAGGCTCCTGTCCAGCTGTATCTCCATATTGCCCGTCCCTTTGAACTCCTCAAAGATGACTTCGTCCATCCGGCTTCCCGTGTCTACAAGTGCGGTCGCAATGATCGTAAGGCTTCCTCCTTCTTCGACATTCCTCGCGGAACCGAAAAAGCGTTTGGGTTTATGAAGCGCGTTCGCGTCCACCCCGCCGGAAAGTATCTTCCCGGAATGAGGAACGGTCGTATTATAAGCCCTCGCCAAACGTGTTATAGAATCAAGCAGAATGACAACGTCGTATTTGTGCTCAACCAGGCGTTTCGCTTTTTTAAGGACCATTTCCGCTACCTGAGTGTGTCTTTGCGCCTGTTCATCAAAAGTGGAAGCGATCACCTCGGCGTTTACCGATCTCTGCATATCCGTGACCTCCTCGGGACGCTCGTCAATGAGGAGGATTATAAGCTTCACTTCGGGATAATTGCAGGTAATGGCGTTCGCGAATCTTTGCAGAAAAACGGTCTTACCGCTGTAAGGCGGCGCCACTATAAGCCCTCTCTGTCCTTTCCCTACCGGGGTCAAAAGATCCATGACCCTCATAGAGAGATCATTGCTGGCGGATTCCAGACGGAACCGTTCGTCAGGATACAGCGGAGTTAGGTTCTCGAACAATATCTTGTTCTTGGCCACCTCCGGGTTCTCGAAATTCACGGCTTCCACCTTTAAAAGCGCGAAATACCTTTCTCCTTCTTTCGGAGGACGTATCTGCCCGCTAACGGTATCTCCGGTCTTCAGATTGAACCGGCGTATCTGCGAAGGCGATACATAGATGTCGTCGGGGCAAGGCAGATAGTTGTAATCCGGGCTTCTGAGAAAACCGAACCCGTCTTCCAGCACCTCCAGAACGCCTTCGCCGTAAGCGAATCCGTCCTTCTCTACCTTCGCCTGCAGGATCTTGAATATCAGATCGTGCTTTTTCATTCCGCTGATACCGTTGATCCTCAGTTCCTTGGCGATCTCAGTAAGTTCCGAGATCTTCATGTTCTTAAGTTTCACGATGTCCAGCTCTGGTCCTTTTTCTTTCTCTTTTTTTGTACTTTTTGCCATATCCGATCTACTCCTTTTTTCGTTTCGTCTATACTTGCTCCGTTATCCAATATATACTGAGCAAATTTCTCCTTTTCTGCCTGGGACATTTGTTTATCAATGACATAGTTGATCTCTTTCTCGGAAAGACCTCTTCCCGCGGCCCGTTCTAACTGTTTGTCCCTGCCGGCTGTGACAAGAACGACCGCGTCAACATATTTATGCATTCCCGATTCTATAAGCAGCGGAGCGTCTATCACCACCACATCTTCGTCGCCGCTCTTTTCTAACTCTTTAAGAATAGCCGCTATTACGGGGGGATGGATTATGCCGGATAATATATCAAGCGCCGCGCCTCCTGAAAACACCTTCCTCGCCAAAGCCCGACGGTCCACCTCTCCGCCGGAAACATATTCAGGCCCGAACGCTTCCGCTATCTTTCTTTGTACCTCCCGGTCCTCTCTGAGCACTTTGTGCGCGATACTGTCCGCGTCAATAAGTTTAGCCCCTTTGTCAGCGAACATTCCCGCCGCTGTGGTCTTTCCGGACGCTATACCTCCGGTTAAGCCTAAAATGATCTTCTTCACTATATGCCCTTTCGCCCTTGCGCGCTGCTGCCGGTCTATCCGATGGGTTCCGTATCGAACCAGTTCTTTCCGCATTCCACGTCAACGGTCAGCGGCACTTTAAGCGGGATGATACCGCTCATTATCTCCTTAACGCAAGCCGACACCCGTTCGGCAGACTTTTCCGGCACGTCAAAAACAAGCTCGTCGTGCACCTGTATTATCATTTTCGCGCCGCTTCCTTTAAGCCGACGTGAGCATTCTATCATCGCAAGTTTTATGAGATCGGCTGCCGACCCCTGAATAGCGGTATTTACAGCCGCCCTTTCCGCGAATTTTCTTATATGTTCGTTGCCGCTTTTTATCTCCGGCAGATATCTTCGGCGATTGAGCAAAGTCAGGACATATCCCGTTTCCCGAGTTGTCTCCACCGTTCTGTCTATAAAAGCCTTTATCCCCCCGTATCTCGCGAAATATGATCCGATAAAACCCTGGGCCTGGTCTACCCGTATGCCGAGATCCTTAGCCAGCCCGAACGCGCTTATGCCATAGATCACGCCGAAATTCACTGTCTTTGCCGCGGACCTCATTTCATCCGTTACCGCGGACAGCGGCTGGGAGAATATTTCCGAGGCCGTTGCCCGATGTATATCCTCTCCGCCCCTGAACGCCTTTATCAGTTTTTCGTCTTCCGACAGGTGCGCGAGTATTTTAAGTTCTATCTGCGAATAATCGGCCGTTATCAGGACCCTTCCCTTGCTTTCGGGAACAAAAGCGCGTCTCAGTTCCTGGCCCAAAAGGGTTTTTACGGGTATATTCTGCAGGTTAGGGTCGCTTGAGGATAGCCGTCCCGTAGCTGTTACCGCCTGATTGAAAAACGCGTGTATCCTGCCGTTATTTTTTTCCGCGAGACGCAGAAGCGAATCATAATATCCGGTCTTGAGTTTGTTCATCTCGCGATACTCAAGCAATGCTCCCGGAAGCTCATGCATCGAGGCGAGTTTGGATAATACGGATTCATCGGTAGATACGCCTGTTTTTGTTTTTTTTATAGCGGGAAGCGATAATTTTTCATAGAGTATGACCTGCAGCTGTTTGGGAGAATTTATATTGAACTCCTCACCCGCAAGGGCGTATATCCTGTCCGTGACCTCTTTGAGCATGCTTTCTATATCCCGGGCTTTTTTCTTAAGATGCGCCGTATCCACGTTGACCCCGTTCGCCTCCATTTCCGCCAGCACCCTGACAAGCGGCATCTCCACGTCATCAAAAAGTTCCGCAAGATGTTTTTCCTTCAGAAGAGGCTCCACTATTCCGCGTATCTCCTCTATGATGCGTACCCGTCTGCTCGATAAGGACGTAGGATCCGTCTCTTCCTTGAGAGATATATCCAAATGACGCGACGTTATCGACGGAAGGTCATATCCGGACGCGGACGGGTCGAGAAGATAATCCGCTATCATAATGTCAAAGATCCTTCCTCGAAGGGTTATTCCCTCTTTTTCCAGAAGGACTATCTGCCCCTTCAGATCATATCCCGTTTTTTCGATGTTCTCGTCTTCCAATACCGTTCTTATCCCGCAGCGGAACGTCTCTTTGAAAGGACCCTCCGAGAAAGACACAAATACCGTTTCTCCCCCGGCCCTTAAGATCGCCGCTAGAGCCTTCCCTTCTTCTTCCGGGACCGGCATAATATCAAAAAATATATTCTTACTTTTGGAGCATCGCGCCGTCAGCGCCGTCATGTCCTTTTCCGAGGCGCATTCGGTCCATGGGTATTCCCGTTCGTCTTCCTTCTCTTTTACGATATTTTTCAACAGCCCCTTGAACTCAAGTCTGCCGTAAAGTTCCGATAAACGGATCTCATCGGGGGGCTTAAGGAACGTCTCATCAAGACCTATGTCTACCGGCACATGCCTGTCCAGAACGGTCAGTTCTTTGCTGAATCTGGCGGCTTGCTCCCCATCTATCAGTTTCTTCCTGAGGGAATCGGAAGCAACCGATCCTATGTTACCGTACAGAGCGTCTATGTCCCCGTATTCATTGATCAGTTTGGACGCGCCGACTTTCCCTATCCCCTTAACTCCCGGAATATTGTCGCTGGCGTCACCGGCTAGAGCCATGAGATCCGTTATTTTATCCGGGGTCACTCCGAATTTTTCCTCGACTTCTTTTGCTCCGTAGAGTTTATCGCCGAAAGACGTGGCGCTAAGGACCTTTACTTTCTCCTCCACCAGCTGCATCGCGTCCTTATCGCTAGTCACGATAACGATGTCCATCCCGCTATCTTTCGCGGTCTCCGCGATCGTAGCGATAACATCATCCGCTTCATACCCGGGTTTTTCAAATGCCGTTATTCCGAGCGCCGACGCCGCTTCTTTTATCACGGGGAACTGCGCCGCAAGATCATCCGGCATAGGATTCCGGTGTATCTTATACTCCGTATATTTTTTATGACGCGCGGTCGGCTGCGGAGTATCGAATACCAGTACCATCCTGGTGGGTCCGTATGTTCTGACTATCTTGTTTATTATATTGATGAACCCATAGACCGCGTTCGTAGGCTCCCCTTTGGAGGTCGACAGGTCGCGTATCGCGTAATAAGCCCGGTAACATAGAGCGTTCCCGTCTATAAGATAAATTTTGTTCTCTGTTTCCATTCCCTTAAAGTATGAGTGAATTGAGGCATATTGAGATGAATAGCGCTGTATGCAAATTATTATGGTATCTGGTCGAATTTCAGAAAATCTATGCGGAAATCCTTAGAGGTGAGATCCCTACCCTGATAGTATTATAAATATAGGGGGCGTTTAGTCAAGCATAAAATTCCCACTCATCCTTGTCTACCCCCGGAAGATAACAATAACGAGGATAAGGAACAAGATCCCGGAAAAAATGTAAAAATCATTGAAATACAGAAAATCCGCGACTGTTCCACTCAGGTCATCTCCGCCGGCGGTCCCAACGGGTCTTGAGAGTTTTTCCTTGCGGACCCGTTGTATCTCTCCGGCGGTCATTTCCCCCAGTTCTCTTACACGCGACTCTATTTCAGAGCGTATGGCGTCTATCTGCTCTTTTCTGAACCTCAGAAGTTCCCCGCCCAGCTGGTATGCCGTGATCACTTTTTTGTCCACCAGATCTATCACGCGTTCTTCACGCAGGCCCAGATATTCCGATAGTTCTTTCAAGGTCAGGAGTTTTTCGGACATATTACCCTTTGGTCTTTACTTTTCCTTCGGCGATCCACTGGTCCACTTTGGACCTTTCAAATATCCATTCGCCGCCTTCTTTTGTCCCCGGAATGACCCCGCCGTTCGCCCATTCACCGACCTTGTTAGTCTCGACTTCGAGATATTCGGCCAGCTGATGCGTATTAAGCCAGTCCCCGCGGCCTGACGCGTTACCTCTCCGTCCGGCCTCGGTCATTTTTATCCGTCCGTTCACAAAGGCGCCCTCGCCTATCGACAGGATAGGGGTCTCGATATCTCCGTTAAGCACGGCACTGGATTCCAATCGTAATGACTTTCCCGCCTTTATATTACCGAAGACCTGCCCGGACACCAATATCTCTTCTCCCACTATGTTCGCTTTTATGTCGGCTTTCTCCCCGACCATAAGGATACCTTTGGTATCCAGTGTGCCTTCGAATTTTCCGCTTATACGCAAGTTCACCGGATCGTCAAAACGTAAAGTCCCCTGCATACTGGCATTCACATCCAGCATTTTATCCGATACTTGCTGCGTGTTATCGATCTTTTTTCTTCTCATTACTACCTCCTGTCTTTAAAATAGACCCGTCAATTCACCGATACCCCGGTCTAAAGACCGGGGATTGCTTGCCCTGCCTGCCCCGCCTGTCCCGAGCACCGCGAGGGGAGCCCCGGCTATTTCCACCACGCTAAAGCACGGGGCTTCGCCGGGGCGAATGGGTCAAGTGTCTAAGGTGTTATTATAATATAAAAACCGCCGGAGCGGTACTTTTTTTCTGCCGCGTCCGTTCACTCCGCTGTCTGTGCCCACGCTACGCTTTTCACGCCGGAAAGACACTCTATCTCAACGATAACATCCTTCCTGTACGCTTTGGGCAGAATAACAAAAAATTCCAGGGTTATGGTCTTTTCTTTTTCGTTCTTGTCGGACCCGGTCCGTTTGGTCCTGCCGCCATAAGCCTCTATTATGTTCTTGATGTCTTCGGCGGAAGTTTCCCCGTCATCCGAGACCACCGCCACTATCTTTTTGCTCTGCCTTTTAAGCGCCGCCAGTTCTTCCAGCCGGGAAAGGATAAGGACAAGAAGAGCCACAGCCGTTGTTATTCCGCCCGCCACATACATACCCGCTCCGGCGGCAAGACCTATGGCAGATACGGTCCATATACTCGCGGCGGTAGTGAGCCCTTTGATCGATGTTCCATAACGTATTATGGCCCCTGCCCCGAGAAACCCTATCCCCGTTACTACTCCCGACGCTATCCTGGACGGATCCACATTCCCCATCGTCATATAGCGTTCCGCCATACCTATCGACGTTATCATAAAAAGAGCCGATCCGATGCATACCAGTATGTGGGTCCTGAGGCCCGCGGCACAGCCGTGGATCTCTCTCTCTGTACCTATCAACACTCCCATAGCGGCAGCTGCCAGGATACGCAATAAAATATCGAGTTCCGTCATTTTGTCCCCCTTTTTCTCCCTATTTCCGTGCGCTGAAAAGCAGTTCTCCCAGAACCGCTACCATCGCGGCATTATCCGTACAAAACCCGGGTTCCGGCAGATACAGCTCGTATCCCTTCCGGGAACAGGCCGAAGATATCCGCGTCCTCAGTACTTTATTGTTTATCACTCCGCCGCCTACCGCAAGACGTTTTACTCCGCAAGCCTTCATTGCTCTTAAAATTTTCTTTTCGACAACATCTATCACGGCTTCCTGAAAGGAATACGCGACTCGTTCCTTTTCTTCCTGAGAGGACACCGCCTCCCGCCAGTAATAAAGAACCGCCGTCTTTATCCCGCTGAAACTGAAATCCAGGTCTTTACCGTCCTTAAGAAGCGCTCTCGGGAACTTTATTTCATTGATCGTGCTTCTTCCTTCAGCGTATCTTTCCGCGGCCTTTTCCACTATAGGCCCGCCGGGATATCCCATATCCAATATTTTGGAGACCTTATCGAACGCCTCTCCGATAGCGTCATCTTTGGTCCTGCCGAGGAGCTCCGCGTCGGACAGAGAACGAAAAAGATACATGTTCGTATGCCCTCCGGATACCACTACCCCCAAAAACGGGAATTTGTCCGAGATATCCGGAACACGCTCGTTCTCGTCTATAAAACATGATATTACGTGGGCCATGACATGATCCACGCGGACGATAGGGATATCCCCGGCAAAACTTATCGCCTCCGCAAATGCCTTACCTACAAGCAAACACCCCGGCAGTCCGGGCCTGTCCGTAACGGATACCAGGGCTACATCCCGAATGTCCTTGCCCGCGCCGGCCAACGCCTCTTTCATAACGGGGTATATGTATTCCGTATGGTAACGCGAAGCGATCTCGGGAATGACCCCTCCGTATTGGGCATGCAGATGAACGCTTGATGAGATACCGCCGGAAAGGACCCTGCTGTTCTCGACCAAAGCGACCGCTGTTTCATCGCATGAAGTCTCTATCCCCAATGTCAGCATATCCGGCCCCTCCGGCTATTTCTGTTCCAGTTCATCCGATAAAAAAACAAGCTCAACGCCCTTTTCGTTCATGCCGGCGGCGGACTCCTTAAGAACGCGGACGGTCAAAACCCTGTCATGCCCTATTCCGACCATCGTCCTCGAGGTATCCGCGGCAGCCTCCATTTCATCAAGACGCTCCGCGATATCCCCGGGTTCCTGGACGTTATCGATAAAAATATCGCGCCGGAAATACGTGACCCCCGCGAGTTTCGCCTCTTCCCGGCATACGGACTCTCCCGAAGTAAAAGAATCCAGAAAAAAGAGGTCTCTATTTTTCAATTCGTTGAAAACTATACTCATCAAACGCGCATCTTTTGTAGCTTTTGACCCCATGTGGCTAGATACGCCTTTGGCGTTAGGAACGGACATTAGAGCGTCCGCGATGGTCTTCCGCACGGCGGCTTCATCCATATCGGCGTTTATCGTGTTCTTTTCTACCGGAGCCCCCGCGCCTTCCGGCTGCATAGGAAGATGCAGTATGACCTCGAACCCGTTCTCATCCGCGAAGGCGCATATATCTTTTGCGTAAGGCGTATGTGGCAGTACGGCGAGGGTTATAGGAACGTCCAATTCCTTCAGAGCCGCCAAATTGCGTTTATTGTAACCGAAATCGTCCAGCACTAACGCCGCGCGCCGTAAGGGCGCGGAACGCGTCTGTTCCTCTACTGTCCCGATCTTTAAAGGCTCGGATCCGCGCAAAAAAATATCATACACGACAAACACCAAGGAAAACGTTAAAGCTGAAAAGAAAAGTATCTTTCTCCTTGTCATTTATCTCCCCGCGGGGATGCCTTGCACTTATCAAAAGCGCGTACGCCTTTGAGTATGTTGACCGCGGCCGATATCTGTCCGTCGCTCTCCCGCGTTGCCGCTTCTTCCTTCGGGGCCTGGACATCCGTTTCGCCGTCCCGGCTTTCTATCTCATCAAAAATATCGTCTTCAAGACCTTCCTCTTCGACCATTACGCTTCTTGCTACCACGATATCCGGCTCTATCCCCTTATCCATAAGATTCTTCCCCGAAGGCGTATAATATGCCGCCGTTGTAAGACGCAAAGCCGAATCATCCCTGAGCGGGACCACCGTCTGAACGGAACCTTTGCCGAATGTCACTTCGCCCAGAACAAGCCCCCTGCCGTTGTCCATGATCGCCCCGGCAAGTATTTCCGCGGCGCTGGCCGATCCTCCGTCCACGATAACGATAACACACATCCCTTCGGCAGCCGGTTCCTTCTTGGACCTGAACTCTATTCTCTTCGACGGGTCCCTTCCCTCGGTGTAAACAATAAGGTCGCCTTTATTTACGAACAGTTCCGCCGTATCCACCGCGGAATCCAAAAGTCCGCCGGGATTATTGCGCAGATCCACGATAAGACTTTCCGCTCCCTTCTCCTTAAGTTCCTTTATGGCCTTGCCCATATCCTCGGCTGTCCTTTCCTGGAACTCGATCAACCGGACATATCCGATATTGCCGTCTATTACCCGTATTTCTTTGACGCTTTTGAGTTTTATGATATCCCGCGTTATCGTAAAATCTATTATTTTATCGGTGCCCTCTCTGATAACGGTAAACGTTATCTTTGTCCCCGGGTCGCCCCGCAGTTTTTTGATCGCGTCGTTGACCGTCATCCCTCTCGTTATTTCACCTTCTATTTTCACGATCATATCCCCGGCCTTGACCCCGGCCTTGAACGCCGGGGTATCTTCGATAGGAGCGATGACCTTGAGAACACCGTCACGGATACCGATCTCCATACCGAGCCCCCCGAACTGCCCCCTGGTCTCGTTCTTCATTTCCTCAAAACTTTCGGGATCCAGGAATTGGCTGTATCCGTCAAGCGTTCCGATCATTCCCTCGATCGCCCCATATACCAGATCTTTAGGTTTAACGGGTTTCACATAATCCGCGCTGATAAGGGTGACCGAGTCCGCGAAAAGCTGTATTTCCTCGAACATTTCTTTTCCGTTGATCCCCATCTCCGACAAGGCGCTGACGATGAACATTCCCGCCGTCATCAGAAAAAATATCAGTAACGGGACAATAAACATTTTCTTGGTTCTCATGGTTCATCCTTTTATTTTTTTAAGCAGCATTTCGCCCGCTAGCTTTGGGTTAGCCTTGCCCTTTGTCCGTTTCATGACCTGACCCACCAGAAAGCTCAACGCATTCACTTTGCCGGAGCGGTAATCGCCGACCGACTGTTCGTTATCGTTGATAACACTTTGGACGATATCTTCAAGCTCGTTCTCATCCGAGACCTGCTCAAGCCCTTTTTCCTCGACAATGTGTTTGGGGCCCTTTCCGCCCGCGATATGTTCGGCGAGAACTTCTTTGGCCGCCAACCCGCTGAGGATGCCCTCTTTCTCCATCCGTATGATATCGGCCAGGGCCTCCGGGGCGAGAGCCAGCTCATCGATATCGGAATTCCTTTCCTTCGCGTGTTTCATCACCTCTCCCTTGATCCAATTACATACAGCCTGCGGTTCTTTGTATATCTCCGCGGTGCGTTCGAACAGGTCCGCAATGCTCCTTTCCGACACAAGAAAATCCGTATCGTTCTCATTGAGAGCGAACTGCCCGCTCATACGTTCTTTTCTTTCCGAAGGCGCCTCGGGCATTGAAGAACGGATCTCTTCTATCAAGGAGGCCTCTACCTCGAACGGCACAAGGTCCGGATCCGGAAAATATCTATAATCATGCGCCTGTTCTTTGGCTCTCATAGATTCGCTGGCGCTTTTTTCATCGTTCCATAGACGTGTTTCCTGGATCACTTCCCCTCCTGAATCCAAAAGATCACGCTGGCGCTCTTCCTCGAAAAAGAGCGAATCCCTTACCGCTTTAAAAGAATTGAGGTTCTTTATCTCGACTTTCGTGCCTAACGCCTCGGTCCCCTTTTTTCTCAGAGAAATATTGGCGTCGCATCTCAGACTGCCTTCCTCCATATTGCAATCCGAGACCCGCAGATATTTAACTATTCTTTTCAGCGTCACCAGATACCTGTATGCCTCTTCAGGAGAGCGCAGATCCGGATCGGATACTATTTCAAGAAGAGGCGTGCCCGTACGGTTAAGGTCCACATAACTCAGACCTTTCGCGGGATCATGCAGCAGTTTTCCCGCGTCCTCTTCCATATGTGCCCGGGTTATCCCGATGCGCTTCGGCGAACCGTCCTCAAGTTCTATCTTCACCTCGCCGTTATACGCGATCGGCATATCATACTGGCTTATCTGGTAATTTTTAGGAAGGTCCGGATAATAATAGTTCTTGCGGTCGAATTTGACCTTCCGTTGGACCTCGCATCCCAAGGCGAGCGCGACCTTTATGGAATACTCGAACACTTTTTTGTTCAGAACAGGAAGCACCCCGGGAAGCCCGAGACATACGGGACACACTTGAGAATTCGGGTTCGCTCCGAAGGCCGTAGGGCACGCGCAGAATATCTTGGTGCGAGTGGAAAGCTGGACGTGCACTTCAAGCCCTATTACTGTTTCGTATACGCTGTCTTTCATTCGTATCTACCTTCCGGAGTTCGCGTTCGTCCGGCTGTTTTGTAATCACATAGTCAAACAGTCGAAATGTCGAAAGTCTAAAGGTCCGTTAAGTAAAGTTACCAGAAACCGGTTACCAGTTACCAGAGTCTTAACCTTAGTGCTACAGTCAATCCCGCTAAGAGAAACCAGTTTCCAGAACCTGTTACCTAAAAAAACTTAGATCGCTGGTTGCTGGTAACAGGCAACTGGTTACTTTTCCCTTTTCACCAAATACCAAAGACTAAATACCGTTTATCTCCCCTTCCCCATTACAGCCTTCTCATGATGCCCGGTATTCCTCTCGAACGCGTGCGCCGCTCTTATGAGCGTTTCTTCCTCGAAGAGGTTCCCCATAAGCTGCATGCCTATCGGCATACCGTCGGAACCGAACCCGCAGGGTATGGATACCGCCGGCAAACCGGCAAGATTAGCGGGAATGGTAAAAATGTCGGAAAGATACATCTGCAGAGGATCGTTCACTTTCTCCCCTATCTTAAAAGCCGTTGTCGGCGATGTGGGGGTCAGGATGCAATCGCAAACCCCGAACGCTTCGGTAAAATCCTCTTTTATTTTTGTCCTTACCTTCTGGGCCTTGAGGTAGTACGCCTCGTAATACCCGCTGCTGAGAACGTATGTTCCGAGAAGTATCCTTCTTTTCGCCTCCGCGCCGAACCCGCCGTTCCTAGTATTCGTATACATGTCTATAATGTTCCCGGAAGAAGGGTCTCTGTACCCGTAATGGACCCCGTCATATCTGGCAAGATTGGAACTGGCTTCCGCCGGGCCGATAATGTAATAACAGCTGACCGCGTATTTCGTATGCGGAAGGGATATTTCCTTGATCTCCGCGCCCATGCCCCTGAACACTTTGACCGCTTCGTCCAAATGACGCTTTACATCCTTTGAGATACCGAGCGTGAAATATTCCTCGGGTATACCGATCTTCATCCCTTTTATGTCCGCAAAAAGACTGCCGGTATAATCCGGCACGGGCAAGTCTACGGAAGTGGAATCCCTTTCATCATACCCGGAGATCACGCCCATTATCGCGGCACAATCTTCCATATTACGCGTTATGGGCCCTATCTGATCAAGACTGGAAGCGAACGCTATAAGCCCGTATCTGGAAACCCGCCCATAGGTCGGCTTAAAACCTACGACCCCGCATAATGAGGCCGGCTGACGTATGGAGCCTCCCGTATCCGAACCTAAAGCCGCCGTGATCTCCCCCGCGGCTACGCCTGCCGCCGCTCCGCCGGAGGACCCTCCCGGAATACATGATGTATTCCATGGATTCTTTGTAGTCCCATAAAATGATGTCTCGCATGAAGACCCGAACGCGAACTCATCCATGTTCAGTCCGGGAAAAAGCAGCGCGCCTTCTTTTTTTAGTTTTTGTATGACCGTAGCGTCGTATGGAGGCCGAAAATTCTCTAATATGCGGGAACAGCAGGTGGTAAGGGTGTCTTTAATGCAGATATTGCTCTTTATGCCCACGGGAACGCCTTCCAGTTTCCGCGCCGGCGTCGAAGGGGTCAGAGAGGAAGCGATGCTGTCGGGATCTATCCCGACGAAGGCGTTTATGTCCTTATCTATGCCGGCGGCCCGTTCGGCGAGATACACGGCATTCTCCCGCGGCGCTCTGCCGGAAGCCTCCGACCAAGCCCTGAACGCTTTTATGCTAGAAAGAAAATCTTCCATTCTATACAACTCTGGGTACCGTGAATAGTTTTCCGTTGCGTGACGGGGCGTTCTTCAACGCCTCATCGGCAGGCAATCCTTCTTTAATCTCATCCTCCCGGAAGACGTTCTTCATGGAGGGAAGCGCATGTATGGTAGGCATGGTCTCCGACGTATCCACTTCCTGAAGCTGATCAATATACCCCAGAATGTCCGAAAGCTGACCGCAGAATTTAACGGTCTCCTTCTCGCCCAAGGATAGCCGGGACAGACCCGCCACGTACTTCACCACGTCTTCCGTGATCACGCGTTTTCCGGATGCTTTTTTCATGATTTGATTACCATATCATAATAATATTAGAAAGTCAATATGATGAGAAAGGCGTGAGATGGTGATTGGTATTTGGTATTCAGCATTTGGTGCAAGGGGAAAAGCAACCAGTTGCCTGTTACCAGCAACCAGCGATCTAAGTTTTTTTCAGGTAACAGGTTCTGAGAACTGGTTTCTCTTAGCGGGATTGACTGTAGCTCTAGGGTTAAGACTCTGGTAACTGGTAACCGGTTTCTGGTAACTTTACTTAGCGGACCTTTAGATTTTCGCCGTTTATACTATTGCCCTTCACTCTCTACGATCGATCCTATATTTTTCGTAAGATTCCAAGATTGACCGCCGAAGGCGGTCAGCCGCGCCGTGGACGTTCACTCCGATAGGAACGGACACAAAAGACTGCTTGAAAAGCAGTCTTTATAGGACAGCTATTTAGTCCCGGGCGCGGACTACTTATTTTTTCATCCTCTTCTCCGTCTATATCGCAGGACGCATATCGGTAAAACCGTATAAAGTTCAAAGGGTCCCGTTCGCGAATTTTAGTTTTTTATGTAGCTTTTGAAAGTGTCAGGCGTTAAATATGTTTGAACCCCGCTGTTTTGCAGATCAAAACAACGGGGTGAGTTTATTTAACGCCCTTTCAAAAGCTAGATCAAAAACGTTAAAAAATTCGCGGGGAAAGAACTTTATACGGTTTTACGGTCATTATTAAATGAACTTTGGTGCTCGGGTCTTGTTGAAGATCTGACCTTTTCCATTGCTATTCACGGCCACGGATCACCGCTGGGCGCTGACCGCGTCCGCTATACGCGCGTAATCCGCGAGGGATATGGTTTCCGCGCGCGCCGCCGCAGATATCCCGCACTCCATGAAGATATGCTCCCACTCCGCCTTCCCCATGCCGGCCACATCGGCGGAAACAAGAGGGTTTACCGCTTTTTTTCTCCTCTGAGAGAACGCCTTCCGGATTATCTCCAGCATAAGCGCTTCATCTCTGACCTGCACGCTGGGGCTGGCGAGCATGTCCATACCTAAAAGAGCCGACTCTACTTTGGGGCTGGGACAGAACGCCTGTTTTTTAATACGGAAAAGTTTCTTCACCGCGGCGAAATACTGCACATAACAGCTCAGGGAACCGTACGTCTTTGATCCGGGAGGGGCAACGATCCTGTCGGCGACTTCCTCCTGTATAACGATGTAAAGACCGCGGACCTTTTCCCGGTCGTTTATCACTTTCTCCATCAAAGGCGTGGAGATATAGTAAGGTATATTGCCGAAAATGAATATTTTCTCTTTGCCGAACGCGATCCTCCGGAAATCGGTCTCCAGAATATCCCCGTTACAAAGCTCTATATTGCCGCGCTTCTTCAGCAAAGGATCCAGTATCCCGCACATCTTAGTATCCTTTTCCACGGCTATCAATCTGCCGCATAGGTCCGCAAGGGCCAATGACATGGCTCCGAAACCCGGCCCGATCTCTACAACGGTATCATCTTTGCCTATGGGGAGGAAGGAGAGTATCTTATCGCGGATATTATTGTCTATGAGGAAATTCTGGCCTAGCCTTTTATTCGGCCTGAAACCGTGCTCTTTCCATATCTTTTTCAGTTCAGTCAGGTCCATCTATTGTCTCTGCGCTGCGGCCGCTTTGACCGCCATCTTTATGGCCGCTTCCATGGATCTCGGGCACGCTATACCTTTTCCCGCTATATCGAAAGCCGTCCCATGGTCAGGAGATGTCCTCACCTGCCCAAGTCCTAAGGTAATATTCACTCCGCTCGCGAAATCCACGGTCTTAAAAGGTCCCAGGCCCTGATCGTGATACATGCTAACAACTATATCTATCTCTCCTTTGAGCGCCTTCCCGAAGATTATATCGGCGGATATCGGGCCTTCTATACGCGCGTAATGACGCTGCGCGCCGGCGATGGCGGGCGCGATGATCTCGGCTTCTTCTTTCCCGATCTTTCCGCCTTCCCCGCAATGAGGATTGAGCCCGGTAACACCTATACGCGCGTGGTCACATCCCGCTAACAATGATCTGTTATCGGCCACTTGGACCAATGTCTTTTCTATTTTAGAACGGTCAAGAGAGGAAGCGACCTCACGTATGGGAATATGGCGCGTTACGGGAACGACACAAAGCTTGTCGCCTTTAAGCACCATCGTCACAAAGTCCGATGAAAAAGCCTTCTGCAAATATTCGGTGTGTCCGATAAACCCTTTTTTTATCCCGGCGATCCGTTCTTTACTGAGAGGCGCGGTCACCATGGCGGAATGACCGGCTGAGACGTCTTTCATGAATCCTACCGCCGCGTCCAAACAGGCCAATGCCTTCCGCGCGCCTTCTTCCGTGGGAAAACCCGGTCCTGTATCGGCAAGGCCCGGCGAAGGATCAAAGATATTCACGACATCTTCCGAAAGCATAGCCCGATCGTATTTGAGAATACGATCAACGCGGCATAGGTCCCGCGCGGACGCGGGTAAGACCGACCATGCCCGTTCCATCGTGCGTTTGTCGCCTATGACCACAAAAACAGCAAGCCCCTTTATCTCGGGGCTTGCCATTGATCTCATTATTATTTCGGGCCCTATGCCTGAAGGGTCCCCCATTGTTATGAAAACAACGGGTTTATTTATACTCGATATACGCATTCTGTTTTTTCTCATCGAACCATTTAGCAAGATCGGTATTGAATTTTCTCATGTATAGCTGTTCCCTCAGGAACCCGTTGACCTCACTGAACTCGAGCGGTTTCTCGGGCTGTATATCCTCTACCGTAAAGACATGGTAGCCTATTTTGGTCTCTACTATATCCGAGACCTCGCCTTTTTTCATGTTAAATACGACATCGTCTATCTCTTTGAGGACCTGGCCCGACGATATATACCCCATATCGCCTCCTCTTTTCGCGTAAGGTCCGTCCGAATATTCTACCGCCATCGTGGCAAAATCCCTGCCCTGCTTAAGTTCATTGTGTATTTCCTCTATGGACTTCTTCATCGTCGCGCGGTTAAGTATCCCGGCGACAAAATCATCTTTCATCCCGCTGGCGACACTCGTCTTTATGTCTTCTTCTTTTATGGCGGCTTGCTGCTGTCCGTCGCTTTTACGGACCATGATACCCCTAACCTTTATTTTAGGGGGAGACATAAGTTTTTCCGCGTTCTTATCATAAAGCTCCTTGATCTCGGCGGGCTGTATCACTATTTTTGAAGCGATGTCCCTTTCTATCACCTTCTGGGCCAGCATCTGGTCCCGTATATCCTTTTCGAGTTCGGTCAGGTTAGTGCCCTTATCACTAAGGCTTCGCAGAAAATCCCCTTCGTCCTTGTAATAGGACCTCAGGGTCCCGACCCGTCTTTTTACCTCAGCCTCGTCTATCTCCAGTTTTTCCTTTTTCGCTACGCTGACAGCCAATTTTGTCTTTATCAGCTCGTCCAGCACGTTCTCTTCCGCGGCATCAAGCTGTTCATCCAGTTCGACACCGCTGTATCTCGATTCAATATTCTTTTTTATGGAGATAAAAGCCCTGTCGAACTCTCTTTGCGTTATCACCTCATCGTTGACCACCACAAGCACTTTATCGACGACAAGCGCTCCCGCTATCATGTATGCCGACAGCAGAACACCTATGACCGCCACCATCCCTATTAAAGATCTTTTTGCCGCAGACATCTCTGACCTCCTTTGTCCCCATCTATCCTGACAGGGCTTTTTCGTTTATAATGATCTCCGTACTGTTTCTCAAACCTTCCAGCAGGCCGTTGAATAGCTGCCTTCTTTTCAACGTCCTTACCTCTTCCCGTATTTTTTCGGACACTTGGTCCGACGATCTCTGTTCCGGGAGTCTCCTATCCGTCAGCTTAATGATATGATATCCCAGTTTAGTTCTAACTATACCACTTATTTCGTTAATTTCAAGTCCCGAGCACGCGTTCTCGAATTCCGTCATCAGCTGCCCCTTGGGAAAATAACCTATATCCCCTCCCCTCTGCGCCGTGGGGTCCACCGATTTCGCTTTCGCTGTCTCCTCAAAATCCGCCCCTGAAGAAAGGCTGGCCATGACGTCTTCCGCTTCTTTCCTCGTCGGGACCAGGATATGCGACACCCTCATCACTTCAGGTGTCATATAATCCTCTTTATGCTGCTCATAATACTCACTAACGTCCCCGTCAGTGATCTCTATAACATCGTCTACCCGGTCCTTCAGTAAACGCGCCACCAAAATTTTCTTTTTTGCCTCTTGTATAACGCCCTTTACTTCGGGGTCTTTATGCAATCCTCCCCTTATCGCCTCCTGATACAGAAGCGTATCGTTGACCAGTTCTTCTAAATACTCGCCTTTTTTCTTTCTTACCACGTCCTGATACCTTGCCGGCAGATTTGATATACGTTCCTCAAAATCAGCTACACGGATCACTTCGCCGCCTATAGAGGCAAGGACCATTTCTTTTTTATCCGTTCTTCCGCACCCGGAAACACCGGCAACGGTCAAGACACATAAAAGGACGAAGATCGCGTTAACAATGATGTTTTTCCACTGTTCCATATATTAAAATAATACCCCCCATAACAAAAGGATACCAGATATTTGCCTCCACAACAAGCTTTACCGTCATTATTACTTACTTTTTATTAACATACCTTTTTGAGACCGAGATCTCGGTCTTCAGCAGGCGGCAATACAGGTCAAATCCTATCTGGTCTATGAACCCGCTCTGCGCCATCCCCAAGATATTACCAGCTCCTCTCATCTCAAGATCCCTCATGGCGATCTTGAACCCGGAACCCAGATCCTGATACTTTTTCATCGCCTCAAGACGTTTGCGGACCTCACCCGTCAGCGCGCCAAAATCCCGTACCACCAGATACGCATAAGCTTTTCGGTCAAATCTCCCTATCCTCCCTCTCAGCTGATACAGGTCCGCCAGCCCGAATCTGTAGGCGTCATCCACTATCATGGTATTAGCATTGGGAATATCTATCCCCGATTCGATTATAGTGGTACATACCAAGATATCTATTTCCCCTTTTATGAATTTCATCATGGTCTTTTCAAGGGTCTTTGAGCTCATCTGACCGTGCCCTATCATTATACGGGCTTCTGGGACCATCTTTTTCACCTCTTCCGCGGTCTTTTCTATGGTCTCCACCCTGTTATGAACGTAGTAGGACTGACCCTTTCTGTCCATTTCCTCCCTCAGAGCTTCCCCGATAAGTCTCTTATCATGAGCTATGATCTCTGTCCGTATCGGCATTCTGTCGATCGGAGGGGTCTCTATCATGGAGATGTCCCTCCCTCCCATAAGTGCCATGTAAAGAGTGCGCGGTATGGGCGTGGCCGTCAGCGTAAGCACATCCACATTCGTCCTTACCTTTTTGATCTTTTCTTTATGCCGGACCCCGAACCGCTGCTCTTCGTCAATGATAAGCAGCCCGAGATCGTGAAACTCTATGTCTTCGGAGAGCAGGCGATGCGTTCCTATGACAATGTCCACCGTCCCGTCCTTTATTCCTTCCAGCACGGCTTTTTGTTCCCCCGGAGAACGGAAACGGTTCATCATCTCTATTTTAACGGGATAATCCCGCAGCCTCTTGGCAAATGTCTCTAAGTGCTGTTCGGCAAGAATGGTCGTGGGCACAAGGAACGCTACCTGTTTAGAATCCATAACCGCCTTGAACGCCGCTCTTAGAGCGATCTCTGTCTTCCCGTACCCGACATCCCCGCAAAGAAGACGATCCATGGGACGCGCGCGCTCCATATCCTTTTTTACCGCGATCAGAGCCTTTATCTGGTCCGGGGTCTCTTTGTAAGGAAACCCTTCCTCCACCTCTTTCTGCCAATCGTTATCTTTACTGAAAACGAACCCGGGAGATCTTTCTCTCTCCGCTTGGAGCTCAAGAAGTTCTTTCGCGGCTTTCGCCGCGCCTTTGGCGGCGTTCTGTTTTGCCGCCTGCCATTTTTTCCCGTTCAAACTGTTGAGTTCGGGGCACTTGCGGTGGAACGAGACATATCTCTGGAGCTTATGCAGATCGTTCTTATCCACATAAAGCTTGTCCCCACCTTTATACTCTATTACGAAATGGTCTTCCGGTCGGCCGCGGCGGGGTATGCGCTTAAGCCCGAGGTACCTGCCGATACCATAGTCCACATGAACGACCATATCACCCGGTTCTATGTCCACGAACGAATCTATAGGCTGCTCGCCGATACCTTCAAGGCTCTTCGTTACCTTACGTCGGCGGAGTGTCTCCGCGGGCAGAATGATCACGCCGTTATGCTCGGTTATGGTCTTAAAAGAACCCAGGTCCACGCTCTTGATCGAACGCACCACACCGTTTGCGACATCTATCCTTACGGGAAACTCAAATGTCACGGGATACACGGTCAGGATATCGCCGGTAAGAGAATAATCTCCGCAGACGGATACGTTGAGACATCTAGCGTACCCGTACCCATCCAGGAACGTGACCAGCTCATCAACGTCTTTTTTTTCGCCTGTGTATATTTTAAGAGAATCGAACATATTTTAAGGTCTGGGTAAGAACGGATCGGGCAAAAGACCGTTTGAGCCCGGAACAAAATGTCTTCGCGTCATTACTTCTGAGAGAACCCGCGCTATTACATTTTTTCCGGCAAGGTGATATTTAAAAGGTTCAATCCGTTAGCCAGCGCTATACGGACACATTCCACAAGATAAAGACGCGCAGAAGAAAGCGCTCGGTCCTCGGTCACTACCCGGCATTCCGTGTAGAACGAATGAAAAGACCTGGAAAGCTCGTTCAGATACGTTATCACCTTGTTGGGTTCCAAAGCTTCCGCTCCCGCAATGACAACGAACGGAAATTCCGAAAGTTTTCTCATCAGGCTTTTTTCTTCTTTTCCCGTAAGAAGGGAAAGGTCGGTTTTACCGAAGAGACGCCATTTCCATTCCCGGCGGCTGAATTTTTTGATACTGCATATCCTGGCATGAGCGTATTGCATATAAAAAACGGGGTTTTCCGATGACCCTTCTTTCGCCAGGTCTATGTCAAAATCCAGATGGCTGTCCAGTCTGCGGGAGAGAAAGAAGAAACGCGTGACGTCCCTGCCCAATTCATCTATAAGTTCTCTGAGGCTTATGAACTCACCTTTACGCGTCGACATGGAGACGGTCTCCCCGCCTCTTAGCAGCGTTACCAGCTGCACTATAAGGATATTAAGGTCCTTTTTATCGTATCCCAAAGCCTGCACCGCGGCTTTCATCCTGCCTATATACCCGTGATGGTCAGGTCCCAGTATATCGATGAGCATTCCGTACCCTCGGCTGTACTTATCAAGATGATACGCTATATCCGGCGCCAGGTACGTATACGACCCGTCACTCTTCATCACTACCCGGTCCTTGTCGTCACCCAGCCTTGTCGACGCGAACCATTTAGCGCCGTCTTGGTCATATATGTACCCTTTTTTCTCCAATATCCCCAGGGTCTTTTCCACTCTGCCTTTTTTTTCTATACCGGACTGGGCCGTCCAGGTGCCGAACCTGACCCCGAAATCCTTAAGGTCATCCCGTATGAGCCCCATCATATGATCAACGGCATACTTACGGAAGAACGCCCGATTGCGCGGCGTATCTTTTTTAAGCGTTTTTCCTTTCCTGCCGGATATATCACGGGCAATATCCGTTATGTAAGCGCCTATATACCCGTCCTCCGGCATGGCGTCGGATCCCCCCAAAAGGTTAAGATAACGCACCCTCACGGACTCGCCCAGCAGGTTTATCTGGCGTCCCATGTCGTTGAGATAATACTCGCACGTCACATCAAAACCGTTATAGCGCAGTATTCTTGCAAGCGCGTCGCCTATCGCGGCCTGTCTGCCGTGCGCTACGGTAAGAGGTCCCGTCGGGTTAGCGCTTACGAATTCCAAGTTGACCTTTTTCCCTTTACCGCGGACGGACCTGCCGAAATGCCTGCCTTCTTTCCGTATCGAACGCAGCAGCCCGTGATAATAATCCTCAACCAGCGTAAAATTCAGAAAACCGCCCGCAAGCTCTATCCTGAGGATGAACCTTTCCAGTGACGTGCCTATTATTCTTTTTTTGAGTATTTCGATCAGGCCGCCGCCCAGGACCGCGGGCGAGACCTTGCCTATAGAGGCGAGTCGCATAGCGACATTTGAAGTGAGATCCCCGTGTTTTGCTTCACGCGTGACCTGCAGGGAAACATCTACCCCTTCAGGGAAAGTTCCCCCCGGGATATTGTCATGAAAATACTCTCTGCAGGCAGCTAAAAGGAGCTTTTCTATGTTTTTTGCAATGTCTGTGCCAAGCATTTGCCCACAAAATGTTCTGAAGGAGCATCCGACCACAGTCTTTCAAGACCGTAAAAATCTCTTGCCCCTTGGGAGAATACATGTACTATAACGTCTTCGCAATCCAATAAGGTCCAATATGTCCCTTTCTTTCCTTCTATATGGAGCGGCGCGATCCTCTCTTTTGCCAGAGACTTCTGCACTTCCTTGGAAATAGCGTTTATCTGGCGGGAAGATCCGCCCGAAACGAGAACATACCAATCACAAACAGAGGATATCCCCCTCATGTCCATAAGAGTTATATCCTCCCCCTTTTTATCATATGCTATCTGGGCTATATGTCTTGCCTTATCGG
Organism: Candidatus Omnitrophota bacterium; assembly: GCA_043813915.1. Taxonomy (GTDB): domain Bacteria; phylum Omnitrophota; class Gorgyraeia; order Tantalellales; family Tantalellaceae; genus Aadella. The sequence continues at coordinate 61,357 of JBDRKO010000001.1, forward strand.
AAGCTGTTACGTACTTCACTCTTGATCACGATCCCGCTTAGCGCAGTAAGTACCGATCATTTACCCATTATCCTGTACATACCGGTGCCGCAATCGGGACATTTTCCTTTCATGGCCTTACGGCCGTTCTTCATCGTTACTTCCTGTGCGTCCTTCATCTCTTTTTTACCCTTACATTTTACACAATAAGCCTCTGCCATAAAGAACCCCCTCCTTTGTTGTTAACATACTTGGATAAGTGTATCATACAGTCCATAAATGTCAAGCATAAGTAATAAACACAAAACTTAGATATCGGGACGTATATACTGTTTTATCTATAGGTATAGCCCTTTGTTCCTTATATACTCCACTGCCGCAGGCATAAGGAAATGATCTATGGGCTCTTTAGCCTTTATCCTGCGCCTTATTTCCGTTGAAGATATGTCTACATGCGGCATTTTCATACGCATTATTCTTTCCTCATAAGGGCTTTCGTCCTTCCACCCGGGACGGGAGACAATGACGAACGTGGTAAGGGCCAGAATATCGTCTATACGTTTCCAGTCACCTAGAGTGACGGAGGAATCACTCCCCGTGATAAAAAATATGTCCGCTCCGCGGTTCGTTTTGATGAAATGCTCTACGGTATCTACGGAATAAGAAGTCCCTTGCGCGTCTATCTCATATGTCGAGATCTCGAACCTTTTATCCCCTTCCAGGGATATACGTACAAGATTGAGCCTGTCCGCGACGGATATATCTTCGTTGATCTTTTTATGCGGAGGAATGAACGCCGGGATAAAGACCACCTTATCGAGGCCGAGGCCATGCCAACATTCCTGGGCAAGTAGAATATGCCCGATATGGATAGGATCGAATGTGCCTCCGAGAAGTCCTATACGCATGTCCCTCCGTAGCATATTAGAGTTCGCGAGTTTTATTGGGTTTGTAAGGTTTAGCTAAGATAAAGAGCCGATACCCGCATACCAAGTCAGGTTGGGACATTTCCCGAACGTAGGGAGGGAAGTGTCCCCTTTGCTGCTATCTTAAACAATAGACCATTGACTGTCTAGAACATCTAGCATGGTTAAAGCTGATTCTAAGTTTGGTCCGCGTTCATCCGGTTACAGTGTCATCGCATAGTCAAGCGTTTTGTCTCTGTTTTTGTAAAGTTTGGTTGTTCTGCCTTTTTGTATCTCTGTGCTGTTCAGCTAAGTGTTCGCCTACTTAAAACGCTTGCATGCCAATAACCTTTGCATTGCATCTGTGGAGCTTCTTTTTCTCTATTCTAGCCCTACTTCTTGTCCTGACCCTCTGACTCTAGCGAGCGCTAGCGAACGGTGACTCTTTGACTCTTATCTAGCTTCTGACTTCTAACTTCTAGCCTCTATTCTCTGATCTGCCCCGTACCTCGGACAACATATTTATATGTTGTTAGTTCTTCCAGCCCCATCGGACCGCGGGCATGTAGTCTGTCGGTAGATATCCCTATTTCCGCGCCCTTGCCGAACTCGCCTCCGTCAGTGAACCGTGTGGACGCGTTCACATATACCGCGGACGAATCGACCTTTTTAAGGAATTCCTCGGCATGCTCCTCATTGCGGGTTATGATAGAATCTGAATGCGCCGAACCGAATACGGAAATATGTTCCACGGCCTCTTGAAGGGATCGGACTACCTTTATGTTCAGTATAAGGTCCAGCCATTCCGTCGCGTAATCTTTATCGTCGGCTTTTTCGGCCACCTGCCCTAGGATACGGACGGTCTCTTTACACCCTTTAATGCGCACGCCTGCTTTCTTCAGCTTGGATGATATGGACGCCAAGAATCGCTCCGCTATATCCGTGTGGACCAGCATAGTCTCCATAGCATTACATACGCCGGGACACTGCAGCTTAGCGTTCAGACATATGCGTTCCGCCATATCAGGATCCGCGTCGCTGTCGACATATGTGCTGCATACACCTTTATAATGCTTAATGACCGGAACTCGGCTTTTAAGAGCAACTTCCCTGATAAGCGATTCTCCGCCGCGCGGCATTATCAAGTCTATATCATCCGCCGCTTCCAGCATAGCGTCGACAAAAGCGCGATCCGTATCTTCTATAAGAACGAACGCCCCTTCGTCGAGACCGCATCTCAAAAAGGCCTTTTTCAATAACGCGTATATCGCTTTGTTAGAGTTTATGCTCCCGGATCCGCCCCTGAGTATAACAGCGTTCCCCGACTTCACGCATAGGGCCACGCATTCCGCGGTCACATTGGGCCGGGCTTCGTAAATAATACCTATTACACCTATAGGCACTCTTACCTTTTCTATCAGGAGACCGTTCGGACGCGAGGTCTTTTCAATGACCTCTCCCACGGGATCTTTGAGGGCCTCTACATCCCTCATCATGGAGCACATACCGTCGATACGCTTATCGTCCAATGTCAATCTGTCTATAAAAGCCCTCGTCTCGCCGGATCTCTCGGCCGATGCTATATCCGAACGGTTGGCCTTTTTTATGGAGTCCCTTCCCTTATCCATTTCTTCGGCCATGGCCTTCAGCGCGCGGTTCTTCTCACCCGCGGTCAGCTGGCTCAACGCATCCGCCCCGCGCCTCGACACTGAAGTGATCTCTTTCATTCTACGCTTTGCGTCCATATGACCTTCTCCGTGATCAATCTTCTCTATCCAGTATAACGAGGTTATCCCTGTGAACGACCTCGTCATAATCCTTGTATCCCAATTCCTTTTCTATTGCCGCGGACGATCTTCCTTTGATCATGTCGATCTCGTTCGAAGCATAGTTAGAAAGACCGCGCGCAAAGACCCTGCCCCGCAGTGAACATATCTCCACAACATCTCCCGATGAGAACGATCCTTTCACTCCCTGTATGCCGCTGGGCAAAAGGCTTTTGTTACGCGCAGCGACCGCCTTCTCGGCACCCTCATCGACCATAATGGATCCTTTCGCCCTCAGACTGAAAGCTATCCATCTCTTTCTCGCCTTTAATGTCCTCTTTGCGGAAAGGAACCTTGTCCCGACATCTTTTCCGCTTATAATGTCCTTAAGGACATTATCCCTGCGACCCAGGGCTATCACGCATTCTATCCCTGACCTAGAAGCATTCTTTACCGCTTCCAGTTTACTAAGCATGCCTCCGGTACTTTCGGCGCATCCCTTACCGGAACATAAGGCCTTTATGCTTCCCGTTATCTCGCCGACCGAACCGATGATCTTTCCGTCTTTATCATAAAGTCCTTCAACATCGGTAAGTATCACTAAGAGGTCCACCTCAGCCAGGTCCGCCACAAGCCCGGACAATCTGTCATTATCGCCGCATTTTATTTCGTCGGTGGAAACGGAATCGTTCTCGTTGATTATCGGTACGGCCCCGTGTTTTAAAAGGGTGTTCAGAGTGTATCTGATGTTCAGGAATCTTTTTCGGTCAGCGAAATCCTCCTGAGTAAGCAGCATCTGACCCGTTATATATCCCCGTTTTGACAGATATGAATTGTAGATGTTCATCAAATGGTTCTGTCCGACGCTTGCCGCGGCCTGCATGCCCGAAAGAGAGAGACCTTTTTTCTCAAGTCCCAGAAGCCCCAGCCCGGACCCGACGGCGCCGGAAGATACCAATATCACTTCCATCCCGGCATCCTTCAGATCGGATATCTGGTTCGCAATGTTCTTAATTACCGCCTGATCGATCCGGTTGGCACTGTCAGTCAAGACCCGTGTACCGATCTTTATCGTGATCCTCTTTGTTCTTTTTGCTGACATTTTTTATTTCCTCGTAGATGGCCGCTATAAGCCCGTCAAGACCTTCGCCGCTAAGGGCCGATATGCCGTGCGCTTTTATCCCTATTTTTTTTCTGAACTCTTCGGCGGCCGCTGAGCCGTCCGTAATATCGATCTTGTTGAGAGCTATGACCCTCGGTTTATTATACACTTTCTCGTCATATAATTTAAGTTCTTCTTCAAGTTTTCTGAAATTATCCGCGGGGTCGGAACCATCCGCGGGCGAGGCATCGACTATATGCACCAGAACGCTCGTCCTTTCTATATGCCTCAGAAATCTGTCACCCAGACCTTTCCCGCTGTGTGCCCCTTCTATCAGCCCCGGCATATCAGCGACAACAAAAGTTTTATCATAAAAACTGACCACGCCTAGTTTAGGACTTTTTGTAGTGAACGGATACGGAGCTATCTTTGAATGTGACCTTGATATTCTGGAAACAAGAGTGGACTTACCCGCGTTGGGAAAACCTATGATACCCGCGTCGGCGACCATTTTCAGTTCCAACAGCAGGGTCTTGGATTCTCCATCATCCCCTTCCGAAGCGGTCCGTCCTCCGGAATTACCCCTTCCTCCGGTACCTCCTTTAGCCGCTATCAGGGTATCGCCTGCCCTGACAAAATCCCTAATAACAAGGCCGCTGGAGGAATCCGTGACTATCGTTCCCACAGGGACCCTTATAAGGCAATCTTTGCCTTTTTTGCCGATCTTCCTGTTGGATCCGCCGTTGATCCCTTTGTGCGCTTTGTGATGCTGATTGTATTTAAAGTCCAGAAGTGTGTTAAGGTTGGGATCGCTCTCGATGATGATATCGCCGCCGTCTCCGCCGTCGCCGCCGTCAGGGAAACCCCTGCGGTGAAAAATGTCCCTATATAGACTCTGACATCCCTTTCCGCCTCTGCCGCCCAAAACGTAGATCTTAGCTTGATCTATAAGCATCTCATGCCGGAGTTACATTCACGACTTTTTTACCGGAAAAAGAGACCACCCCGTCGCATTTAGCGAACAATGTATCGTCAGAGCCTATGCCCACGTTCATGCCGGGCTTGTACCTGGTCCCTCTCTGTCTGATGATTATACTGCCGCTGCTCACGGTTTCGCCTCCGAAAGTCTTCACTCCCAATCTTTGGGAGTTAGAATCTCTTCCGTTACGTGAAGAACCTTGTCCTTTTTTATGTGCCATGACCTCTCCGTAAATTTGTTCTTATCATTTATCCGCCCGCGCCTCTTGCTCTCCTGAACGCGTAAGGCTCAGTTCTATTTTTCGGTCTTTTTTGTTCCTGTTTTCTTAGCTTTAGGTGCTTCTTCTTTGTCCGCAGTTTTGGCGGTTCCCGGCAGATGCACGTCTTTCACTTTAAGCTGAGTAAGTTCCTGCCGATGCCCTTTCTTGGACTGCGAACTTTTTCTGTCCCTGTATTTGAAAGCGATCACTTTTTTACCCCGTTTATCGCATAAAATATCGCATTCCACATACGCCTCATCTATATAGGGCGTTCCTATAAGATATGACGCTCCGCTTTTACCGAACAGCACTTTTTCGACCTTTATGCTTTTGGATCTCTGATCCTTAATGCGGTTCACTTCTATGACCAAATTCTTTTCCACGCGCATCTGCGACCCTTGAAGTTCTATTATAGCGTACATCCTTGTTCTCCTATTGTTATATAACCCTTTTAGCAGTAAATGCTTATACAGAAAATCCGGGCGAAACCCTTCCCGGATGCTTTATGATATTATCAAATACAACGAGCATTGTCAAGCATTAACCTTTTCTTTCCTACGGGGTGCTATGGCAGGATCAAAAGCGTCCCCTTCCTTATTATCTATCTTCGCGCTGTCGTATAAACTACATCTCTTTCCAGGATTCTATCGTGGGCGGCAATTCTCTCAGAGTGTCGAACGCGTCGTCTATTATCTCCTCGCTGAACGTGACATCCGCTGTCCCGGTTATCGTAGTATCCACGGTGACACCGCTTTTTACAAAGATCGTCCCGTTTATCTCGGGGTTGCCGCTGATACTGAGGTCGCCTTCGACCCAGAGTACCCCGTTAAAGGTCCCGCCGGTAATATGGAAATCCCCGTTAACGATAAAAATGCCTTCACCTATCCATTCGTTATCGCTTACCGTCGATTCGTCGCCGGAACCGTTCACCCATGTGACTTTGCTGGCCGAATCGCCGTTAGCGAACGCTCTGTCATAATATGTGTCCGGAAAATAATATTTGACGATATCCTCCATCTGTGTTTTCGGCATTCCGAACGCGTTCTCAAAAGATATAACGGCGTTCTCCTCCACATCGCCCGTAACAACAACATTACCCTTGATGGACAATGTTCCTTCTGTGGCGATAGCGGAAATTATACTGCCGGGGGCGGGCGGGATAAGATCCTTCATTACCACCTCTATGGTCCTGGCGGCATTATCCACGCTACCGGAAGAACGGATCCTCAAAAGGTCAGCCGGCAAAGCTGCACCGCCGGCTTCGGTATTATATATGTTTGCGGTATATGAACCCGCCCCGAGCGTTCCCGACACGTCGGCCGTATTCGCCCAATTAAGATTCAGCTGTGTACGGGCCTTTTCCAATCCGGATTCGGCCAGATAGAACGCGCCCACGGAATCGTCTTGATGTTTTCCGATGATCACCTCATTGTTCGAGACCGTAACTATGGCCACGATCGCCAACGTTATCACGGCGATCACTCCGAGCGCTAACATAAGAGCTATTCCCTTCTTGTCCAAAACGCTCATTTTTGACCCCTTTGATCAATTCCTTAGATTCACTTTAGTGGATAACGCGGCGCCCAACGTGCGGCCGGCTACCTGATCTTCCGTATATATCTCGATCGTAACGACGCTGCCGTTAAGCGCAAAGACAAGACCCGGGGGAGATGCCCTGACATCGTCCGCGATCTTGTATTCGTCCCCTCCTGATCCGGTATCCGGATCATAAAAAACATCGGTCCCGCTGAGATAAAAACTCCTTTCAACCGCGTCTATCCCGCTGATATACCGTATTGTTGAAGTATTCGGCAGAGAAACGCTCGAAGCCTCGCGTATTCCGTCTGTTCCGCCCGCACCTCTCACCATCACATCAAGGGCTATCCTGGCCTGTCTCTGTACATCCGCGCGAGTATTGCCGTCTTTCCATGTTTTCTGCCCCATGGTGTAAAAGGCCATCATCCCGCCAATGGCCATGGTCAGGATAAAAGCGGTTATGATCACTTCTGTCAGGGAAAACCCTTTTTCCTCCGATATTCTCACACCCTCTCCTTCGTCATTACTTATAACTTATAAGCGTAACCAATTCCAGGTCCGGATCGCCGACTGTCCCCTTGGTCATCGTGGTCCCCCATGCCGCTTTTTCCCAATTCAAGCATACGGTAACTATCAGGTTCCCATCGGAGTCCTGTGTTACGGTAGTGGTCCTAGTATCGTTGACGAGATCATCCCCGCCGAAAGCGCTGTCAACATCATTCTCCGCGGGTAACGGAACACTTATCCATCCCGCTATGACGAAGGGACTCTGCGATTTTACCCACTCCATTCTGTCCTGCAGCAAGTTCATGGCCTTTGCCCGGTTCTTCGTTCTCTTGATCTCCATATTTCCTACAATGAACGCCCCCATCATGCTTGTTATGACGACAACAAGTATAAGTATGGAAACAAGCGCTTCGACAAGGGTCATTCCCTTTTTATCGAAAACACGCTTTATTCCGCATGTCCTTTCGAAGAAAATAGCCACGATAGGCTCCTTAATAGGTCTACTTATAGTTTACCTGATCCCCTCGATTAAACCAAAGTTCCTCTACTCATTTTTCGTCTATCACAATATCCTCGATATGCAGGGATCTATCCGTCTTTATCTCTATATTGCAATGATACTTACGCTGCACATCGCTGAGCATGATAGCCTGGTCGGACACAAGCGCCAGATTTATATCCGGATGCAGGCTTACCGTTAGCGTCTTCTTTCTGGTGGGGGTCTTCCCTAAGATGGCGTCCATCCTTCTCACTGCCTCTATCGCTATCGTCTCAACGCTTTTTATCATGCCTTTACCCGCGCAATACGGGCATTCCACCCGTGAAGAGCCCTCCAGGCTTTTTCTCATCCTTTGCCGCGTCATCTCGACTATCCCGAATTGAGAGATGGCGCGCAGGCTTATGCGTGCTTTGTCCGATTTGATCATCTGCTGCAGTTTGTTGAACACCTTGTCGCGGTGGTCCTTCGAATCCATGTCGATAAAATCTATTATAATGATCCCGCCTATATCCCTCAGCATAAGCTGACGCGGGATCACTTCGGCCGCTTCTATATTCGTCTTGAACGCCGTCTCTTCAAGACTCCTTTTCCCGACAAAACTGCCGGTATTAACGTCTATTACGACCACTCCTTCCGTTTGCTCAATGATAAGGTAGCCGCCGCTGCTTAAAGACACTTTCCTCTCGAATATCTCGTCTATTCTCTTATCAAGGTTATTCTTCTGAAAAAGCGGTGTCCTTCCCTCATACAATTTGACCTTTTTTCTCAACGCGGGCATGAACGCTTTAAGAAAACGCGTGATACGGCTATACTCTTCCCTGGAATCCACAATAAGCCGTTTGAAGTCTTCGGTAAAAGTGTCCCTTATCATACGCAACACTATACCGTATTCCTCATACACGGTGATAGGCGCGTTCTTTTTTTCCGCTCTCATTCTTATTTTTTCCCACAGGTTCATCAAATATCTCAATTCCCTTTTTAATTCCTGTTCGGATATGCCCTCGGCGACGGTCCGTACTATGCACCCGGTCTTTTTCATAAGTTCTTCCCCTCCGAGAAGGTCCCTGATGCGCTTACGTTCCGCTCTGTCCTCAATACGTCTGGATATACCTATGCCTTTGTCGAACGGCATAAGGACTAAGTATCTCCCCGGCAGGCTGATATGCGTCGTTAGCCGCGGCCCCTTTGTCCCCATAGACTCTTTAACGACCTGCACCATGATCTCCTGCCCTTTAGTGAGCAGGTTGTTTATCTTTACCGGGCCGCTTCTTTTCGGTTCTTTTATCTCCGGCTCATCCTCATCCGGCAGCATCATTTTAAGCGCCGCCGCCATATCTACTACATCGCTCACATGGAGGAATCCGTTCTTGTCCATACCGATATCCACAAAGGCCGCCTCGATACCGGGCAGGATAGAGTTGACCTTCCCTTTGTAAATGCTCCCCGCGCAATGTTCGAGACTCTTTCTTTCCATAAAAAAATCCGCCAGTTCGCCGTCATGAAGTATCGCTATGCGTTTTTCCACCGGACCGACATTGACCAGTATCTCGTTACCCGTATTCTCATTCTCTTTTTTGTTCTTTCTCGCTGCCATCATTATTTCCTCCCTTAACCTCTCGCTCTGTTAAGCATGTTCTATTGTTATTTTCTCTATACCTATCCCTTCGGGCAGGCAGGCGTTCATTTCTTCCTTTATTTTTTCAACACTGACATGCTCTCCGAGCCAGATCGTCATCTCTTCTGTCATGCTTTCGTTCCCGAGCTTAAGAGCTTTTGGAATGCTTATTTTTACCCGAGGAGTGAACCCTTCCGTAAGGACCAGGGGGAGCGATGTCCGGCGCATGGACCTGCGTATGACCGTCATGAGGTCCAGATGAGAAATATACGCCATATTTCCCTTTTTATGGAATATCGCGCTAAACTTTATCATTATGTGCTCTTAAAAAACGGCCGTTTCTCCGGGCATTTCGGCTTTGAGGACAGGACTTTCGGAGCATCTATGGATCTGATAAATAAACCCTTTGGTATCTATATTATCGTCCGTTCCTTTTCCTGACCGTGTAAATGTCGTTATTTTCTGAAATCAAAAAGCGCCTTCTTTTTGTCCCCCTCGGCGGAGGATGTTCTCCCATATACTTCCGCTTTTTCTTTTGAAACTTTTATTTTGCCCTTCTTCACTGCGCCGTTCTCGGCGCTCCCTTGCCCAGGATAATGCTTATCATACTGAGCCTTAGTGCCCGGGAAATTCAGGGTATCCCTGCCGTCCCTTATGATATGCACCGTCACAAAGAAAACGACCTCGGTCTTTTCTTTGTTGTCCTGCTTATATTTAACTAACCCTCCTACATAGGGTATCCACCCCAGAACGTCCCCGAGTATCGGGAACTTATGATCTTCTTTCGACAAGGTTTCCGATATCAGCCCGCCGATAAATATCGTCTCCCCGTCCCTGACCATGACCTGCGTATCCGCTTCCCGGGACTGATACTGCATCGCCACCGTATTCTGCGAATTGCTCACTTCCAGTTCCGTGAACGCGAGATTACTGGATACCTGCGGGTGCAGATCTACCGTGACCTCATTGTTGTCATTGACATGCGGAGTGACCTCCAATATTACCCCTACCTGACGGGGTACGCTCTCGAACTCCACGGTCACCAGGGTCCCGGTATCACCTGTTGACTGGCTTTTCTGCAGGAACACATTGTTCACCACGCGTATCACCGCCGCCTGATTGTTGAGAGTGGTCACCCTGGGGCTCGATAATATCTCGGTATCATCCCGTTCGTCCAGCATTCTAAGAACAGCTGTAAATTGGCTAAAATCAAGCGTCCCGTAGGAAAAGATCGAGTTCGCGACCGCGGCCGCCGTAACATCGATACCATCGTCATCACTGTTATAAACCTGCGGAAAATTCGTATCCGCTTGGCCTCTGTTGATCTCGGGATAAAATTCGCGTTGCGTACCCGGGAGCCATTTAAATATCCCATTATTCGAGAACGGAAAAGTTACCGGCCTTCTCGCTCCGGCGGCGGAAACTACCGCGTTCCAATCGACCCCGAACTCATCGGTCTTGTCCAGGGTAACCTCTATGACCTTAGCCTCCAGCATGATCTGCGGTGTCTTTTTGTCTATTCTTCCTACCATATCCTTTATACTGCTGATACGGGCGGGGATCGCCGTAACGACTATGGCGTTCGCGCTCGCGAGAAATGTCGCTTTTTCCCCGGCAACAGATACTATGACCGAATTTATGGCGTCCAAAAGCTGCTTGATGCTCTGATCTTTTTCCGAAGAACCCTCCTGCACCATATAATTCAGCGGGATGACGACCGTTACCGGCTCTTCCGTCTGGAGCACATCCTTAGGCATTACCCGTATTATTCCTTCTTCGTCGTCACGGGAATACACATACCCGTAATTCCTGGTCACAATATCCAAAGCGACCACCCAGGGTTTGTCTCGGAGCCTCATGGTCACTGCCCCCTCAACCCCCGGGGACGGCACTATATCCACTCCGCTTATTTCGGAAAGGTAATGAAGCACCGTCTTAATATCCACATCCTTGAAATTGACGCTTATATTCCCGGACGAGGGAAGCTTTTGGATCATTCCTTCGGCCGCCCCGGGGTTATTCACATCGCCGAAAAGGTCCGCCGGAGCAAATACCGTAAGCGAGAAGATCACCGCTGTGATCACAGCTACCCCGCACATATTCTTTCTCAGAGTCATTAAGGTCCTCCTGTTTTCTATTCGTATAATTGTATCTCATGATCCTCTTCCCCGATGCCCATGACCACGGAATTATCCGATATTTTCTTTATGCGGAAATTCTGCGTACCGTAACCCTCTTTCATCATCTCGCCGTTTATTATCGCGGTATAGGACCCGTCCGCTCCTTTGATTATTCCCTGCAGGGATACATCGCTAACCGAAAGGATCGCTCCGCCCTCTACCTGAACGTCAGCGCTCACTCCGACCAAGGGGACGAAAGGATCCCTTTTGACCGAAGCGGCGCGCTCCGCCGGGAACGCGTAAGCCGGAACACATACGGCCGCTAAGAATAATACAGTAAGCTTTATCTTCATGCTATTGACCTGAAACATATGTCTTTAGTGTCATGCTAATATCGTGTTGCCTTGGGGAACCCTCGTTATACTGTATACGCAAGTCCTCGATCGAAACGAACCTGCTTCCTTTCTCCAGATTGCTTATGAACTGCGCCAGTTGATGATATCCGCTCTTCGCGGATATCCGGATAGGCATTTCCGCGTAATATATTTTCCCGTCGCTCTCCTGGGCCGACCTAAGTTCCGAAGGTGTTATACTTATGATGTTGACCCCCGAAACTTTGGCTATCGAGGCCAGTCCCTCAAGGAATTCCGGAATATCTTTCTGACCGGGCAATCCTTCCGAATACCCTTCCAGTTCCGTTTTGATCTTGTCCAATGCTTCGGTCATCCCGTCAATACGGTTTACCCGTCCGCTGACCGACTCTATTTGCGTTCTCATCTCCGCCGCTTCTTTTCCGGTCTTCAAAAAAAATAACGTCCCGGGTATGATGCATGTCATGGCGTAGACCATCCCGGCCAGCGCGATAGCGCCCGCGATGATATACCGCCTCATCCCTTCATCGCTGATAAGCTCTTTTATTTTCGCCGCGTTAAGGTCTTTTAACTCGATCATTTTTTCTTTTTCCCTTCGTCCTGAACACCGGCAGCCATTTCGGATACGTCCGGGGCCAAACGGCATTCTAGCATGAATCTCATCGCCTCTTTTCCCGCCACTTCCTGCGCTCTCATATTGTGCAGTTCTATTTCCTTGAACGGTTCAGCAAAATCCGGGTTATTTTTAAGACTTGTAATGAAACGTGCTACTATGGATGTCGCTTCCTGAGAATTTCCCAATGCGTAACCCGTTATTCCCACGGAAACGGGGAGCTTTTCCTTTACTCCGCCCTTCGTGTCAGCGTTATCGAATTTGACCTCGAACTCCGAAAGCCACACCTTGGGTATCACAGCATCGTTAAGTCCTCTCAGAAGATCGCTCCAATCAAGCCCCAATTCGGCTATTCCGCGTATGACCTTTAACCGCTTTTCCGCTTCGCCAGTCTCTCTCGTAAGCTTCCCGATCAGATCTCTCTGCGGCTGCATCTGGCCCCATTCCAAAGTCAGAACGTCCAGTTCCCCTTTGCTTCTCCCGGACAACAGCACTATCGAAATATGTACTGCCAAAAGCAGCGCGAACAGTGCTACGGCTATCCTTACTACGGGAATGTCCGACAGCTCCACTGATATTTTCCTGGTTTTCCTAAGTTCTTTCGGCAGCAGGTTAAGTTCGATCATAGCACAGTAAGACCCTCCGATGAAAAACGTTCATCCTCCCGTATTCTCCGGACTTTATGTTCTTAAGGCCAGCCCTATAGCGACAGCCAGCTGCGGTGATACCGAAAGTATTTCCTCTTCCGGTATCGTTTCGTCCAATTTTATCCGGCCTATGGGATCCCATCCCTTTATGTCCATTCCAAGTTCTTTGCCTATCAGCGCTATCTTATCCTTTTGAGATACGGCGCCTCCCGAACAATATATTTTGCTGACACGCTTATTATATCGGTTCTCGAAATACCCGAAAGATAAATGCAGTTCATTCACGATCTCCTTGATCACCTGTATCTGGATAGCGCGCACATCGTCTCCCAGGCTTTCATCCGGGACAGATTTGGCCTTTTCCGCTTCATCCTCAGACACGGAAAGTTCTCTGGATATCAGATCCGTTATGTTCTTTCCGCCTATCTGTATCTGTCTCATAAAACAGGGCATCCCGTCCGAGAACACCAATACATCGGTCTGAGAATGCCCGATATTGAGGAACGCGCTTACTTCTTCCGCGGGAAGCTCATGCGACCGGATGAACGCGTTGTACACGGCGAACGGAGCGATGTCCAGGATATTGATGCCGATACCCAATTCGGAGAGCAGGCGGATACGCGCATCGACCAATTCCCTTTTCGCGGCCGCAAGCAGTACCTTCATCTGTCCATGTTCCTGGATCTCCCCGATTATTATGGAATCCAGCACCACCTCATTCACGCTGAACGGGATATATTTTTCCGCTTCATAGACCAAGGCGCTCTCAAGCTGATCTTTCTTCATTTTGGGAAGGTTCACGAACCTGACGATCACATCCGGCCCCGAAAGAGACAGATTTACCTCGGAGGGCGAAAGCTCCGCCCCCTTCAAAAGCTCCTTTATCGCTTTTTTAAGCTCGGTCTCTTTAATGTTCCAGGGAACACTCTTAATATTGTACGCACGGAGGGTCTGGGTCTCTGCTCTTTTTTCCAAAGACACGACCTTGAGGGAATAGCTTCCTATATCCAGGCCTACGGTCTCATTGGTTATTCTTTTATTTTTTGCCATTACATGGGAAAAGCCGGTGCACGTCCATTCTCTCCTGGACTCATCGTATTATTATAATATCTCTATAGGAGAGGTTATCATACACATTTCCTATTGTCAAGACATGCCGCGCCGGGACGGTCATTCCAGACGATGCCCTTCTGCCGTGCAGGCAGGATATGATTCGGTATCCCCTATGCTGTAAGTCCCTCCCGCCGGACATGACGGCTGGCTTTGAAGATATGCCGGCACAAGATCATCCCAGCCGGGAGCGCCTGTCGCGACGGTCCCGGACTCGATCGCCCAGATCTCTTTAGCGTTATCAATACCCTTGAGATTTGACAGACATGAGTATAAATGCGTCCTTTCCCTGGATCTCTTAAAATTGGGTATCGCGACCGCTAACATCACGCCGAGTATCGACACGACTATCATTATTTCTACTAGTGTAAACCCTTTTTTTCTCAAGCACCCCTCCTAAGTTCTTTACCCTGAAGTATACATTGTTTTTACGAGTAATCAAACTCCCACATAAATAAAATAAAAAAATAAAAAAAAAATAAAAAAAAGGGAACGGCCGTTAACGACCGTTCCCTTTTCAGCTCAAAACCGTACGTGTTACTGGAGCTTATGTCCGGCAGTGCTGCATGTAGGTCTCGTTCCTGAAATATCATATGTGCCCTTAGCCGGACATGCCGGAGTGGCTTTCAGATAATCCGGGGAAAGAGCTGCGAGCGTGGCGGGGTTAGCCCCCGTATCCAGGTTATAAAGCACCATCGCCCCTTCTATCTGCTTCAGGTTGGATATACATGCATTTTTTTGAGCACTTTCTCTGGCTTTCACAAAGTTCGGTATGGCTATAGCAGCCAATAAACCTATAATTGCGACTACGATCATAATTTCGACCAATGTGAAACCCTTTTTACCCAATAATTTCTGCATTTTCATTGTTCTCACCTCCTTTCTTTTTTTAAACACCTATAACCTGAGTATACCTTTGCCAAGAGCGAATTGCAAGTGAACGGCGTTTTTGCTCCGCCGGACACGTAAAGCGTCAAAATATCTAGAAACTGACGCTAGAGCTCATCTTGAATATCGGCAGGAACATACATATGACTATACCGCCTATCACTATACCCAGAAAGGCTATAACCAAGGGTTCGATAAGACTGGTAAGCCCGTCGACAGTTGAATCAACCTGTTCGTCATAGAAATCCGCTATTTTCTCCAGCATCATCTCCAGTTCACCGCTTTTTTCCCCTACCGCGATCATCCGGGTCACAAGAGGCGGGAAAATACCGCTTTTTTCCATAGGCAATGCGATACTCTCTCCTCCTCTTACGCTTTCTTTGACCTGATATACGGTTTTTTCCACCACTAAATTGCCGGAAGTCTTCGCCACGATATCGAGTGCTCCTAGTATGGGAACGCCGCTTTTTACCAAGGTGCCCAGCGTGCGGGTAAATTTACTTATCGCCACCTTGCTGAACAAAGTCCCGAATACGGGCAAACGAAGCTTTATCCCGTCTATCGCGTACTTTCCGTTCTCGGTCCTCATATACGCCTTTAACGCCACGACCGCCAAGGCGATCAGCACCATCAGCGTCACGAAATTGCTCCTGGTCCAGTTGCTCAGCGCTATAAGGAACTGCGTCGGCTTTGGAAGGTCCGCCCCTAGTCCCGAGAACATATCCTCGAACACCGGGATGACCTTGATTATCATAACGAGAGTTATCACGACCGCCATAGCGCTTACAACAGCCGGATATATCATTGCGGAACCCAATTTTTTCTGGAGAGCGCTTGTCTTTTCAAGATGCATCGCTACCCTATCAAGGACCTCTTCCAGCATACCGCTGGATTCTCCTGCCTTTATCATGTTTATAAAGTAGGATGAGAACATCGCGGAATATTTCCCCATCGCTTCCGACAAACTGGCCCCGGTATTAACGGCGCTGTACACATCCTTGAGCACTCTTTTCATCCGCGGATTATCCACTTGGGCCGCGAGCGTGTCAAGGGATTCTATTATCGTTATCCCGGCACCCGTCATAGTTGCCATCTGCCTGGAAAATATCACCAGTTCTTCCAAAGGGACTTTTCCCGAGGTATTTTTAGAGGAAGGGAAAAAGGTTTTTTTTTCTTTTTTCTTCTCTATCTTAAGTACAAGCAGCTCTTTTCCTCGCAGCATTTCCAAAGCATGCGGCTGATCCAGCGCCTGGACCTCCCCGTTTACGGTCTGTCCGTCCTTGTTCTTTGCTGTATAGATAAAATCCGACATTTTTCCTTATCCGTTATGTTACCCTCATTACTTCCTCTAATGTGGTCCACCCCTTGATGAACTTTATCATAGCGTTGTCCCTCAGTGTATTGACCTTCTTCTCCCTAAGATATTTTTTTATATTTTCCTCGGACTCCCTGCGGTTTATCATCGCCCGAATATCATCATCTATGAGAAGCGTCTCCAGCGTCCCCAACCGCCCGCTATAACCTGTGCCGTTACACCTCTTACACCCCGTTGCGGCGAAAAACTCTTTTGTCTCCCGGGCTTCGGGGTATTTCTCCATGATCTCCTTCAAGAGTTTCTCCGGTATCTTGGTCTCCGTCTTGCAGCTCGGGCAGAGCTTCCTCAAAAGACGCTGAGCGCATGCCATGATAAGGCTTGAAGCGATAAGAAAAGGTTCTATACCCATATTTACCAGACGTGTTATCGCCCCCACAGAGTCATTGGTATGGAGCGTGCTTAGGACCAGCTGTCCCGTTAGAGAGGCCTTTGTCGCTATATCCGCGGTTTCAAGGTCCCGTATCTCACCGATCATTATCACGTCCGGGCTCTGCCTCAGTATCGCCCTCAACCCGCCTGTAAAATCCAGCCCGATCTCCGGGCGCGCGGCTATCTGAGTGATACCTCCGACCTGATATTCTACGGGATCCTCTACCGTAAGGATGTTCTTCTCCGGCGTATTCATCTCATTGAGTATGGAATACAATGTAGTTGATTTCCCGCTCCCCGTAGGTCCGGTAACGAGTATTATCCCGAACGGCTTTAACAAGGCTTCCCTGAAATCAGCGAGCGGTCCGGGAAGGAACCCAAGGGTCTCAAGCCCCACGGAAAGATTGCTCCTGTCCAGAGCCCTGAGCACTATCTTATTACCGAAACTCGTCGGCAGGGACGATACGCGGAAATCCACTTCCTTCTTGTCCGTCTTTATGCGGAACCTTCCGTCCTGAGGCACCCGGGTCTCCGTAATATCCAGATTGGACATTATCTTAAGACGCGCGAGTATAGCGTTCTGGTTCTTTTTAGGAAGATCGAACACATCCTGTAACTGCCCGTCCACTCGGTACCTTATGCGCAGATTTTTTTCCTGCGGTTCGATATGTATGTCACTGGCCCGTTTTTTCAGCGCTTCAGAGATGATCAGGTCCACCATTTTTATTATGGGCGCCGCCTTGCTCTCTTTTGCTATTTCGTTCATGTCGGCGTCATCGCCGCGCGACAGGAACTCGACATCCGAATCGCCGCGTTCCTCCTCCTCGTCTATCATTTCGGTGAGATTATCCTCTTCTGACCTGTAAAAATTATTCAGGGCTTCCTGTATGTCTTTGCGGGTAGACAGAACGAGTTTCACATTGCAGCCGGAAATGGTCTTTATATCGTCGATCGCGAGAACATCCGCGGGATTAGCGACAACCAAAGTGATGTCGTTCCCTATTTTAGAAAGAGGCACAACCAGATGCCTCCTGAGAAGTTTTTCCGGTATAGAACCCACGATATCGGGATCCATTGACATTCTCGACACATCGATAAAAGGAACACCCATAACGCGGCTGACGACGGTCAAAAGTTCTTGGTCCGATATCATCCCGCTTTCCGTGAACATGTTTATAATGTCCCCGTCGGTCTCTTCCTGAAGGTTCTTAAGCATACCCTCGATGCGGTCCCTTTCGACAAGACCGTTATCCAGAAGCTCTTTTAGTATCTTTTCCCTAAGGGATACTTCCATCCCTCCCCCTTCACTGCGCTGTTTCCCTGTCCGCTGTCGTCACTCTCAATACTTCTTCCAACGATGTCTTTCCTTCCAACACGTTCTCTATCCCGTTCTCCCTCAGTGTTACCATGCCTTCTTTTCTCGCTACGCTCTCTATCTCGGCTTCTTGGGCCTTTTCAAAGATCAACTTTTTTATTTCCGGTGAAAGTTTCATACACTCTATTATCCCTATACGGCCAAGATATCCGGTATTAGAACAGCGTTTGCATCCTTTGGGCCGGCAGATTCTGACCTTCTTTCCGTCTTTACCGAAAAGCCTGAACTTCCCGGCAATATCATCCGTCGGCTCATATGCTTCTTTGCAGTCGCTGCAGAGTTGACGGATCAGCCTCTGCGCGGCCACCAGTTCTACGGAGGCCGCTATAAGGAATGGGTCGATCCCCATATTCGTCATCCTTATTATGGAACCGGCGGCGGTATTGGTATGGAGCGTACTGAGCACCAAGTGCCCTGTAAGCGCCGATTTTATAGCGACATCAAGCGTGTCATAATCCCTTATCTCCCCGACCATGATTATGTCGGGGTCCTGCCGCAAGATAGATCTTAACGTGCTGGCGAACGTAAGCCCCACTTCCTCGTTGACCGCTACTTGGTTCAGCCCTTTCATTTCGTATTCGACCGGATCCTCTACGGTTATTATGTTCTTTTTCGGATCGTCCACATGGCACATCGCGGCGTATAGAGTGGTCGTCTTTCCGCACCCGGTAGGTCCGCAGATGAGGATCATACCGTGAGGTTTTTCGCTAGCTTCCTTTATCCTCGCGCTGTCCCGATCTTTCAAGCCCAGCCTATCGAGATCTATGACCGCCTGTTCTTTGTCCAGGATTCGCAAGGCGACCTTTTCCCCGAAACTGGACGGGACAGTAGATATACGAAAATCCACTTTCCTGTCCTCTATCTTTATCCGGAACCGTCCGTCCTGAGGCAAGCGTCTCTCGGTAATATCCAGACCGGACATGACCTTAAGCCGGGAAACTAACGCCTGGTGGAATTTGCGGGGGGGACTGTAACTTACGTGAAGCATACCGTCGACCCGGTATCTTATACGCGATTCGTTCTCCATGGGTTCGATGAGAATATCGCTTGCCCTTTCTTTGACCGCCCGCCCGAGTATCATGTTGGTGAGCTTGACGACCGGCGCCTCTTCGGTTATGCGCAGAAGGTCTCCCGAAGAAAGGTTCTCATCTTCCTCTTTCACCATCTCCATTTTCGCGCTCTCGATGTCATCTGCTATAGTAGATATCTCCTCATCCGCGGATCTTTCATGATATTTTCGTATGGCATCCTGCATATCGTCTTCCGCGACAATAACGGGACTTATGTGCATGTTCGTAACGGCCTTCAGGTCGTCCAAAGCCATTATGTTCAGAGGATCCACCATCGCCACGGTAAGCTGATCAGCCGTGTGCGATATCGGCAGTATTTGATACGCGATGGATATCTTTTTCGGAATGATCTTCAGGGTATCTTCATCGATATGGAAGCTTGAAAGTTTCATCGGGGGAAACCCGAGTTCCTCGCTTACGGAGGTCATTATGTCATCTTTTGAAATGAGGTTCATCCCAACGAGCGTTTCGCTGAGGCTCCCCCCCTTCTTGGAACATATCTCCCATGCTTTGCGGAGATCATTTTCGGTCACCAGTTTTTTTTTGACCAGGAATTCACAGATCCTCTTAGTAAGCGACAATGCCATTACCGATCCTTCCAGACTTTAGAGTTATTATTGATATAGCTTATTCAAAGCGTCCTGTATCGACGTAACCGTCGAAATAAAAACCTGGATCTTTTTCTTGGTTATCATCTCTATGTCCTCAATAGCTTTGGTGTTCAGAGGGTTGGACATAGCAACGCTCAAGATGTTGCCCATTATATCCAGAGGGACTATGCTGTACTGCCGCGCCACATTTTCAGGCACTATCCTGACGATCTGCTTCTTCAGCTCGTAATTCTCCAACGGCAGATACGGGAACCCGTACTGTACGGTCAGCGCCTGCACAATATCCCGTTCTTTTACATATCCCAATTTGACCAGTATCTCCCCTATGAGACCTCCCTCTCTTGTTTGATAATCAAGAGCTCTCTGAAGCTGGTCTTCCGAAAGGACCCCCGTTGAGATAAGGATGTCCCCGAGCTTTTTCCTTTCTTTGGAACCGTCAAAATTCATATTGCCACCGTCTCCCAATGATCATGAAATAAGTTTGGACAGCTCTTCCACGTCCGACGATCTTCCTATGGCCTCTTCCGCGCTTATCTCGCCTTTTTCATAAAGCTCCGCTAAAGCCTGGTTCATGGTCTTCATCCCGCTCTTCTGCGACGTCTGTATAACGGAATATATCTGATGCTCCTTACCGTCCCTTATCAGGCTGCGTATCGCCGGGTTAGCGACCAGTATCTCCGAAGCCAGGACTCTGCCTTTACCGTTCTTTCTTGGAACGAGCTGCTGCGATATGATTCCCGAAAGCACAAAAGACAGCTGTGCTCTGATCTGTTTCTGCTGATGCGCCGGAAAAACATCCACTATACGGTTTATGGTCTGTGTACTGTCCGAAGTATGAAGCGTCCCCAGGACAAGATGCCCCGTATCCGCTATTATCATAGCCTGCTGAATGGTATCCACGTCCCTGAGCTCTCCTATCAGTATAACATCCGGGTCCTGCCTCAATACATGCACCAGCGCGTTCGTAAAAGAATGCGTATCCTCCAGCAGCTGGCGCTGGTCGACTATGGCCATATTGTTATCGTGAACGAACTCTATCGGGTCTTCGACGGTTACGATATGACAATCCCTTGTCCGGTTTATCTCATCCACGATCGCCGCCAGTGTAGTGGATTTACCGCTTCCCGTCGCTCCCGTCACAAGAACGAGCCCTTTAAGCATTTCGCAGAATTTCCCGACAACTTTTTCGGGCAAGCCGCATTCCGATATCCCTTTTATGGAAAGAGGTATAAGTCTTATCGCGCATCCTATTTCGCCCCGCTGCAGGAAGATATTTCCTCTGTACCTGGCTACCCCTTCTATGGAAAGCGAGAAATCCAGTTCTTTATCCTTCTCGAATCTCTCCAATTGTTCCGGCGTAAGAAGGCTGTGTATAATGTCTCTTGCTTCATCTCCCGACAGGGCCTTTCCTTCTATTTCCACCAGGCGTCCGTCAATACGATAGTGCATAGGGGAGTTCACCCCTATATGCATATCCGACGCGTCGTTCGCCGGCATCGCGGACAGCAGTTTGCGGATATCATCTCTCATAGGGATCTATCCTTTCGGAGCTTATTGCCATTATTCCCCGTTTACCCTGTTCTTGCCGCTCTTTTTAGCTTTGTCCAGATATCTCTTCGCGCTGAAAACCACCTCTTTGACATCCGACCCGTCTATCGGGTTCTCCCCTACACCGAGGCTCACGGTGATACGGGTACCCGAAATATCCATCTGTTCCACGCGTTTCCGTATGTCCTCCGCGGTCTCCAACGCTTCGCGTTTATTCCTTTCGGGAAGCAACATGCCGAATTCATCCGAAGATGTCCGCGCGAGCGTCCCTACGGGCGGAACTATACCGCTCAAGAGGTTCGCTACCGACTTAAGGGCCTTCTCTGCCATCTCCGGACCGTGAGTATTCGAATATTTTTTGCAGTCATCGATGTTCAGTATTATGAGAGAACACGGTCTCTGAAAATACTGCGCCCGTTTGAGTTCTTCTCCCATACACTCCTCCATATGCGAAAAAGTATAAAGCCCGGTAAGCCTGTCTATAACGTCCTTGCTGCCTCTTTTTTCTTCTTGCATCCGTATCTTGGCTACCATTTCGTTCACGCCGTTGGCTATATCTCCGAGTTCATCCTCGCGGCGCAGGGTTATATTCGCATCATACCTTCCCCCCGCTATTTTTTTTACTTCGTTCGCCATATCCACAAGAGGCAGGACTATGGTCCTTGCCAGAAGATACCCCATCCAAGATACCCATAACGAGAATATGACTATTATGGACACTTGGAGCATTTCACGTTCCATCTCGCGAAATATATAGTTCGTAACGAAATACGCCATGCTCAAGAGAGGGATTATGGACATCAGAGAGAACGCAATAAGCAGTTTCTGCTTTACGCTTCTTCTTTCAAGCGACATATTTTTGGCTAAGCCCATACATGACCTCCGCTAGTATCTGCATATCTACACAGGTATCTCTACCGTTTTGACCCAACAATAATACCTAACAACTCAGCAAAAGTCAAAAAACAAGGTTTCCTTTTTTTTTACATGTTGAACCCTGTTTCTTTGAACTCTTTAACCAGCCATTCTTTTTTCACGCCTATGTCTATATGGTCCCAAGGCAGTATATCGTCCGTTCTGAATCTCTTCTCGGCGCATCCCCTCATATCGAGGCCTTCCGACCGAAAGGCTTCATCCCATATTCCGGCGTTAAAAAATTCCGTCCAACCGTCCATTTTAGCCCCGTTCTTCCACGCGGCGTGGATAACGCGGGAGGTCTTTCTGTTCCCCCTTGCCATGGCCGCTTCCAATATGGACTGCCGGATACCGCTGAACTCGACCTTTATTTTTCTGGTGTTTCCCCTCATAAGCTCTCTCCGGCTCTCTCCCAGGCTTTCTTCGTTCTTCATCCCGAGCCATTGCATAGCGGTATGCGCCTTGGGCACGAAGGCGTTCACGCTGACCTTTACCTCGGCGCTCGATGACGAGATATCCTTCTTTAGTCCCGATAGTGTTCTCGCCAATTCAAGTATTTTCCGGGCTTCGTCCGTTCCGCTCCCCGGAAAACCTACCATGAAATACAGTTTTATCTTCTGCCACCCGTGCCGGAAAGCTTCTTGGGCTGATCTGCAGAGAACGGTCGGATCTATCTCCTTGGCCAAAGCTCTGCGGATCTCGGGATCCGGAGATTCTACGGCAAAGGTCAACCCGGCTTTTCTTACGGCGGCTATCATTTCCGGAATAGCGTAGAAGGCTTTGTCTATCCTTAGAGAGGGAATAGATAGACCCACGCCTTTTCCCTTGAACTCTTCCGCTAACATTTCCACTAATTCCGCTAAACGCGGGTAGTTCACGCTGGAAAGAGAAAGAAGCGCTATCCTCTCATACCCTGTATTAGCGTAAGTCTTGCGGCAGATATCAACTATTTTTTTTGGAGAACGCAGACGTACGGGACGGTTTATTGTCGAGGCCTGGCAGAAACGGCAACTGTTAGGACAGCCCCTCATTATTTCTACCGCCATTCTGTCATGCACGGTCTGTACCAGGGGCACCAGCTGTCTGACCGGATAATACGCGTTCTCCATGCTTTCTACAAAGCTCCGTTCTACTTCCCGAGGAACACCGCTCTCAACGGGCCTTACGCCTTTATATTCCGATCCGGCATATGTCTCTTCATAGAACCGCGGCACATATACGCCCTTTATTTTGGAAAGATCTTTCAACACGTCCCGTCTTTTTTTCCCGGTTTTCTTTGCCTCGGCATAGGCTCTGATAAGTTCCGGCAGCGCCTCTTCTCCGTCACCGATGACCATCGCGTCAAGGAAAAGGCTCATCGGTTCGGGATTACTGCAGCACGCGCCGCCCGCGATAACTATAGGCTCATCCTCCCCTCGATCGGAAGAAAGGATATTTATCCCTCCCAGATGGAGTATGTTAAGGACATTCGTATACGTAAGTTCATAAGACAGCGAGAACCCCACGATATCGAACTCATTGGCGGGTCTTTTTGTTTCTAGGCTGAAAAGACGCATCCCGCCGGCCTTGAGTTCTTCTTCCATATCCGGCCATGGCGCGAACATTCTTTCGCATACGGCGCTCGCCATATCATTGACCAGATGATAAAGCACCTTCAGACCGAGATAGCTCATGCCCACTTCGTATGTGTCGGGATAAGAAAGCAGGACCGACGTCATCCCCGGGCCGTGTTCTTTCCGGACACTGTTCGTCTCGCATCCTATATACCTGCCGGGTTTCCGGACTCTGGTAAGCATGTCTTTCAGTTTGTCATTCATGAGTTCCTTGTGGTGCTTGGTAATAAAAATAGCATAGGGCAAAGCGCATAGAGCACAGCATATAGGTTTGTCGGGTTTGTGGAGTTTGTAGAGTTTATTGGGTCGTATTGACCGATGCCCCATTCGTGACTCGTGATCCGTGATTCGTGATTCGTTCACTACTTTTTGACACTCTGACACTTTGACACTCTGACTCTTTCTCTACCCTCGCGCTTCTCCTTCCGCTACGAACTATTTAACCTTTAAAACTTTTTAACTTTTCAAACTGCTCTCTCTCTGACCTCTGTCTTCTGACTTCTGTCTTCTGATTTCTGATCCCTCACCTATGCACTCTCCTGCTGATGCTCAGAAGCAGGCCTATGCCGAGAAAGGTGACTATGGTATTGGACCCTCCGTAGCTGATCGCGGGCAGAGGGAGGCCCACAACAGGCATCAGCCCTATGGTCATAGAGACATTGACTATTACCTGAAACGCTATCAATGTAACGACCCCGACAGCTATCGCTTTCCCGTAGATGTCAGGCACATCATGCGCGATCTTTATCCCTCTCCATATGATGACCGCGTAAAGGCCCAGAAGCATCATCGCTCCTATGAAACCCCATTCTTCACCGATCACGGAAAAGATGAAATCCGTATGGCGTTCGGGCAGGAACCTAAGATAATTCTGCGTACCATTGAGCCATCCTTTCCCGAAAATACCGCCCGACCCTATGGCTATTTTGGACTGTATTATCGTATACCCGGCCCCCAAAGGATCAAGGTTCGGATTTATAAAAACAAGCAGACGGTTCTTTTGATAATCCTTAAGCAGCAGCCAGAGTACCGGCAAACTGAAAAAACCTAAGGACATTACGGATACCAGATGTTTTACGCGGGCCCCGCAGGCGAATAACATAGCGCAGGCTATAGGCGCGAGCACTATCGCCGTTCCCAGGTCGGGCTGCATGAATATCAGTAATGCCGCCGGCAGGACCAAGAGAAGCGCTTTGATAAAAGTCCCCAGCGATCCTATCTTCTCCCTTCTTTCCCCTAAAAAATACGCCAGCGCCAAGATGACCGTTATCTTCACGAATTCCGAGGGTTGCAGAGATACCGGGCCCAAAGTGATCCATCTTCTCGCGCCGTACCTTTCCCCGCCAAAGAGAAGCAATAATATCAGCGCCGCGATATTCAGAGCGTATGCCGCATACCCGAGATCAAGTATTTTCAGATAATCCATTCTCGAGATCACGAGCAGTATGAACAGACCCGTTATCACCCACGCGGTCTGTTTTATGACAAGGGCGCTGATCCCCCCGCCGCCCGCAAGACTGCTGGTAGCGGAATATACGAACGCGATCCCAAGCACGGAAACCAGGACCGCCGCGCCGCATAATATTTTATCCATCCTGCCGAGTTTTTCTTTTTTCATGTATATCCGTGTTCGTTAAAGCAGCCCTAATTCCGCCGCGCGCTGAAAAACCTTTCCCGCTGTCTCCGCGGCATAATATCCTCCGCGCCCTCCGTATTCATCAAAAACAACAATGGCCAGTTTAGGGTCTTCGGCGGGAGCAAAGCCGGAAAAC
This sequence comes from Candidatus Omnitrophota bacterium, assembly GCA_043813915.1. Classification (GTDB taxonomy): domain Bacteria; phylum Omnitrophota; class Gorgyraeia; order Tantalellales; family Tantalellaceae; genus Aadella. The sequence continues at coordinate 86,901 of JBDRKO010000001.1, forward strand.
CATCCGTGACTGCTTTTTCTGGATGTCTGCGCGGTCCCTGTTTTGCCCGCTACAGTGATCCCTTCGATCTTAGCTTTCATCCCGGTCCCATGAACATCATTAACGACTTTTCTCAAACCTTCCTTTACCGCATTAAGATTCTCCCGAGAAAACCCCAGATCCACGGATCTCTGCGCGTTGACCCTGACCCCGCCGATATCCTTCACAAGAAAAGGCGAGACAAGCTGACCCCCGTTAGCGAATACGGACATCATACGCACGACCTGCAGCGGAGAACATAAAAGATATCCCTGCCCTATGGAATAGTTCACCGTATCACCTTTATACCATTTTTGGTTCAGCTTCCTGCTTTTCCAAGCGGCCGACGGCACGGTCCCTTCCTTTTCTCCGGGGAGGTCTATGCCGGTCTTTTCCCCTAACCCTAATTTTTTCGAGAATACCGCTATCTTCTCTCCCCCCAGTAAAAGACCCGTCCTGAAAAAATACACATTGCACGAACCTTTTATTGCCTCAAGCAGAGATACCGTTCCATGTCCGTTCTTACGCCAGCAGTTGAATACCGCCTTCCCCAACGTCAGTTGCCCCGAACATGAAAATTCCGTTCCCGGAACGATGGTCCCTGTCTCCAGGGCCGCTATCGCCGTTACCGCTTTAAATACCGAACCCATCGGGTAAACCCCGGAAACGGCCCTGTTCAAAAGAGGATAATCCCGGGAGTTAAGCAGCTCCCTTACGCTTTTTTCTCCGGAACGTTCTATGAACACATTGGGATCGTATCCCGGGGCGCTGGCCATGGCTATGACCTCTCCCGTATTGGGATCCATGACGATTATGACCCCCTTTTTACCTTCAAGCAGTTTGTCGCAATACATCTGAAGGTCTATATCTATCGTAAGCCTTAGATCCTTTCCGGGCAAGGGTTCTCTGAATCCCAACATATTCACTTCACGGCCCCGATGATCCACTTCTACCTGTTTTCCCCCGTGCCTTCCCCTAAGATAATCATCGTAGTATTTTTCGACTCCGTCCCTTCCCATTCGGTCGTTTATCTTATACCCGTAAGTCCTGAGTTTGTCGAATTCGTAGCGGTTGATATACCCGATATAACCCAAAACGGACGCGGCAGATCGCCCCTTAAGATACTCTCTTTTTGCCGACACTTCCACGAAAAGGCCGGGATATTCCCCGGACAATTCTTCTATCTGTATGGCTTTTTCCATTCCGACGTTCTGCGCGAGGCATGAAGTGACGTAAGGTTCTTTCCCTGCTTCCGCTAAAAGGGAAAGGATCTCTTCTTCGGGTATCGTCAAAGAAGAACTGAGAAATTCTGTCAGAGCCTCTTTGTTCTTTATCCTGCTGTATATTACGGAAATTTCAAAAGAAAGGATATCCTTGACCAGAGGTTTACCGTTTCGGTCGGAGATACTTCCTCTGGGGGCCATTAAAGGCACGACCTTAAGCCTGTTCTCTTCCGACATTACCCTGTATTTCTCGTGACGGAATACCTGTACATACGCGAGTCCCGCTGATAACGCCAGCATACAAACTCCCAGGACTAAAGAAAATATCCTGATCCTCATGGATTATAGACCCGCCCTTTTGTCTTCCAAACCCAGCTCTCTGCTCAATATGAAAAAGCATATCGGCGCGCACGCCACGGTTGCCGACAAAGTTCTCCAACTCATCAATAGCTCTTTCAGCACACTCGCGTCATTACCGTAAACTCTGTTAAAGATAAGTATGTGCGCCGCCAGGACAACGCAGACGGCTATAGCTGTTACCATGGCCTGAGCTATGGGATTATACCTGTAGAATATCCGTCCCTCAAAAAAGCCCATTGCTCCTATCAAAGGAAAAATAAAAATATCCGTTCCGAGAGTCCCGAAAGAAAGGCTTCCGCGCATGAAAGCGGCGATAAAAGCGAATATCATGGCTTCCGCTACGCCCCGGAACATACCCGAGAAAACCACCAAGAGTATCATCAGGTCGGGCATCCAGGGAAACCCTTTGAAAAATGTTGTCTGCAATACCGCGGCGAGGACAAGAAGGACATATAGAGACACGGTCTTTTTCATATTGAAAAGCTAAAAGATGACAAACATTCCATTGTTAGTTCTCTTTGACGCACAGCACTTCTTCCTGAGCAAGCGGATCCGCGTAGGGCTCTATTCCCGCGCGTTTATACATGCCGGTCTTACTTCTCGTGACCTCGGTGACCCGTCCCATTATTATGCCTTTAGGGAATATACTGCTGTAATCCGATGTCAGGACGATGGCGCCCGTCCTCACTTCAGCGTCTACGGGAAGGTACAGCATATTCGCTTTTCCTTTACCCGCCCCGGTAACGATGCCGTTTATGCTCGTATTCTTTATCTTTCCTCCGGACTTAAAGGACGGATGGCTGATCAGCATGACCGAACTAGTGCTCTCCGACACCTCCGCGATCTTGCCAAGAAGCCCCTGAAAAGAACACACGGCGGAATCTTTCTTTATTCCATCCCTGCTTCCTTTGTCAATAACGAACGTTCCCACCCAATCGTTGGGATCTCTCGCGATTATCCCCGCGGAGACGGTATTCAGACCCGATGTCTTCTTGAACTCTAAAAGTTTTCTCAGACGCGTATTCTCTTCCCTAAGCTGTTTGAACTGAACCACCCTCAATGACATTTCCGCGAGATCTTTTCTCAGGACACGATTGTCCTCTTCCAGATCAGCTTTTCTGCGGAAATATACACCGGCACCCCTCAAGAACCTTGACGGGGCGGAAACCATGGAGATCGTTGATCTTTTTATGAAAGTGTATACGGGCGGAAGAGAAAGGAATATCACTATCGCCGCGATAAGCAACGCGGCAAACATACGGGGCTTTTCTTTTTTATTGATCCTAGGCACATCGATTCATTCACGGATCATTGCTGCAAACTGCGCGCAATGGTCAATCTTTTAAGATATTTGAGTTCGCTTAATACCTTTCCGGTTCCCAAGACTACCGCCGTCAAAGGATCATCCGCTATATGAACGGGAAGGCCGGTCTCTTCGGCCACAAGTTTATCTATTCCTCGGAGCAGCGCCCCGCCTCCGGCGAGTATCAGCCCTTTTTCTATAAGATCCGCCGAAAGTTCCGGAGGAGTGCGTTCCAGGGTTATCCTGACCGCCTCTATTATCTGAGCAATAGGTTCCGCCAGAGCCTCCCGGATCTCTTCGCTTGTTACCGTTATCTTTTTAGGAAGACCCGCGACAAGGTCGCGTCCCCGCACTTCCATAGTCATCTCTTCGTCCAGAGGATATCCCGATCCGATGGTGATCTTTATCTCTTCGGCCGTTCTCTCTCCTATCATCAGATTATAGGTACGTTTCAGATAGTTGATTATAGCTTCGTCCATCTCGTCCCCGCCTATGCGGATAGATTTGGAGAACACAACCCCGGCCAGGGATATGACGGCCATTTCTGTCGTTCCTCCGCCGATATCGATGATCATGTTGCCGGACGGCTCCTGTATCGGAAGGCCTACCCCGATCGAAGCGGCTACCGGCTCTTCCAGCATAAAGACCTCTCTCGCTCCCGCGTGAAGCGCCGAATCTTTAACGGCCCTTTTCTCCACTTCCGTTATCCCCGAAGGGATCGCTATGATCACTCTCGGCCTCACTAACCTTCGCGAGTTATGCACCTTCTTTATGAAATATCTCAGCATACATTCGGTTATCTCAAAGTCCGCGATAACACCGTCTCTCATCGGACGTATCGCTACGATATTTCCCGGGGTCCTTCCCAGCATGCGCTTAGCTTCTTCGCCCACGGCAAGCACGTTGGTCGTTCCCGCCTCGACGGCGACAACGGAAGGTTCACACAGGACTATCCCCTCGTTCTTGATATATACCAAAGTCGAGGCTGTCCCCAGATCAATGCCCATGTCGCTCGAGAACATTCCGAGAATATTGTCAAAAAAAGTCTCTAATCGCTTTCTTATCATATTGACCGTTCCTTTTTAAAAATAGATAGGATTATTTTCTTAATAGAAATAAACGGTGTTCTGTCGTGATTTACCAAGATAGTATCAGATATCAAAATTAAAGTCAAACTTTTTTATTTTAATATGGGCTTTTTCTAAGACTGTCTCTTTGAAGTGTTTGCAGTTTTTAGTATATACTAAAAACTGTTTCCGCCCCCTAGCGCCCGCTGATCTTCATCAGATCCACGTAAAATCCGGGATAGGAGGTATTAACGCAGTCCACGTCCTCAACAGTCAGGCCTTTATCGGAAAAAAGTGACGCAACGGCCATTGTCATAGCTATCCGGTGATCTCCAAAACTCCTGACAACGGAAGGAACGATGCCCCTTTTCTTTCCCTCTATGACAATAACGTCTTTCTCTTCCGTTACGGCGATGCCGACGGCGCGGAGGTTCTCCTGCATGCTCTTTATACGGTCGCTCTCCTTGAATTTCAGCTCCGACGCGCCTTGTATCTCGGTCCGGCCTTCGGCCATACACGCCGCAAGCATTAGTATGGGAACTTCGTCTATCAATGATGGGATCTCCTCCGGGCGCACTCGGGTTCCCTTGAGCCCGGACGATACTATACGTATGTTCCCGCAGGGTTCAAGACCGTCCGTCATATTGAATACTTCTATCCGCGCGCCCATCCGCTTAAGTACCTCTAAAATACCCGTTCTCGTAGGGTTAAGCCCCACGTTCTTAAGCGTCACGTCGGATCCGTCCCTTAAAAGCGCGGCTACTATAAAGAACGCCGCGCTGGATATGTCGCCCGGCACATCCACATCACGCGGGACCAACTCTCTCCCTCCTCCGATGGATACGGCCGGCCCTTTCCGCTCTATATCCGCGGAAAAGAATTCAAGCATCCTTTCCGTATGGTCTCTGGAAAGAAATCTTTCCGTGACGGTGGTTCTTCCCTCGGCGTACATACCCGCTGAAAGTATACAGGACTTTACCTGAGCGCTGGCTATCGGCATGTCATATTGCATAGGAAGAAGAGGTCCTTTTTTGCCGTATATACAAAGAGGCGGATATCCTCCGCGTGAATCTATCTTCGCACCCATCCGGCCTAAAGGCCCCAAAATGCGTTCCATGGGCCGACCCGCGAGAGACGCGTCTCCTCTTAGACACACATCGAAACCCTGTCCGGCCAATATCCCCGTGATTATTCTCATCGACGTCCCGGAATTCCCGAGGTAGAGGTCTTCTGAAGGCGCGCGCAACCCTTTCAGCCCTTTGCCCTTCACTATGACCGAAAGTTTTTCGCGCTTTATGTCTACCCCCATGGAAACGAACGCGTTGAGCGTAGACAGACAGTCCTCACCCGATAAGAAATTATTTATTTTGCATTCTCCCGACGCGATCGCTCCGAACATAACGGCCCTGTGAGATATGCTCTTATCGGGAGGAACAACGATCTCGCCTTTGAGGGCTTTACGAGACCCTCCTATTTTCCAATCCATTGAAGCTCCTTGGAGTTTGTTTTAGTATAGAATATAAGGTATATCGAGTAACGTTAAATGCTTCCCTTGCAAAGGGGACACTTCCCTTCGGGAGGATGTCCCCATATCCTTGGCATGCGGAAGTTGGTTCTCCCACTTAACCCTTAATTCTCTCTTCCTCGTCTCTTACCACCTTTTTCATGTCCTCGGGTACCGGCGCGGTAAACTCCATGGCCTTACCCGTGTCCGGATGAGAGAACCTCAGGCTCTCGGCATGCAATGCCTGCCGGGGCATACCTTGAGGGTATCCGTATTTCGCGTCACCAAGCAGCGGATGCCCGATATGCTTCATGTGCACTCTCAGCTGATGCGTCCTTCCCGTTTTAGGCTCTAACCTCAGGACCGTGAACTTCTCATACCGCTTGATCACATGATAAACGGTACAGGCTTCTTTACCCGATACCATGTCTATATCCATTTTTTTTCTGTCCATCACGCTTCTTGCCAGAGGAACGTCCACGATCCCGTTATCCAGCTCGACTTTTCCTTTGACTAAAGCGATATATGTCTTCTTCACCGTCCTGGCCAGGAACTGTTTAGAAATAGATCTTAAGGCGCGTTCTGTCTTGGCCGCGACTATTACCCCCGACGTATCTTTATCCAAACGATGAACTATACCCGGCCTCGTCTCATCTCCCGTATTTGCCATTTTTCCGCAATGAAAAAGAAGCGCGTTCACAAGCGTCCCTTTTTTGTTGCCTGAACCGGGGTGCACGACCATCCCCGCGGGTTTGTTCAACACGATAAAACTTGCGTCCTCGTAAAGCACTTCCAAAGATATCTCTTCGGGCTCCGCGTAATGATCTTCCGCGGGAGAAAGCTCCATAACGACCCTATCCCCCGATGATACCGAATACCGGGGTTTGACCTTACTGTCATTGACGGTAACAAGACCTTTATCTATCATTTGTTTCGCATATGTACGGGAATACTCCGCTCCCAGCCGGACAGCCACGACCTTGTCTATGCGCTCATCGGCCATTTGCGGCTCAACTATGAACTCGATCTTTTCCATCTATATTTTCTGACGCTCCCTTTTTTAAAAAGTAATAACACCCCGCTCCGGCCGACAGTATAACAAGGCTCAATATCTGTGAAAGTTTCATCATGCCCAATACTCCCGGATTATCATCCCGCATGAGATCCATAAAGAATCTAAGCGCCCCGTAGGACCTCAGGTATAAGGAAAATAAAAAACCCCGGAACCGCCTTTTTTTCCCGGCATACACTAGCAGCGCGAACAGACCGAATAAGAGCGCGCTTGAATAGAGCTGCGCAGGTATACGCTCCGTTCCATGTCCCGGAAAAAGCACCCTTATCCCGCTGTCCGACGGTATTCCGTAACAACAACCGTTAAAAAAACATCCGATACGGCCTATAGCCTGACCCAAAGCTATGTAAGGAGCGAAAACATCGGCCCCTTTCCAAAAAGGGATGTGCTTTGCCCTGGCGGCGAATAGTCCCCCGACAACAGCTCCCGCAAGCGCTCCCTGAAAGGCAAGTCCGCCTTCATGCAGCAGCAGTATCCTTCCCGGGAACGAAAGATATTCTTTCCAGTTTATCGCGACAAAGAGCAGCCGGCCTCCCAGTACGCCGCTCAAAAGTATGATGACAACGCAATCCAGCATACTTCCCGGATCCAGCCCTTCCTTTTTAGCGTCCTTCAAGATAAAAAGGACCGATATAACGAACGCAACGGCCAGGAACATACCGTATGTATACACCGTCAATGTCCCTATTTGAAAAAGTATCCTATGCATGCGTATCTCCGCCGTTCAACGGGCCGTCTTCTCCTCGTATTCGGGCCCCTTTTTCTCTCCTCTGACAATAGCTATCATCAGAAGCACCGCTCCTATGCTGATAGCGCTGTCCGCGATATTAAAGACCGGCCAGACCCTGAAGTCGAAAAGATCTATTACATATCCCAAACGGACCCTGTCGATAAGATTTCCTACGGCTCCCCCGAGAATAAGGGCAAGCGCGGCGCGTTCCGTCGAGGTAAGTCTTTTTATTTTCGCCGTCAAAAGAAAGATAAGAAGTAGGATGGAAACGGCCGACACGGGAACGAATAGTCCCGGACTGCCGCTGAGCATGCCGAAAGCGGCGCCGGTATTCCGGACAAACGTTAAGTGGAACATTCCTTTGATAAGAGGATAACTATCCCCCTGCCGCATGGTCTTTACGGCTAGATGTTTGGATACCTGATCCAGAACGCATATGGCCGACGCTGCCGTAAAACAGCCGGTTATTTTTCTGAGGACCTTTCTTCCTTCTCCTGGCATTTGATACAATACTCCGCCTGTGGCATGGCTTTAAGACGCTGTTTTGATACGGCTCCGCCGCACGCGTCACATTTTCCGTAACTGCCGGCATCTATCCTTTTTATGGCCTCGTCGAGCGCGTACAGCCTTTCTCTTTCGGCTTCGGCGAGCTCCAAAGAGAACTCCCTGTCGTAAAGATCCGTTGCCATATCGGCCATATGAAAAGAATATCCCGACAGATCTCCCGAGGCGTCCTTTTGGGATTTGCTCAGGGATTCCCCTTTGATGCTGATCAGTTCCTGCAAGATCTGCGCCTTCTCTACTACCAGCCCCTTGCGTATATTTACAAGCTCCTGTTTTTTAAAGGGCTTTGAACCCGCGTTCTTTTTCTTATCCATCTGCACCTCTCCTTTCTGACAGAACATTATAGCATCGTTCGCATAAATCATGAAAATCTTTATTCTCCCCGACGCTTACATCATAATTCCAACATCTCGAACATTTTTCTCCGTCGGCCTTAATGACCCCTATCTTAAGGCCCATATCCGGGATATCTGACATATTCTTATCGGCCGTGTCTTGTCCTCTGACCTGTGATACTTTGAATATTCCCGGGAGCAATCCGCTGTTCTCCTTGATGAACCCTTTCATTTCATCTTCTTCGGAAAAAAGCAGCACCGCCGCCTCCAAAGAACTCCCGATAACACCTTTTTCCCTTTCTTTCTCCAGATGTTTCATCACCGCGTTCCGTATTTTCAGCATCCTCTCCCATTTCGCGTCCAGCACCGGGTCTTGATCTTCGGTCTGCGCGGGCCAGTCCGACATATGAACGCTCTCTTCTTTTCCTTTATATGTTATGTGTCCCCATGCTTCGTCAGCGGTAAACGGCATCATCGGCGCCATCAACCGGTCAAGGACATGGAATACCCGGAAGATCGCTGTTTGATGAGAACGTCTCTCGGCCGAATCAGGCTTCAATATGTACAAAGTATCCTTAAGCACATCCATATAGAACGAGCTCACTTCATAAACGCAGAAATCGTAAACCGCCCTGTAGACCCTATGGAATTCCCACGTATCATAATACGCCGTTACATCCTTTATAAGACCGGCCAATTGCGAAAGCATCCATCTGTCTATTTCCTTCATCCGCGCGCGTTCCAGAGAGTTCTTATCCGGATCGAAATCATACAGATTGCTCAAAAGGAACCTGAAAGTATTGCGCATTTTTCTATAACCGTCGGCAAGCCGTTCTAATATCTCTTCGGAAAGTTTTATATCTACCTCGTAATCACTCGAAGCGACCCATAACCGTAAGATATCGGCCCCGTATTTACTGATTATCTCCTGCGGGCTTATGACATTGCCCGTTGATTTCGACATCTTTTTACCTTCACCGTCAACGACAAAACCGTGTGTCAGGACCTCGCGGTAAGGAGGTCTCCCCTCGGTCGCCATGGCCGTTATGAGCGACGACTGGAACCATCCTCTGTGCTGGTCGGAACCTTCCAGATAAAGATCCGCGGGAAATGAAAGCTCCTCTCTGGCCCGGAGCACGGCTCTGTGGCTGACCCCCGAATCGAACCATACATCCAGGATATCATTTTCTCTGACAAATGTGTTCTTTCCGCAATGCCCGCATACTGTCCCTTCCGGGATAAGGTCCGCTATTCTCTTTTCGAACCACGCGTTAGAACCTTTTTCCCGGGTAAGCGCGGCCGCCTTTTTAATAACACCGGCATCCGTAAAGGTCTTCCCGCACGCCTCGCATTTAAAGGACGGAATAGGAACGCCCCAATACCTTTGCCGGGACAGGCACCAATCGGGCCGGCCTTCTACCATGGCCGCTATACGTTCTTCGCCCCGTTTCGGCGTCCATTTCACATCTTCCCTGATAGCCCGGCTTATGTTCTCCCGGAGCCCTTCGTGGTCGACGTTCATGAACCACTGTTCGGTAGCGCGGAATATTATCGGGGATCTACATCGCCAGCAATGGGGATAAGAATGACTGGTGTCTCCGGCATATATCATCGTGCCGCGTTCCTCCATAACCTTGATAATATCACCGTTCGCCTCTATTACGTCGCGCCCCGCGAAAATACCAGCTTCCTTCTTGAATTTCCCTCTGTCATCGACCGGCATAATAACGGGAAGTCCGTATTTCTTACCGACAACATGATCATCCTGTCCGTGTCCGGGAGCGATATGAACGCATCCGGTCCCGTCCTCCTTCGTGATATAATCCGCTTCTACGACAAGCGCCGCCCGGTCCAGGAAAGGATGTCTCAGTTCTTTATATTTCTCCGCGAGCGCCTTCCCCGAAAATTTTCCCGCTACCGAGTATTTTTCCGGACCCTTCTTATCCATAACGTTCTTTACGAGGTCCTCGGCTATAACGAGAACCTCCGAGTCGGATTCGACCATGGAATAACTGAATTCGGAATGGACCGCTACCGCGGCATTCGCGAACAGCGTCCACGGCGTGGTCGTCCATACGGCAAAATGCACCGGTTTCCCGTTCAGTTCGGCATCCGCCGAAAATCTTACGTATATCGACGGGGATACCTTGTCTTCATACTCTACTTCGGCTTCCGCCAAAGCGGTCTCGCACTTACTGCACCAATTAACGGGTTTCAACCCCTTGTATATGTACCCTCTCTCATACAGGTCGGCCAATGCGTCAAGAATACCGGCCTCGTACTCTTTGGTCAGAGTAAGATAAGGCGTGTCCCAATCCCCGAGTATCCCAAGCCGCTTGAACTCTTCGGCCTGTATCTTCACGAATTTCATCGCGTATGTGTAGGCTTTTTTCCTGAATTCCACCTGCCCGATATCGTCCTTTGTCATTTTCAGTTCTTTGAACAGCTGATGTTCGACAGGCAGACCGTGACAGTCCCATCCGGGGACATACGGCGCGTAATACCCGCGCATTGTAAAATATTTTACGCACATATCCTTGAGTATTTTATTGAGCGCGTGCCCCAGATGGATATGTCCGTTGGCGTAAGGCGGACCGTCATGCAGAAGAAAACTTTTGCCCGAGTTCTTTCTTCTGCCGATAATTTCGCGGTAGAGTTCCTTCTCCTCCCATATCTTAAGCCTCTCCGGCTCCCTTTGAGGCAAATTGGCCTTCATTGAAAACCCGGTCTTAGGCAGGTTCAGCGTATCTTTATATCCGTTCTTCTCCGACATATCGTCCTCTTATGGATATCACTTAAATAAATCCGTCTATGATGGGCCTAAGCCTGTCTAATGTCGTCTGAGGCACGTGCTCTTTAGGTGTAAAGATCGCGTTCTCCAGCGCCCTGCCGCATACGCACGAACGCTTCTGGGGCATATGCTTTATGGTTGCCGACAATATCTTCTTGGCGGTATCTATGTTCTTTGCCACAGTCCTGATTATCATCTCTATAGTAACGCTTTCCGCGTCTTTTCCGGTCCTCCAGCAGTCATAGTCCGTTATCATCGCGATCGTAGCGTAACACATCCCCGCTTCCCTTGCCAAGCGCGCTTCCTGCATATTCGTCATACCGATAACGTCCATACCCCAACTGCGGTAAAGCGCCGATTCGGCTCTGGTAGAAAAAGCGGGACCCTCCATGTTCAGATAGATCCCTCTTTCATGCACTTTCGCACCCGTCCCGCGGCTGTTATCCAGTATGCTCTGCCGCAATTCACCGCATACGGGATCGGCCATAGACACATGGGCCACTATACCGTCACCGAAAAAGGTCGTCGGCCTTCCCTGGTTGGTCCGGTCCACGAACTGGTCCACAAGAAGAACGTCCGATGGACGTATCTCTTCTTTGAGACTTCCCACCGCGGATACCGATATCACCCTGTCAACACCGATCACTTTTAACGCGTAGATATTGGCGCGAAAATTTATCTCCGAAGGCGATATGCTGTGTGCTCTGCCGTGCCTGGGCAGGAACACGACCCCTTTATCCCCTAATTCCCCGAAAACGAGTTCATCGGACGGCTCCCCGAAAGGAGTGCTGACCTTTTTTTTCTCCAAGATCTTCATCCCCTTCATCTCATAAAGCGCGCTGCCGCCGATAATACCTATCTTATTCATATTTACACCTAATGTTACGCGATCCAAAAACCATATTAGACCATAGACCGTAGACAACAGCCTGCATATTTTAAATATCTTTTAAAGAAAGCGCCTAAGCTATGGTCTATCGCCCAACTATCTCTATTAACTTTTTCCGTGATGTCTTTCCTTTAACTATGATCACGTCCTTCTTTCTCACTCCGTACTCTTCCGCCAAAAGCGCTATAACAGCTTTGTTCGCCTTTCCTTTATCCGGGGCAGCATTGACATACACCCTCGTCTTCCCTTCCTTAATTACGATCTCTTCCCTGGAAGCTCCTGTCGTAACTCTTATCTCCAGCTTCATCAGCCTAACCTTGCGGCCAAGTGGTAAAGGACATTGACTATAAAATTTTTTGCCACGCTGATCAGCAGGAACGCTACGATAGGCGAAAAATCCATCATACCCGCCTGCAAAGGCAGTCTCTTCAGCGGCGCCAATATCGGATCGGTCACCCTATAGACAATGCTTACCATCTCGCTGTATGGATCCGCTCCCACCCAGGAAAGTATTATGCGTATGACCAGAAGAAAGTATACTATGTTAAAAATAAGAGAGATCAGAAGAGCAAAGCTTTTTATCATTTCGCCCAATATGAACATCTATTTCCCTCCCGAAAGTTCTTCCGAACGTTCTTTCGCTTTCAGAACAGCTTCTTTAACGGCGTCACGTATCCCGCGGTCACTGAATACCTTGAGCGCGGCTTCCGTGGTCCCTCCTTTCGAAGCTACCTTATCTATCATCACCTGGGGATCCGCGCCCGAGACAGCGAGCAGCTCGCCCGCTCCCGTCAGTGTTTCAGTGACCAGTTTCTTGACGGTTTCCGCATTCATACCCATATTTTTTCCGGCACTCTCCATAGCCTCGGCCAGATAAAAAAGATACGCGGGTCCCGAGCCGGAGAGCGCCGTAACAGCGTCCATTTCGTCCTCATTGACCTCAACGACAGTTCCTACGCTCTCGAATATGGTCATAATAGCGTTTTTGTCCTGGACTTTGTCATTGAACGATATTCCCGTAACGCTCCTTTTGATGAACGCCGCCATGTTGGGCATAGCACGGGCCACCGGCACTTCTTTACCGATCTTTTCTGTTATAGAACCGGCTGTTACTCCGGCCATCACCGATACTATTGTCTGTCCCGAAAGATAAGACCGGATCTCCTCCAAAAGGCCACCGGCATCCTGAGGTTTGACCGCAAGCAGCAGCACATCGCTCTTATCCGTGATCTCCCTGATACTCATCGCTTCGGCGCCTGTTTCCCGGGACAGAACTTGGGCTTTCCGGGGATCCTTATCGTTAAGCAGGACCTGTTCCTTGCGTAGGGTCCCCTTGTCGATCAACCCGCGTATTATCGCTCCGCCCATATTCCCGCACCCGAATACTCCCAGCTTCATCACGGACCGCCTTGTTCTTTTTGAGTAAGCCCTGCTTAAACACCTATATATGCAGAAGTAATGGTTAAAAGTATCATAATCTTCCTCTGATGTCAAATAGGATTATCCCGGGCCTTTCAAATCCCCGGGGACAGCAGAGGTCCGTTCGGATCTGACGGACCGAAAACGCGCTTAATGCGTTTAATAACCATTAGAAGGATCGTAACAAGGTGCAGTTTGAAGATGGGCTTGAGAACTTGGCAATATCCGTCAATTTACCGATACCCCGGGCTAAAGACCGGAGCTTGCTTGCCCTGAGCGAAGCCGAAGGGCTTGCCCTGAGCGAAGCCGAAGGGCTTGCCCTGCCTGCCCCGCCTGTCCCGAGCAAAGCCGAGGGGAGTTTGTCGAGGGGAGCGAACCCGAAGGGTTCCCTATCGACCCGGCACGGCAGTGTCCCGAGCAAAGCGAGGGGAGCACCGGCGAATGGGTGAACTTAGAAATAACTGTCAATAAAATTGATGATCTTATCCGCGGCACCTTTAAAAAGATCCGTGTTCCTCCTATCCTTTAGGCGTTCGGAGTATAAGTAGTCCAGCATACCCAGACTGCCTACGTACCCAACCCTATCCTGCGGCAATTTCTCGAAAGGACGGACCGAACAGTTCCCGATCTTCACGGGAAGCTTGAACACATTTTCCGCCGCGTCTATAAATTCTTCCGTCATCGCGTCCTCAAAAAAGACAACGATCTTACGGACTTTATCCCATCCCTCTAAACTTTTGGTATCCGAATAAAGCGTCCGGAGCGCCTCTTCCTGTACACCCGCCTCTCCTGACATCATCTCCTCGGTTCCGCCGTGCGATACGCGTACTCCGCACAATATGCCGTCGTTGAACACGAGCGTTTCCTGAAGGTCCCTGCGGATAGCCAGAAAAATAGCTCCTTTCTGCATATCCTCTTCCGAAAGTATCCTATAAGCCGAAGCCAGTCCCGAAAAAATGAACCCCGCGGGAACGGATCCGGAATCCGCTATGACCCTTTGCATGTTCCTTATGACGGAAGAATTTACCGTTACGACGTTCACGTGGGCATCCAGCTTGATCCCTTCAAGGTTGAATGGATCATGAATACCGTCTTCCCCGTCAACCGCGAACCCGGCCACTATGCGGTGGATGGGCTCCTTCTCTATAGGCATCTTTACGATAGAGGCCATTTTGATACATCGCTTAATGTCAAAACGCGATATCTCCCTGCCGTACTTAGACACGAGTACGGTACCTATCCCTTTCGTGAGACCCAAGGAGGAAGAGCTTATACCCGCGTATACATCTCTTATCCCCTTGGTATCCAGCCGTCCTATGACCTCTCCGATCGTATCGGTCGCGGCTCCGGAGTCAGAGACAGCTCCCCTGAGGAACCCTCTGGAAGGGACCCTGGAGAATTTCTCTATGGCATAATCACCGCTCCGGTTCCATCTGACCGAGACGGCCGTGACATTCGTGCTGCCGATGTTCACCGTCGCAAAATATTTACCCATCGAACGTCCTTGTTTTGTTACCATTATCTGGGGGATAATACGGCATCATCGAACCTGAGATCGATATAGTTCATGTCGACTATGTCCATATCCGGATCCCGAATGATCTCCCTCAGTTTTTCAAGTTTAGAACGGAAATTGTCCGCGCCCATTTTGATCAAAACGCCTTTCACGGAAAGAGTCGTGTTCCTGCTGTCCGAGACATCAATACTGTCTACCTCCGTCCTCGTTCCGCTGAAGATCTCGTCAACGGCTTTCAGCAGAACAAGCGCCTTGTCCAAATTCCTATTGCTGATAATGCTTCCTTTAGCCGGCGACTTGAAAATAAAATTCACTCCTATGATCTTGGTAAGGTTCTTCGGCTCGTTCCCTATGTCCAGGACAAAACCTTCTCTGTCTATGATCACCCCTCCCAGAGAATCTATCACCGCTATAGGTTCTCTGGATATTATCTCCACATAAAGCGTATCGGGAAGTATCCTCCGGACTTCGACCCTTTTAAAATGCCCGAAATCATTCCGTATCAGGCCTTCCGTCTGTTTAAGGTCGATGCTGAAAATGTTCCGCCCCAAATACCGTTCCCGTATCTTCCCCTCGTCCTCATTGAACGAGTAGCCTTTTATATTATTGACGGTCACTTTTCTTATCTCAAAAGTCCCGCTGCTCAGAACCGTCCTTACGGCAGCCGATCCCATGCCTATCAGGAGAGCCGCGCCGATAACTAAGAACAGCACGCCCCTGTTCCTCCGGACCTTTTCAAAAAGACCCGATGCCATTCCGTTTTTTTTGCTTTTTTTTCTCGCCACTCTTCCTCCTTGTCAGGATAATGTTACGGCTTATCCCGGGCTGCCGTGCTCATCCCGCGCTAAGAGCCGTAAGAAGCATTCTAACACATAGTTCGGAAAAATCTATACCCTCTTCCCTGGCCGCCATCGGAAGAAGACTTCTTTCGGTAAGCCCCGGTATGGTATTGACCTCCAGAACGTACATATCTCCGTTCGCCGAAGCTATCATGTCCACTCTGGAGAACCCGGAACATCCGAGCACTTTGTGCGCCTTAAGCCCCGCATCCTGAGCCATCCCGTATGCTTCCTCGGTCAGCCCGGCGGGCACTATGTATTTTGTCCGGCTCGAGGTATATTTGGAATGAAAATCATACGTGCCGCATTCCGGTTCTATTTCTACGACGGGCAGGGCCTTTTCGTCAAGTATCCCTACCGTTATCTCTCGGCCCGATATATACCGTTCCGCGATAACGTCCGGCCCGAATTTCAACGCTTCGCGCACGGCCTCCTTTAACCCCTCCTCCGAGGGAACAAAGGACAGCCCTATGCTAGACCCCTCTTTCGCGGGCTTTATTACGCACGGAAAACCGATCTCGCCGGAAACGATGTGTTCTTCTGACCGTACGATCTCATATTCGGGGATCTTTATCCCGGCGCTATGAAGTCTTTTTTTTGTCTCTATTTTATCGAAAGCTATGCGGGATGCTTCGGGACCCGACCCGCTATAAGGGATACCCTTCCCCTCCAGTATGGACTGGACGGTCCCGTCCTCCCCGTATTTCCCGTGCATCGCTATGAAAGCTACGGTAACACCCGAAATTTCCTCATCCCTTATAGAACCGTTCTTTTCTACCTCTATCAATACCGTGTTGAGGCCAAGCTCTTGGAACGCGCCGAACACCGCGCGGGCGCTTTTAAGACTTATGTCCCTTTCGCTGGAAGGCCCTCCCGCCAGAACACCTATCCTGTGGCCTCGAAGCGCTTCCATCCCGTTATTTTTCATATTCCGCGTCCTTCATTATCATGATCTCGGGGTAAAGCTCTACCGAGAACCTATTCTTTACTTCATTCTCTATCTTTTTCATGAGCTTTTTCACGTCAGAGGCCGTGGCGCTCCCTTCGTTGACGATGAAATTCGCGTGTTTTTCGGAGACCACCGCTCCGCCCGACCTCGAGCCTTTCATCCCGCTCAGTTCTATAAGTTCTCCGGCGGACCTATTATCGCCTTGAGGGTTCTTGAATATACATCCGAGCGTTCTCTCTAGTAAAGGCTGCTTTTCCATCTTTTCCGAAAAATACGCTTTCAGTCTCTCATCCGTTTCCTTTCTGGAACATCTCTCAAATTCGAATTCCGCTTTAAGGACAATATCCCCTTTTTCAAGGCCCGAACATCTATATCCGAATCCCATCTCTTTTTGCTCCAGCCATCTCTCTCCGCGCGTTTCGCTCCACACCAACACTTTTCTGACCATACTGCCGATATCTCTTTTATATCCGGCGTTCGTTCTTACGGCACCGCCTACCGTGGCGGGGATACCTACCAGACCTTCAGCCCCACCCAGGCCTTCCGCACGGCACGCTGCTATCATGTATTCAAGCCTCACCCCCGCTCCCAGGACGAGGTGCTGTCCCCGGGCCGATATTTCAGAGAACACGCCTTCTCTTATGATCACCACGACCGCATTGAACTCGTTGTCCGGGAAAAGGACATTACTGCCTCTGCCCAAGATCTCCGATCTTATGTTTCCGCGCCTAAGTATATCCGAAAGCTGTATCAGTTCTTCGGCGCAGGAAGGCAGGTATACCGCCGCGGCTTTTCCTCCTACTCTCATTGTACTGTAAAGCGACATGGGCCGGCCGAACAGCACTTTGCCGCCGTATTTTCTGCTCAGTCTTTCTAATTGTCCGAAAAATGGTCTTTCTGTCATTGTTCTACGCCTGCCCTCCGATGCTAGCGACTATTCCCGGACCGATCTCCCTGATATCCCCGGCACCGAGAATGAGGACCATATCCCCCGGCGAGGTAAGTCCCGGCATCGCTCCGGGAATATCCTCCTTACTCAGCATCTCCAGCACGGAGAACCTTCCCCTATCCATCCTGTCCAATATATCCTTGACCGATATTTTATTTAAAAGGCCTTCCTCGTCCGCGGAATATATATCCGTTAGTATCACATTGTCCGCCTCGTTAAAACAGCGGGTGAAATCCTCGGCTAGGTCAGCTGTTCTTGAATAGCGGTGAGGCTGAAAAACAACTGTCACTTTTCCCGGCGCGGCCTGTTTCGCGGCCCTTATGACAGCCTTGATCTCCGTCGGGTGATGCGCGTAATCTTCTATCACCCGGACACCCTTTACCTTGCCCACTTCTTCGAATCTTCTCTTTACTCCCTTAAAGGATCCCGCTCCCGAAACAATATCTTCCATACCCGCCCCCGCTTCCAGACAAACAGCCGACGCGTTCAAAAGGTTCATAAGATTATGTCTTCCCAAAAGCGGGCAGATCACTCTTCCCATATTGCTTCCTTTCGCGATAAGATCGAACTCGATACTTTTGTCGAAGACCTCTCCGGAGCAGGTAATATCGCATCCCTTTTTTATCCCGAACGAGACTTTCCTTACTTTTTCCGCGGCGGGCAGTATGTTCTTAATGGCCTCATCCTCTCCGCTGAAAACGAACGCCCCTCCTTCTGAAATATTGTTCAAAAACGATCTATACGCGTTCAAGAGGTCGTCCCATCCCTTGTAATTTTCCATATGTTCTCTTTCTATATTCGTAACGGACGCTATGTGTGACCGTATGTTCCGAAAATATCCGTCACTTTCATCGACCTCCGCAACGACCATATCCCCGGCACCTTTTTTCGCGTTACCTCCGATGGATCCTATCTCCCCTCCGAGAATAACGGTAGGGTCCCATCCGGACGTCTCGAGTATATGAGCGATAAGCGCCGTTGTCGTGGTCTTGCCGTGAGTGCCTGTAACTGTCAGGGCGGACCCTGCTTCTTCCAGCATCCTTCCGAGAAATTCACTTCTCGGCAGGACGGTTATCCCTTTGTCCAAAGCCGCCATCAGCTCGGGGTTATCCTTTTTTATCGAAGACGAGACTATTACCATCTCAGTCCCTTCCGGGATATGAGAAGAGGCGTGCCCCTCGTACACCTTGGCGCCGCGTTCGCACAATTCTTCTATCAGCGGGTTCGACCTTATATCCGAACCCGAGACCTTATCTCCGCCGGCTATACTTATCTTAGCCAGCGCGCTCATACCTATACCGCCTACGCCTATAAAATGTATATGTTTCACTTATTCCTCATTTTTCTTTTTTCCCGTTTTTTTTCAGCCTCGCCGATGACCGCGTCGGCCAGGTCAGGACCCGCTGACGGTCTGGCCAGTCTCGCGGCGGAAAGGGCCATAACGCGCAGCTTTTCCTTGTCCCTCAAAAGTCCCAATATGTCCTCACCGAGGGACTCTCCGGTGATATCGGGCTCTTCTCTGTATACCGCGGCACCGGCCCCGAAAAAAACAGCGGCGTTCGATCTTTGATTGTTCTTCGGATGCGGATACGGGACCAGGATCATGGGTTTACCGTAATAAGCCAGTTCGAACACCGCGGCGGCCCCCGAACGCGAGATCGCCAGATCGCTCACAGAGTAAGCCCGGTCGATCCTTTCCATAAAAGAGAAAACTTTTCCCTCGACATCGTTGGAACGATAGAACTCCTTTATCCTGTCATGATCTTTTTTCCCCGTCAAGTGAAGGAACTGCACGCCTTCTCCGGCCGCGCGTTTAACGCAGAGGGCCGCTTCAGACGCGGCTTTATTCAGGAAGGAAGATCCCTGACTGCCCCCCATAACGAGGACCGTGAACTTACAGGGGTCCATCCCCAGCTCCGCGGCGGCGGATCCTCTGTCATTTATGAGCATATCCACCCGCAGGGGGTTGCCCGTACATCGTACGCGTCCCGGTCGTCCTTTGAAATATTCTTTTGACCCTTCGAAACTCACGGCAATAACATCGGCGATACGTCCCAATATCCTGTTTGCCCGGCCGGGAGATAAATTCTGCTCGTGTATTATGACGGGTATGCCCAGGACCTTCCCCGCGACAGCGGCCGCCCCGGAAGAATATCCGCCGAAACCTACCACCGCGTCAGGACGTTGCCGAAGAATAATAAAAAATGATACCGCTATATCCAACATGAATTTCATCGCGAACACCAGTATACGCAGGGGATAAAACCCCAAAGGCATGGGGTTTATAGAAAGAAAAAAACTGGGGAACCCGTATTCTTTCAGTATATTCTTATCCAGATCGCGTCTGCTGGAGACCAGAAGGATATCTTCCACTCCTTTTTTTCTTAGTTCCGAGGCCAGGACCACCGCCGGGAAGATATGTCCGCCTGAACCTCCCGCCGCGATAATGATCTTCATTAATATATCCTTGTGTATAAAAGTCTAAAGGTCTAAAGGTCTTTTAAGTAAATTGCCAGAAACCTGTTACCAGTTGCCAGACCAAAACAGTTTAAAAGTCTAAATGTCGAAAGTCCCAATAGACCATTGACTGTTGACCATGGACTATTGACCATTATGCGAATCCATCAATACTGACCTATTTGTCGCTAAAGACAATGGTCAATCGTCAATTGTCCATAGTCCAATATCGTCTCCGTCCTCTGACTTCTGTCTTCTGACTTCTAGCTCTCCGGAATACCCGCTCTTCTCAGTCCGCTTTAGCGGACTGGATGTCCAGTATCTTCCGAGCTCTTCCCCTCCATCCAACGTATAGTCCTGGTCACGACAATAACTTCGTTACCTGATCGGGTGGGTATTCTAGGCGAGTTCCGCAACCCCGCTGCTTTGTTTTGCAAAGCAAAACAACGGGGTGAGGACTGTCTGAGCCCAGAATACCCGCCGATCGGGTAACCATTTTCACATCAGTCAATACAACCCGACAAACTCTACAAACGCAACAAACCCCACAAACCCTACTCCGCTTCCCGCGCCATGTTCAATATGAGCCCCACCGCGGCCATATGACATACAAGCGAACTTCCGCCGTAACTGATAAAAGGAAGCGGCAGACCTTTTGTCGGCAATATCCCGGACGATACCCCGATATTCACTATCACCTCGAACGCTATCATTGTCGCAAGCCCGAATACGGCGGATGACGCGAATCTTTCTTTTATCTTGAAAGATATCCTGAACGCGTACCACACCAGCACGGCAAAAAGAAATATCGTCGCGGCCGCTCCCATGAACCCCAGTTCTTCCCCGATTATGGAAAAAATAAAATCCGTATGCGATTCGGGAAGGTAGAAAAGTTTTTGTTTAGACTCCCCCAACCCCACTCCGAGCAATCCTCCCGACCCCAAAGCTATGAAAGACTGTATGAGCTGAAAACCCGCCCCTTGAGCATCTTTCCACGGGTTCACAACGGTCAGAATACGGCTTATCCTGTACGGTTTGCTCTTGACGGCCCATATCAGAGCCGGTATCATACCCAGGACTATTGGCAAAAGATGCCCGACCTTTATTCCCGCGGAGAACAGCATGACCGTTCCGATGAACAATATCGCGACAAATGTCCCCATATCCGGCTCTAAAAGGACAAGACCTCCGATGAACCCCACGGCAAAAAAAGACGGGATGAACCCCTTGTAAACATCCTGTATAAGATTTCCTTTACGGGCGATAAGATCTGACAGATACAGGACCATCACTATCTTGGCGACTTCCGACGGCTGGAACCCAAAACCAAATAACCGTATCCATCTGCGCGCTCCCCCGGCCATCGTTCCTACACCCGGGACCATCACTAATACCAGAAGCAGTATGACCGCTAGCATCGCGGGTCGAGCATATTCTCTTATAGCCCCGGGTTTTACGGACATAAGGAGCACCGCGACCCCCAGGCCTGAAAGAAGAAAGAACAAATGTCTTTTTACGAAGAATAAGCTGTCATGGTAACGCCCGTACGCATATATCCCGCTGGATGAATATATCATGACTATACCAAGCATCAAGAGCATCGAGGCCGAGAACAATATCATCTTGGAATCTTTTATCATGCGGACATGTCCTTACCTGCCTGTTTTTTTACCTCTCGCTGGAACACATCGCCCCGTTCCCTATACCCGGAAAACATATCAAAACTGGAACACATAGGTGAAAGCATAATAATATCTCCCCTTGACGCTCTTTCCGCGGACACTCTTACCGCATCCGCCATATTCGCCGAACATATAACGGGGACCACACCGCCGAACGCCTCCTTAATAAGTGTCTGCGCCTCTCCTATGACTATAACAGCCTTGACCTTCTCTTTTATCAGAGATGTAAGGGACCTGTAATCCCCTCCCTTATCCCGTCCCCCGGCTATAAGTATTATTTTACCGTCAGTCGATTCTACCGCACGTCTCGTAGCGTCTATGTTGGTGGCCTTGGAATCGTCTATAAAACAGATCCCCTCATATACACCCACCTTTTCCGTCCTATGTTTCAGCGGCCGGAAAGACGCGGCAGCGGAGACCAGCACCTCCGCGCTAATGCCCAGGATCCACCCTACTATAGCGGCGCACGCCACATTTTCCATATTGTGTATCCCTGACAAAGACAGGTCTTTTTCTTTTATGGAAAAACAGTTCGCGCCGCTTTCATCGTTTATGCTTACTTCTTTCTGCGACACCTCCGCGCGATGCTTCCCTTTCCCGAAATAAACTATTCCGCTCTTGATCCTTCCTATCTCCTCATCGCCCTTGAAAGAAGCATTTATCACCGCCCAGTCATCGCCGTTTTGATTGGCGAATATTTTGAATTTTTCGGATCTATAGTCCTCGTATCCGCGGTGTCTGTCATAATGGTCCTCTGTTATATTGAGCAGGACCGCTATATGAGGCCTGAACGAGTCGATCGTTCCCAGCTGGAATGAACTCACTTCAACCACCGCGATATCCCGGGGAGAGAGCCCAGCCACTTCGCCTATCAAAGGATTACCTATATTCCCGCATACAACTGCCTTTCTACCGGACGCGTTGATCATATGCCCGATAAGTTCGGTAACGGTACTTTTTCCGTTGGTCCCTGTCACGGCGACAACAGTAGACACGCAGTACATATACCCGAGCTCCAATGTCCCTATGGCCGGCATGCCGACCGGGAGCACCCCCGCGTCATACAGCTCTTTCGTATGTACTCCGGGACTTATCACCGCAACGTCCGCTTTAGAACAGAACTCGCCGGTATGCCCTCGGGTTTCATATTCGAACTGACCATACCGTCCGAGCTCTTTTATCCTTCCTCCGATATCTTCTTCTCCGGCTTTTTCACTTACCTTAACGGAAAATCCTTTTTTCAGGAGGAATAACGCCGCCGCATAGCCGCTCACACCCAGCCCTAATATAAGTATTTTTTTATTTTTGAGATCTATCATAATAGTGAACGGTGACTCGTAATTTGTAATTCGTGATTCGTGACTCGTGATTCGTAAGCAGTGAACAGTGAATCGTAGGGGCACGGCATGCCGTGCCCCTACCATCATCCGTCATCTCACCTTCAGCGTCATCAGGCTCGCCAGAGCCAAGATGGAGGCTATTATCCAGAAGCGTACCGTTATTTTCGACTCATGCATCCCTTTTATCTGAAAATGGTGATGCAGCGGTGACATCAGAAAAAGTCTTTTTCCGCGGATCTTGAAGGACAGGACCTGCAGTATGACCGAGCCCGCTTCCGCCACAAGAACACCCCCCGTTATAAGGAGCAATATCTCTTTCTTTATCAGTATGCTCACTATAGCAATAGCTCCCCCGAGCGCCAGCGATCCCGTATCCCCCATGAAAACCGTAGCGGGATGGCTGTTAAACCACAAAAACCCCAAGCTCGCTCCGGCCAACGCCGCGCAGAAAATGGTCAGTTCTCCCGCGCCCGGCAGATAGAATATCTGCAGGTACCGGCTTATCTCGGCGTGTCCCGTAAGATAGCTCACTGCCGCGAAGGTCAGCGCAACAAATACCATGCATCCGGTAGCCAAGCCGTCCAATCCGTCAGTCAGATTAAGCGCGTTGGAGGTTCCGGCTATGACCAAAAACGAGAACAGCACATAGAAGATGCCCAGGTTACATACCGCATTCTTCATGAAAGGCAGATACAGGTCCCCTCCCAGCCCTTTCCCCTTAAAGACAAAAAGCCCCACTATCACCGCAAGGAACAACTGCCCCAGGATCTTGTTCAGCGCCCTTATTCCTTTTGCGCTCTTGTTCTTTATTTTAAGAAGGTCATCTATGAACCCGATGGTCCCTAACCAGACCATACCCGCAAGTGAGAGAATTACATAATCGTTGTTAAGCCGTCCCCACATAACGGTTGACGCCACAACGGCCATTATCAGCAGCAGGCCTCCCATAGTAGGGGTCCCTTCCTTATGCTTATGAAGGTCATACAGGCCCTCCACATGTTCTTTTCTTACGTACTGACCCGCTTTCATTTTCTGCAGTACGCGTATCACCGCGGGAGCCATTATCACGCATATGATAAAGGACGTTACCGCGGCCATGCTCGCGCGGAACGTGATATACCGGAAAACATTAAATCCGAACCATAGGTCTCTCAGCGGATAGAATATGTCATAAAACATTTCAGTATGTCCTCCATCTTTGCCGCGCGCGACCCTTTCAGAAGCACACAGGATCCTTCCGAGATCCTGTTCTTTATTATCTCTGCCGCATGGCCGTGATCCTTGGCCACGGTCACTCTGCCTTTATCCATACCCGCCGCTAAAGCGCCTTCGGCCGTAACATCCGACCATGTGCCGACCGCCACAAGCATATCCGCCCCGCTCTCGGCTATGCGTCTTCCCAATTCCCGGTGAACGGCTTCACTCTCCTCTCCCATTTCCATCATATCTCCGGCGACGACCACCCTGCCGCCCTTGCAGGCGTTTTCAGAAAGAACGTCCAGCGCGCACTTAAAAGAATCCGGATTGGCATTGTAAGAATCGTTTATGAAATCTATTCCTCCGGCCGTTACTCTCTCGAGCCGCATAGGCGGAAGCGCGACCGTCCGGACCCTCTCTTCTATGGACGGGCTCTCACCGACAAAATCCAGAGCAACGGCAATTGCCGCGGATACGTTATATACGTTATGGAGCCCGTCTTGCGGAAAAAAATAACTCTTTCCCTGTAAACGGAACCGATACCCGCCGTCCCGGCGGGAAACATCCTCTATCCTCATATCGTTCCATCCGGACATCCCGAAAGATATCACGTCATCACGGCTATCCCCAAAATCCCGGAGAAGCGGATCGTCCCCGTTGACAAAGATCTTGCCGCCTTGGCGCAGGTATTTTGTCAAAGCTGTCTTCTCTTTCAGCACGCCTTCCTTGCTGCTAAAAAATTCCATATGCGCTCTGCCGATATTCGTTATGACTATTACGTCCGGACGGGCAATGCGCCCCAATACCGCCATCTCGCCGGGATGATTCGTCCCCAGTTCCAGCACTGCGGTCTCATGATACGGTTCCGCGTCGAACAATGTCAGGCTCAGCCCTATGATATTATTGAAAGACCTTTTACTGGCAAGCACCTTATCTTTTCCGGAAAGAAGCCACGACAGCATATCTTTTACCGTGGTCTTTCCGTTGGAGCCCGTCACGGCGATGACCTTGCCGTTCATCCTTTTCCTGATCTCACCGGCTATGTCCGCAGCGGCAGGCGTAACCTCACCGACCTCCAGAACGGCCCCGCACATATCCATGATATCCCGCGGCATTTTGCGGGATACGATGATGCCGGACGCTCCCCTATCCAACGCCTCTTTCACGAAATCATGCCCATCGAAATTCTTCCCTCTTACGGCCGCGAACATATCTCCATTTCTCACCGTCCGAGAATCGATAGATATACCTTTAACGCTTTGCTCCCCCGCTCCCCGGAGTATCCTGCCGCCCGCCGCGTCCGCCAGATCCTTCAATCTTAGGTCTATCACTTCCTGCGCCCCTATTCTTCCGAAGTTTCCTTCTACACCTTGACCGCGAAACCCATATTTTTCAATATACCTTTTACTATCTCAGCATCATCGAAAGGAAAACGCCTGTTCCCTATGATCTGGTAATTCTCGTGTCCTTTGCCCGCAACAATAACTATATCCCCTCTGCCCGCTTTCTCCAAGACCTTTTTAACGGCGTTCCCGCGGTCCTCTTCCACGGTATATACGCAGCCATCCGACATGCCGTCTGTTATCTGCCCTATGATATCAGAGGTCTTTTCGGTCCGGGAATTATCACTGGTCACTACCGCCTCATCTGCCATTGATGAAACGACCTTTCCCATAAGCGGCCTTTTTTGTTTATCCCTGTCTCCACCGCATCCGAACATACATATAAGTTTACCGGTAACGATATTTCTAAGCGCACCTAATACCTGCTCAAGAGCGACGGGGGTATGCGCGTAATCCACAAAGACCCTGAAGGGCGCGTCCGAAGATATTTCCTGAAGCCTGCCGGGAACACCTTTAAAACTTTCCGCTCCCTTTTTGAACTCATCCAGGCTGATCCCGCTTTCAACGAGACATGCCGCGGCGCCCATCACATTATATACATTATGCGCACCGAGCATGCTTATTTTCATAGGAACGCTGCCGTGTTTTCCGGCATTCAATATGAACCGCGTTCCCGTTTCGCTGTATTCTATCGCTTCGGCCCTTATCTCGGCATCTTCTCCGATACCGAACGTAATACATCGGAAAAGATCTCTGCACCGGGCCGCTTTTTTTACGGCAACATCATCCGCATTTATCACGCCTAACCCGCCGATCTTCAAATGGTCGAAGATCTTGGCCTTTTCCTCAAGATAGGGCCCCATACTGCCGTGATAATCCAGATGCTCGGGGGTGATGTTCGTAAATACGGCAATATCCAGTTTTATTTCCGCTGTCCTTTTCTGGCTCAACGCGTGACTGGATATCTCGATGACCGCGTGTGTCTTACCCGAGCGCAGCATCGCCTCTAATTCTCTGTTGACCGATATCACATCGGGCGTTGTCATTTCGGATGGTTTCAGGGAATTGCCCCGGCTCTTGACCGCTACGGTGCTCATGAACCCGCTGGCCCTGCCGGTCATATTAAGGATACTATCTATCAGATATACCGTTGTAGTCTTGCCGTTGGTCCCCGTTATCCCGTAGGTAACAAGATCCTTCGACGGGTCCCGGAACGCGATCCTGGCCAATTCACCGAGGGTCTCGCGGCTGTCCCTGACTACCTCTATCCTTTCATCTTGTCCGTCATATATCGCGGCCCTCGACCGTTCGCATACAACGCACGCGGCTCCTCTGTCCAGAGCTTCGGATATGAACCTGTTGCCGTCAAGATGACAGCCTTTTATCGCGACAAAAACATCACCGGGCGAGACCAGACGCGAGTCTGTTCTTATCTCCCCCGCTGCGTCGTTCATTTTTTTTATGATCTTATCGGTCTCCGTCATATCGCTTATTGTATTCCTTCCGTTTCCGCAGTTCCGGGGTTTGACGCCAGATACTGAAGCGCTCTTTCGGCTATATTTTTGAACACCGGACCCGCAACGGTCCCACCGTAATGGGCTTTTTTGGGATACTTCGCGGTCACTATTATGCTGACAAGCGGTTTTTCCTTCGGCCCGAAACCGATAAAGGTCGAATTGTATCTGTCCGCGTAATATCCTCCCGCGGGATCTACCATCTGAGCTGTCCCGGTCTTTCCGCAAAGCCGGTATTTTTTTGACCGTGCCCGTTTTCCGGTCCCGTCGTTTATGACCGCTTCCATAATGTCTTTCATTTTATCACAAGTTTCGCTATTTAGTACCCTTCGCTTAACATCCGTCCGGAACTCATTACTTATATCCCCTTCCCAGTTCACTATCTTATCGACGATACGGGGGGTCATTAAATATCCGCCGTTCGCGATAACGCTAACGGCGGAGACAAGCTGGATCGGAGTAACGGCGATCCCCTGGCCTATGGGAATGGTCGTCATATCACTTTTGCTCCATTTAGAAGGAGGCCGGCAGATACCCGAGGCTTCTCCGGGAAGGCCTATCCCCGTTAACTCTCCGAACCCGAATCTCTTTATGTAATCATATAAGGGCTTTTTCCCGAGTTTTTGCGCGGCCTTTACGGTCCCGATATTGCTTGATTTGGCTATGACCTCAAGAAAGGGCAGTTTCCCGTATTTATGCACATCGTGCAGGATCCGTCCTCCCACGGAATATACGCCGTTCTCGCAATATATTTCCTCGTCCAGACCGACCGCGTTCTCGTTAATGACGGCGCTGGCGGTCACTATCTTAAAGACGCTGCCGGGTTCGTACATATCCGCTACGGCCGTGTTCTTGATATGTTCTTTCGGGGCCCGTCCATGATCGTTAAGATCGTAATCGGGATAGCCGGCAAGGGCGAGTATGCGTCCTGTATCCGGTTCCATAACAATGACCGACGCGCTTTCGGGACGGTATTTCTCCGCCATAACGGATAACTCCTCTTCCGCTATGAACTGGATAACGCTGTCTATGGTCAGGATGATGTCCGATCCGTTCTTAGGAGGAACCGATTCCTTTTCAATGTAAAAGACCGTACGCTGTCTAGCGTCGCGTAACGAACGGCGTTCGCCGGGGACGCCTTTAAGCTGCCCGTCGAACATAAGCTCCAGCCCTTCCAGTCCCGTATTATCCGTTCCCGCAAAACCTATGACGTGTGATGCCAGTTTCCCGCTGGGATAGTTCCTTCTGCTTTCCTGCACAATGTAAAGACCCTTGACACCCGTACCGACAACCGCCGCGGCTTCTTCTTCGGCGACCTTCCGCTCTATCCAGACAAAAGCCTTATCCCTGGAAAGCTTTTCGAAAAGTGTATCCTTATCTATTTCCAGTATCCCCGCAAGGATCCCGGCAGTGCCTTCCGGATCCGCGATCTCCCGTGAATTGCAGTAAATGCTCGGAGCGTCCAAGTTTATTGCCAATGGGTCCATATGACCGTCGAAGATCCCGCCGCGCCGGGGCTCTATCCGATGCGCCGATGAATGCTGTCCGTCGGCCAAGGCGATAAATCTGTCCTTAATTATGATCTGAAGATAAAAGAGACGCGCAAAAAGGGATACAAAAAGGGACATGATAAGAAGTACAACAAAATAACGGCGCGTTCTGAGCATACCGGATGTGCCTTGTTATAAATAATTGTTTTTTTTAGCGGGACTTAGCTTCGGCGATCGGAGTGAACGCGTCGAGCATTCTGCCGAAAACGTTCTTCTCCGTAACGGCAACACCCGTCGACGCGAGAGCGAGCCTGTAGCTGCCCGTCTGGATGCTCCTATGCTTAGCGAAGATAATATCTTCCCCGTCCAGGGAAGTAAGCAAATATCTGGGAGACTCCAATCTTGATAGATTATACATTAACTTGGAGTTACGGTCAATCAGTTGGGAGATACGCCGGATATTGTCCTGCATCATATATCCGGCCTTCAGCGTTTCCACGCGCTGATGGACATAGCATACGGAGAGTAAAGTGAATGCCAGACCTATTATGACCATTCTATGTGTTCTCATTATACCCTTTCCGCTATTCTTAACTTCGCGCTTCTTGATCTGGGGTTCTGCCGTTTTTCTTCCTCGGAAGGCACTATCGGTCTTTTTGTCACGATCCTGACCTTCCCGGTCCTTTCCATATCCCTAAAAAGGTGTTTCGCTATACGATCCTCCAGGGAATGGAACGATATCACGCATATCCTGCCTTGCTTCTCGGTGTGATCGAATATCTCTGTCAGAGCTTCCCTCTCGGAATCAAGTTCATCGTTAACGAATATCCTCAGAGCCTGGAACGTCCTGCATGCGGGGTGCATCATTTGTCTCGTGTACCTTCTTCCTATGGCCCTGGTCACTAGATCCGAAAGTTCTTTTGTGGTTCGTATCCTTTTCTTTTGCCTTTCGGAGCAGATAATGTTCGCCAAGTGTCTGGCATGCCTTTCTTCCCCGTAAGACCGGATAATATCCGCTATCTCATCCCTGCTGAAACGGTTCACGACGTCGCTTGCGGAAATGCCTTTATGGCGGTCATACCTCATGTCCAGCGGGCCGTCTTTGGAAAAGCTAAAACCTCTTTCCTCCTCATCGACCTGGAACGACGACATGCCCAGATCGAATACGGCACCGTTAACTTTTTTGATTCCGCTCTTTTCAATGATCGACCCTATATTCCTGAAATCCTCGTTAACGAAGATCATACTGCCGCTGACTTCCTTGAACTTGACCTTGCTCCTCTCTATGGCGTCCGGGTCCCTGTCTACCGCTATTATTTTACCGCCGGGGAGCACATGCTTAAGTATCTCCTGGGAATGTCCTCCTCCTCCCAGTGTCGCGTCCATTATCACATCCCCCGGTTTGAGCGAAAGATGCCCGATTATCTCCCTCACGAGTACCGGACAATGCACGAATATACCCCTCTGTTCTTTTCGGATGCGCGGCGCATCAATGACCGCCGCTAAGAGCCCTGCCTATTATGCCCACCTGACTCTTGTAAAAACGGCTATATTCGCCTATTAGGTCCTTTCCCTTTCCTTTATGTCCGGGGACCGACCTGTTTTTGTCCGCGCCCGACCGGGTCCTGCCGTAAATGGACCCGCCCATATCACATGCCTGGATATATCTTTTTACAGGTTTCATCCGCAATCCTTTATCGTAAGATACGACCTTTTCCCCAATCCGGAGGACGAAACAACAAACCTCTTTACGCCCAGATGCTCTATCCCCGCGGGAAGCGCCCTGGCTTTCTTGATCCTTTCCACCATGTTCACGCAGTTTATGAATTCCATCTGTTTTTTATGGAATTTTATAGCGTATCTTCTGTACATGTTGCCCTCCTTAGAATGATCTTTATATTTCCATCAAGCCTTCGGCTATCTCTTCATATTTCGGTTTGGAGGTATCGTAGAACTCCTTCCACTTATCTTTGGCCCATATCTCTATGCGGTTCGATACGCCTATTATCATGATGTCCTTTGACAGCTTGGCGTATTCCTTCAAATAGTCCGGCACCAATATTCTCCACTGCTTATCGGGGACGGCTTCGAACGCTCCGGAAAAGAAAAGTCTTTTGAACTTGCGCACTTCCCCTTTGGTAAAAGACAGGCCTCTGAACTTGCTCTCCTGAGCATGCCATTCGCTTTCGGTGAAAACGAAAAGGCACTGGTCCAAACCTCGTGTCACATAAAGCTTTTCTTCCCCCGATTCTCTTATAGGAAGACGGAACTTAGCCGGGACAATGAGCCGGTTCTTTTTATCAAGGCTGTGTTCGTATTCACCGTAAAACACTCCACTTACCTCCACTTTAATCCACTAACAATAGAGAGTATACATAAAAGCAGGGATTTTGTCAAATAAGTAACTTTCTTGAGTTTTAAATTTTACGAGGAATTACACAGCATATAGCGGTTTTAATAATACAGACCACATTGTATGGTGGCTTGAAGTATTCGAAAAAACTTTATTTTTTTACCCATTCGCCCCAGCGAAACCCCGCGCACTGCAGGATCAATTGGGAACCCTTCGGCTTCGCTCAGGGCAAGCAAGCCCCGGTCTCTAAACCGGAGTATCGGTGAATTGACAGATAAAGCGGATACGTTTCAGAAAGGATGTTTTTTACCGTGGTATGCTACATTACAGATAGCTGTTCATTGAAAAAAAAAAAAAAAAGGGGTGAGACAGACCTTATCTATCTCACCCCTTTTATCTTCACATACATTACGCCTTAAGCGGCCTTTTCAGCCTGCGCCTTTTTCTGCTCTTCCTGGAGCTTCCTCTTGTAGCATTTCTTTGTGCAGTAAAAAGCGCCGTTCCTGTAATACCAAAGTTTTTTAAGCAACGCTTTAGCGCATGCCGCACACTCCGTAGGTTTAGGCGGTTTCTTTGCCTTAGGCATCCGCGGATCACCTTTCTTAACTTCTTCCTTAGGCGCTTCTTCGGTTTTCTCTGCGGGCTTTTCCACCGCTTTTTCTTTTGCGGCAGGCGCCGCCTTTTCCTCGGTCACAGCTTCTTTTGTTTCCTCTGCGGTCTCCTGCGCGTCGTCTTTCTTCTCTTCTTCTGAGCTCATCATTCCTCCGTTTTTATGTCTACTCTACCTGTTTTTTTTGACGTTATCCATTTTTTATATATGTGCTCGAGTATTCTTCCCCTATCCTCGCTATTGATCTTTTTGAATTTTATCCCGCTCGCGTGTCCGTCCCCTTCGCCGGTCATCCCTCCGGCCCAGGCTATCTGCCCCTCGAATATTATGGGGACATTATCCCCTGGGATCATGACCTCCATTTCAATATTCTCTCCCATGCCGAGAGGCTCATCGCTCAAAAGCCCCGCACCTTCCCTGCAGAAGTTGTTGACCTTGACCCTTTTTAAAGATCCTCTCCTGCGGCATATAGCATCCAATAAAACATCAAAACGCATGAACCTTCTCTGCTCCGACATCCATCCTCCCGTTCAAAAAAAACACACATCCTCCCCATCGCGACACACCGCTCCAACCCCGGTAAGGACACTAAACAAAAAGGGAACGATGCGAGATCGTCCCCTTCTTGTTAAACATTCACATCATCGATGCGATCTATTCGCTAAATACAAATTCAGGCTCAATGACCGGCTGGTAATCTTCCGGTATTGGGAACGGGAACGTTACAGCTTCATAAACACCTGCACCTGTTCTCACGATAGTCATACCGATACCTTTCGCCAGACCCATTGTAAGTCCGGAAAGCACGTTCTCTTCAACGCTGGTCTCATAGATGTTCTTGGGAAGTTCAACCCACCCTGTCAATATGTTAGCGATACCTCTGCCGAGTTTCTTGGCAGGATCCTGCGCATAACACTGAGTGGTCATACCTACCATAGCTATGACAACGCAACATACGAACAACACTTTTAATGTCTTCTGCATAATACTATTTCACCTCCTCTTTATATATACGAATTAAATTCTAGTGAAGTATATCACGCACTTTTTACTATGTCAAGTGCCGGGTCCCAATAGCCCGTTTATCAGGCCTTCTATTCTTTCCCTGTCCTTCCTGTCTAGGTCGGTAAATTCCACCCCTGTGTCATACGCGACCTCTCCCCCTACGGCCGACCCGTGTCCTTTTACCACCCAGACCACTTTCCCCTTACATTTTACGGGGGATCCTCCCTCTCCTAAAAACAGCTCCACACCGACCCTCTCGAACATACCTACATCATTCGGCAGTGAAACGCACACCCCGCCCTGGCCGATATTCTCGGTATTGGCGTCGAAGATCTTTTCTTCACCGTTCTTGCATATGAGTATACGGCATCTGTAATTCACCCTGGGGAATTTTCTGCCGTTCATTCCGTTCCATGTCATAGTGTTCTAAATATACACCAAGAATCCCGTCTAAACAAGCTTATCTTAATTTTAACTCGAATTCGATGCCTTCCGGAGAGCGCATGTCCACCTTATCGGGAAAAACCCCGAGGATCATGAAACCGTCAACGATCTCCCCCGTTGACACCATCACATCGTTAATGATCGCTTTCGGACTTACCGGAGAATACATAATACCATTGAGCGCGGGAAGCTTTGAGGGTCTTAGCTCTTTAGACAGGACCTTGTCGTCCTTTCTCTCTCTGCCATCCTTCTCTTTTTGTTCTATCTCTTTAGCCGGGCCGGATATTCTCTCGGGGACGGATATTACTTTTGAGGGGTCTCTCTTCACCTCGGCCCGGCCGCCGCTTCTCATCCAAAGCGCTCCTGAAATGATCGCACAGACCACCAGGACAATACCCGTCGCGATAACAATAACGGTCCGGAGCGTTCTTTTCTTTCCCCGGACAAGCTTAGGTGCCTCGTATAGGTCGAAGGACGGTCCCTCTACGGTTTTGTTCTCTACCACCTCTTTTCCATAGGACTGTTTCTTAGACCTGTCCTCCTGCGCTTTTTTCAGGGCCTTGGTTATAATGCTCATCTAAAAACCTTTCCAAAGAGCCGTCTAAACGACGGTCTCTTGATAGTTAAATCGTCCTTCTGTCTCCTCAATGCTCCTGCGCACTACGTCCTCTTCTATCTCCCTTGTCTCCTCAACGAAACCCAGAAGCAAGGCCCTGTCACATACTATGTTGATGATCCGGGGGATCCCTTTGGAGTATACGTATATGCCCTCGACCGCTTTATCTGAAAATATCGGTTTTTCTTTCGCTCCGGCCACGAAAAGTCTGTGATCTATATACTGAGCAAGCTCTTCCTTTTCCAGAGCCCTCACATGGAACTTGACCCCTATACGCTGTCTGAGCTGTAACAGGTCCGGGGAATCCAATTTATCCTGCAGTTCGGGCTGTCCGACCAGCACTATCTGCAGAAGTTTCTCTTTTTCCGTCTCCAGGTTCGATAGCATACGGATAGTCTCCATCGTGGTCTTTCGGAGATTTTGCGCTTCGTCTATTATGAGGACCGCGTTATTACCCAGACTTAGCTGTTCCAGCAGGAATTCGTTAAGCTGTTTGATAAAAGCTACTTTGCTTTTCCGTTCCGGTTCTATCCCGAAATCGCTCAAAACGGCTTCCAGCAGTTGGTTCTCGGGGAGGCTCGGGTTAAAGATCAGGGACGTTTTCGTCTTTGAGTCCAATTGATTGAGGAGCGCCCGGCATAGGGTCGTCTTGCCCGCGCCTACCTCACCGGTGATCTCCACAAATCCTTTCCTCTGCTCTATCCCGTAAGAAAGATGGGCCAACGCTTCTCTGTGCGTATGGCTGAGGTACAAAAAATTAGGATCGCTGGTTACATTGAACGGGTTTTCTTTTAGTCCGTAAAAGTCAAGATACATATATTCCGGTTCTCCTTGACAGCATTATACTATTAAAGAATCAGGCAGTAAAGGTGTTTAGTAGATGGTGAATTGTATTGCGGGATATATCCGGCTACCCGGCATATTGGAACATCCTTCTTTGCCGAACTATTTTATACTATTTGGCTTCGAAGGGATAGTTCCTGCGACAAAGTTCCTCCGAAGCCCAATAAGGCGAAGGAGAAAGCTTTAGCGAAACGAACATCCTCCCGAGAGGCGCTGAGAACGTAATCCGAGATGGATCGACACCGCGCTACACCCCAACATTACATTTACAGGGGCCCCGTAATAACATTAAATAGATGTAAGGAACCCTCCGCGTTTCGACAGAGGTGTCCGTTCAGCTTAGGTTACATGTCTCTAACTTTGGCGGGAATAGGAACAACCTTTCCGTTTTTATCTATGAACGCGTGATCAGTATATCCTGTCGAAGTAAGATCGCCATCTCTGGTAACTTCATATTCAAAAGTTATACGCGACCTTCTCATGTTAGATATTTTAGTTTTTATGTTTACGACGTCATCATATTTTACAGGAATACGGTAACGGCACTGCGCTTCTGCTACAGGAAGAAAAAGACCCTCTTCCTCCAGGCTCTTATAACATATGCCCGCGGCCCTAAAAAGTTCCGTCCGGGCCATCTCGAACCAGACAAGATAGTTCGAATAATAAACAACTCCCATCTGGTCCGTCTCTTTATATGTCACCCTGTGTTCTATTGTGTATTCTTTCATGAGAGAACCTTATTTATGGTAAATAATATTTGGTGAATTGTAAACCGTAACAATCGCATAGGGCACAGGGCATAGAGCACAGTGTTGTATTGACTGATGCTCTAGACACCCTAACCCATTTCCATTACACATAACACATCACACATTACACGGCGTCTCTGTCTTCTGACTTCCGATCTCCACCTCCGTCATTGCGAGGAGGCGCCGAGAACGCAATGTTCGAGGTGTGCCGAGATCTCTGGGCGAGACCCGCAGACCGACGAAACAATCTCGTTCTTAGCTACGAACTATGAACTACCAACTACGAACTATTTTCTGCCTCATCCCTCGATAACCTTCACATAAACCTTGCGCCTGCGCGGACCGTCAAATTCGCATAGGTATATCCCCTGCCAGGTTCCCAAGAGAAGCTCGCCGTTGTCGACAGGTAAGCTGGAAGAGTTCCCGAATATAGATGCTTTTATGTGAGCGGCGGAGTTGCCTTCGGCATGATCATATCCGATATCCTCGGGGACCATATGTCCCAGGCCTTTTATGATATCTTTTCGGACATCAGGATCGGCGTTCTCGTTTATGGTGACAGCCGCGGTCGTATGAGGCGTAAATATATGGCACACCCCGCTTCTTACCCCGCTTCCGCGGACAAGAGGAGCAACGCTATCGGTTATCTCCAGTAATTGGACCTTATCGGATGACGCGACATCTATGGTGAAAACGCTTTTATTCGACATATTCGCTCAGTGCGGACCTCACAGGAAGTTCAGGGATATCCTCCACCACTTCGACCTTCCCTATCCGCCTTGGAAGAATGAGCCTGCTCGTCCCCGAGATGAATTTTTTGTCGTAAGAATACGCTTTCATCACCTCTTCTACCCCGATCTTTTGGATCTTTTCCGGCAAACCCATTTTTTTGAGAAGTTTTTTCACGCGCATAAAATCTTTTTCCTTTAACATATCGAACCTTAGAGCTATCTCGCACGCAAGGAGCATCCCTAAGGCCACCGACTCACCGTGATTATATTTCGAGGAATAATCCGCTGCCGCTTCTATGGCATGTCCTAAAGTATGCCCGAAGTTCAGATCTATCCTGATGTCTTTCACGTCCAGTTCGTCCTTCTCGACTATAGCGGCTTTTATCCCCGCGCACTCGTAGATCACTTTCTCTATAACATTACTATCCATGGACAATATTTTTCCCGCGTTCTTCTCGATGAAGGCGAAAAACTCTTTACTGGCAATTATCCCGTATTTAACGACCTCCGCCAGGCCGTTAGAGACCTGCCTGTGAGGCAAGGTCTTCAGAAAATCCGTGTCCATAAGCACCAGTTTCGGCTGATAAAAAGCGCCCACCAGGTTCTTTGCTTCCGGCAGGTCCACTCCCACTTTACCGCCCACGGACGAATCTACCTGCGCTAACAATGTGGTCGGAACTTGGATAAGAGGCACTCCCCTTCTATAGGTAGCCGCTACAAACCCGGCTAGGTCCCCCACGACCCCGCCTCCTATCGCCACCACAACAGGGCGATGCCTTTTTGTTCTCTTCGCTATTTTCTGGGCGGTATCACGAAAAACCTCTATCGATTTGGACCTTTCTGAGGGAGGAACGCATATACAGAAACTTCCCTCTGACATATGCTTCAATACAGGCTCAATCTTTTTCTTCGCCTTTTTCCAAACGGTATTATCGGTTATCACCGCCACGGGACCTCTAAGCCCTAGATCCTTTATGACTTCAGGCAATAGGGAGAAAACCCCGGATCCTATGATAATGTCGTATGATCTTTCCTTTAGGTTTAGATGTATTTTCTTCATAGTAAGTGAAATATAGCATATAACATGCAAAAAGGCAAAAATTTAGCCAATATGGCATCTATTGGTATCTCTCCAATAACGACATAGGGAAGCCTATATTTTCGATCTGTACATCTCCCGTAAACTCTCTTCCGGAGCCGCAAAAGAACCCTTTTTTAGGTAATCCAAAAGTTATAGTCTTAAAGGCCTTGATACATCCCTTTGCGGCATAACCAGTTGTGGCATCCAGCCCGGAGGGGACATCCACCGCATAGACCTTGACCTTCCCGGCGGATATCCTGCTAAATACTTTACGGCAATCTTCGGACAGCTCCCCCTTGAAACCTGTCCCAAAAACCGCGTCTATTATGATACTGAACGCTTCCTTTTCGGGTTCACTCAGGAACCCGTCTATCCCCTCTATCTCAACTCCCGCTTCCCTTGCTTTATTATAATTGTCTTCAGCCGCCCCATGCGCCATATCTCCCTCAAAGACCTTGTAAACCTTCAACAGGCCCGGCTTTGAGCTCAAAAGATATCTCGCGGCCACAAGTCCGTCACCGCCGTTATTCCCCTTACCGCATAGAACAGCTATCCTTTCGTCCTCGGGGGAAGATGTATCCGCAAGAACGGTACGCGCAATGGACTCCCCGGCATTCTCCATAAGCGTTGATTGCGGAATACCGAATTCTTCCTGCGCCTTTTTATCTATCTCCGCCATTATCAGAGCTGAAACCGGTCTCATCTTGCCTGCCCTTTCTAAAACAATTGACCAGGCCCTTTGCGGTAACCTGGTCAATTTTAATTCCGTCCTGTCAGATCGGTCTACAAGAACTCTACATATTATTTTACCTTAGCCCCGGCTTCAACATCGGATTCGGGGATCAGTACAATTGGACCGTCCGTTCCTCCCGCGGCCAAGATCATACCGTTCGATTCTTCTCCCCTGATCACGGCCGTCTCCAGATTGTTCACTACTATGACCTTTTTGCCGATAAGCTCTTCTCTGGAATATCTTCCCCTTATGCCCGCGACTATCTGTTTCTTTTCCTCTCCCACTCGTATCTGAATTACGTACAGTCTATCCGCGTCGGGATGTTCCTTTACTTCCAGAACTTCCGCCACCCTCAGGTCTATTTCCTTAAAACTATCGAAACTTATCTTTCCGTCCACTATTTCCCCGCCTCTTTCTTTCCGGATGCAGGTGCCTCTTTCTTTCCGGGTGCAGGCGCTGTTTTCTTTGCGGCATCGGGATTCGCCACGTCCGCGCCTTCTTTAGCCTCTTCCCCTTCAGCGGCGGCCTTGGTCTTTTTGACCTTGAACTTTATACGTCTTACTTTAGGGATCTTATAGATAGAGTTCTTTTCTTCGTCCCATTTTTCCTTTTCCGTTAAGTCTTTTACCTTCTCGAATCTCTTAAGGACGGAACGGAACTTTCCGCCTACTTTACTTCCTTTTAAACTCGGATGTTGCGTCATTTTTTCTCCTTATCAAGTGTAACGTGTAACCCTCAGCATTCTCTTCCCGACCTGGCACCTAACCTGCCGAATGTTAGATTCTAAAGGAAAACCCGTCCCGGGTCAAGCACGAATTTATCCGTTCATACGCTTTATATAAGAATCTTTATACTCGGAAGACAGCTCTTCCTGCGCCTTTTTGACCTCTTCAATAGACCCATACCCTTCAATAGAGATCTGATACCAAGATCCATTCTTCGTCATTACAGCATTATAACCCTTATCTTTAAGCTTTTCTTTCTCCGCTTCGGCCGAATCGGCATTCTTAAAAGAAGCCAGCCTTAAGTCATAGGTCTTTTCTGATAAAGGCTTTATTTCAGCTTCGACAGCGGCGGGGGTGTGCGTTTCATTGTCTTCGTATGCTAGGGGAAAGTCCTCCCCGTATTCTGCGGACGATATTTCTTCCTCCACTGCTTGTCCCTCATAGGTCAATTCTTCGGGGGCTACCTTCTCCCGGATCACCGAGGCTTCACTATAAACCTTCTCCTGCGTCCCGGGACGCGCCGGCTCTCTTTGCCTGAAGGTCTTACCCTTTTCTACTCCTACGGCATAAGAGATTATCAGGAGCATAAGGACAGCTATGGCCGAGATGACCGTGTATTCCACCGGAACTTTTATAACGGGAAGGAATCTCTGCCTGGGGTAGTTCTTAAAACGCCGCGGGCGGACTCCCGCGTCTCCCGTGAAACTCCCGTCGAACAGATCTACTTGTATCTTTTCTTCCTTCATTTATTCTTTACCTTCTCATTTCCCGGTCAGCATAAAAAGCGCGTTAAGAAAAGTCGGATTACCTTTATAATCAAGTACCGTAGCATACCATCCGTCCTCATCAAGAGAAAGGATGTTGTCTTTGATGCTCGGTTCCAAGGGATCCGTTATCTTAGGGGAAAAAGACATATTGATATTCAACGCTATTTCATCCTTGCCCTTGAAGTACTCATAGCTCCCGCGCACTTTCACATCTTCAGAAACAGCGTAAAGATCATATATTTTCAGCATGCGGCCGTCATAGTATAGGTTAAAGCGCACTGCATACCGCATTTCCGGATCGAACGGGAGCATCATAAGGTTCCCGGATGATATCGAACCGTTTTTCACGGCCTTACCGAAAGATACTGTAACGCCTTTCAGAGAACAGGAAACTTCTGTCTTTTTGAAAGCGAATATTTCCTTCCAGTTCACATCTATCGACGCGGCTTCGGCGTTGACGATAATATCTTTCTTCGGAAGCTCGGCATTAACACCCTCTAAAAAAATATTCCCGCAGGAGAAACGGATCTTTTCGTAATGCACCTTGCACCCGGCGGCTCTATCGGCAAGGAATACCGCCGCATCGCCGGCAAAGAAAAAGATCAAAGCGGCAAAAGATATCATGACAGCGCATATCGTTAGAAATGCGGGCTTTTTCCTCATGCTACGCCGAGTTCCTTATCAAGCAGCTTTCTTACATCCTTTCTGTGAACGGCCTCGCAAAGAGCTTCCACTATCGACGGGTCGAATTGTTTTCCGGCGCCGTTCCTCAGTTCTTTTATAGCGGTATCTACGGGCCGAGCCTTGCGGTAGGGCTTCTCCGTGATCATAACCTCAAAAACGCTTATCACCGCGAGCATCCGAGCGGCAAGCGGTATATCTTTGCCTTTAAGCCCCTTCGGATAACCTTTCCCGTCGAACCGTTCGTGATGATAAAGTATTATCGGCACTATGGGCTTTAACGGTTTGAACTTTGATAATATCTCCGCGCCGGTCATGGGATGTTTTTTTATTATGTCATATTCACGCCCCGTTAACCCGCCCTTTTTCATGAGCACCTTTTCCGGCACACCTATCTGCCCCGCATCGTGAAGCATAGCGGCATACTGCAGCATTTGCGTCTCTCTCTCGTTCATGTTGAATTTCGGGGCGATTATACTTATGAGTTTCACGAAGGACGCCTCCGCTCTGTGGGCGCCGTGCGAACGGTTCTGCAGAAGCCCCGCGATGCATTTTATGCTGCTCAAGGTTATATCAGCCTGCTCCTTATAAAGCTGGGCGTTCTTTATTCCGATGGCGGCCTGTTCCGACAGCGTTTTCATTATTTCCTGATCCGCCTGCGTGAACTCCTTTCCCTCGAATTTATCATACAGCGTTATGACCCCGACAACATCCTCATCTATCATGGGAACCGCGAGATAGTTCTTAGAGCGCACGGGAATCCCTTTTTTGACGGCTCTGCCCGGAGCATACTTGCCTATACGTACCTTTTTTAATTTTGTCTTTTTTTCCCTGAGATCTATGGTCGCCTTCGGAAGAAGTACTTTCCTCTTCTTATCGACGAGTTTTATCGAGCACCTGTTGGCGCGTATTACCTGCATGGAAAGACGCGCTATCCTAGGGATCAGTTCGTTAATATCAAGAGTGGACGTCATAAGCCTATGGAGAGTATGCACCGTAGACAGCGCCACGGCCCTGGGCCGTATATTCTCGTTAACCTCTTCAAGCTCGAATTCTTTTCTCACCTCGCGTATGACCGCGTCGGTCAGGGCGGTAAATATACTGCCTAGGTCTTCCGGAAGCTTGTTCTTAAATCCGCACATCAGGATAAAACCGAAAATGCTCTGTCCGCTTATAAGCGGATACGCGGCCCCGTGACAGGCCTTACCGTAACAAAAAAGACGTAACGCCCTTTTATCCCGCGTGTGCTTAATTACGCTCAGCACCTTATATATTTCTCTACGCACATCCCCTTTCCCGCCGGAGGACCTTTTTAAGTGCTCCTCGAGTTTTGTCTTTTTAAGCATGCCGTATGACATCACCGCCGACGCGGGTATGAATATCCATTCCGGTTCTTTGATATAACGGCTGAACGCCCTTATTTCTTTTCTTCCCTGCCAGTTGTTCTTCAGGGTCGTAAAAAGTCTTTCGTTTTCCATATAAGTTTTCCCTCTTTCCCTATACAGGCTTAGTTCTCTCACACCCTTTCATAAGGTTCGAAGAATGTTTTGTACTGATCCAAAGCATACCTGTCGGTCATGCCTGCCATATAGTCGCATATCACCCTGAACTTGTCTTCCTTTCCGATGCGCGATGAATATTGCGGAGGCAGCTGATCCGGATTTTTAATATACTCCCCGAAGAGACTGGTAAGGAAGCGCGCGGCCTTTTTAGACATCCTGACCACACGATAATGATTGTATAGTTTTTCGTACAGGACCTTCTTTAGTCCTTCTCTTTCACGGCACATATCCCCGGAGAACGATATCAACCTTCCGCCGTCAGGCGGGATATCTTCCGTTCTGACCGGTTTCAGTTCTTTGAGATTTGCCGAGGCATTCTCTATTACGTCAGAGACCTGTTTGTTGATAAGATATCTTACTATCTGCGCCCGCTTTATGCCGTTTTCATTGTCCAGCCGGCGGGTCCCTTCCGAGAAAGATACCGCTTCATCCCATAATGCCGCGCCCTTAAGATCTTCGCCTGACAAAAATCCGCTTTTAAGACCGTCGTCCAGGTCATGATTATTATACGCGATCTCATCGGCTACATTTACGACTTGGATCTCAAGAAGACACGGGCCCGGGATATCGTCTCCTTCCATGCGATTAAGATCAAAAGGCGTTGAATGCCTTATTATGCCCCTTCTTACTTCCTCGGTCAGATTAAGCCCCGAAAAAGAGGGATACCGTTTTTCAAGGATATCCACCACCCTTAATCCGTGAGTATTATGATCGAACCCCCCGTGGTCTTTCATCAGGTCGGAAAGGGTATCTTCCCCGGAATGACCGAACGGCGTATGCCCCAGATCATGGGCCAAAGCTATCGCTTCGACCAGATCTTCATTGAGCCTTAATGTGCGCGCTATCGTCCGGGCTATCTGAGCTACTTCCAAAGTGTGAGTGAGCCTCGTGCGGTAATAATCACCTTCATGATTAACGAATACCTGGGTTTTGTATTCGAGCCTTCGGAAA
Source organism: Candidatus Omnitrophota bacterium (assembly GCA_043813915.1). Classification (GTDB taxonomy): domain Bacteria; phylum Omnitrophota; class Gorgyraeia; order Tantalellales; family Tantalellaceae; genus Aadella. The sequence continues at coordinate 129,303 of JBDRKO010000001.1, forward strand.
GCGGTAGAGTAGACTATCCGGTCTTTATCTCTCTGATAGACCGAACGGTAAAGATGCTCTTCCTCCTTCTGCCGCCGGCCTTTAGTATCACCGCTTTTCATGGCATAAGGAGCGAGGATATCGTATTCTTTCTGTTCTATCTCTTTTCTGGAAAACATTTTGGGCTACATCCACGGTTATTATTACTTCACAAAGTATAATATCACAAACCCGGAAAAACCTACAATAAAAATTAAAGCGGTATCCCAGCTGATCCTGCCTTTTCGGGCCCTTTTCACTAAAAGACCCGCTACGGCTATGAGGGAAAGCACCAGGGCAAGCACCGTGGCGATGATCTGTCCCGGCGTTAAAAGCCCCATTATGGGCCCCGGGCTCAGGCCGTCAAGCACGGGAACTATGCAGACATCGAAAAGATTGCTCCCGAGTACATTCCCCACGGCCATATCTATGGACGACGCTCTGAATGCCGCGAACGACACTATGATCTCGGGCAGAGATGTCGCTACTCCAAGCATAAGCGCCCCGGCAAAGGTCTGAGACAGTCCGGTCTTGACCATCATGTCATCGCCTATCTTGGCCATCCATATGCCCAACAACATCACGATAAACAGAAAAAAAGCGAACTTCGCCCATATTTTATAAAAAGACCCGCCGTCGGGCCGATCGACCGGTTTTTTTACGTCATTCGATCTGCGCACCATGTTCAGGTAGAATAAGTAGGATGCTATCACAAGGATGCTTTCTAATCCCATTCTTTTCCCGAGATCCAGCTCTATCCCCGACATCCTCATGACGGCGCCTGCAAGCAGGATCCCCGTCACCACGGGAACGAAAAATCCGGTGAGCCTGGTAAGATGTGAAGCTTCGGTCAATATGCGGCCCTTTTTATGAAGAACATCCAGGACGAAAAGTATCATAAGATTGACTATGACAGACCCCATGATATCGCTGTATCCCAGGCCGATCCGGCCGAAAGAGAATACAGCCGTCGCCGACGTCACTATTTCCGGAAAAGATGTAGCGACCGCCAGAAAGAACATCCCTATAACACCTTCCGAGATATTGGTCTTGGCGGAGATCACCGCTCCTTCTTCGCATAGATGATAAGCGAAAAAGGTAAGAAGCGACGCGCATAACAGGAATTCTATCCAGATCATGATATTTTAATTACGCTCGCAGGTATTAGCCGGGGTTCGGAAACCGCTCTTATCCTCAGCAGCCGATGATCTCCGCTTTCATATCGTCTCCATCGATCTCTATCGTCCCGAACGAACATCCTTTCGAACAGCTACCGTCGGTCGCACTGCCGGGATTAAAAAAGAGCACGCCCTTTCTCATCTCGTTGACCGGCAAATGAGAATGTCCGAAGATTATTATATCGGGTTTGGGCGAGAACTCCGCCGCCACAACGTCCATTACTTTCAGGGGATGCCCCGACCCGTGAATAACGCCTATGCTTTTCCCCCCGGCCTTGAACAATATTTTTTTGGGGAAGCGTTTTTTTATCCCGAGGCTGTCCATATTACCCTGGACGGCCTTGGTCTCGGCCAGAGTTTCCAGTTCGGTTATCAAAGATTCTTCCACTACGTCACCCGCGTGCACGATAAGATCGCACTGCCGGAAATGATCATAGACCTTCTTCGGCAGTTTGGAGGCATTCACCGGTATATGCGTATCGGAGATCACACCTATTTTCATTTTATCATCTCGAATTTGCCGAAAAGACGCAGCACATTATTCAGCTGCTTCTGGTCCCAGACCCAGATCCCATGTTCTTTTGCCAGAAGATACGCGTTCTGCTCTATACCCTTGAGCGGGACGAAGATCTTTCTCATTACCTTGGAATCGCTGCCGCAGGTCTTTATCTCCCACAGATCACAGATATCTTTTTCATCGGTTATATCGTTCATTTTAATATCAGAGATCCATATCCTGCCCCCTATCCTTCCCGTGACCCGAGACACGGTTTCGGACACTTTGGCCGCATCAACATGTTCGAACCTGGGCATTTTTCTCATATTCATGCTGATGCGTATCTTCTCTCCGTTAAAATCCCTGAAAAGATCAGAGACCACATCCACCGGGTCTTTCTCCATAAAAGCGCAATGCCTTTCATAATCCTCGGCAAGCGCTTTCTTGAACTCCAGATATTTTATTCCCATATCGTTTATGAGGGAACGCCCTTTGAGGTCATAAACGTATTTTAGCCAGTATTCGAAAAGTTTATCTTCTATGCAATAGAACACACCGCTATTGAGGATCAGGTCCATGTCCTGCAGTTTCTGAAGGATCTGTCCCATTTCTTTATCGACCTTGCCGGAATGGCCCTGTATCGCCGAAAGAGTCCTCCTACCGCAGGCAAGAGCCGTCAAGACAGGTATGAATTTCCTGCGGTTCTTTCTTTCAAGGAAAAAATTCATATTGTTCGTGAAATACTGGTTCAGCACTCCGTTAGATTCGTAAAGCAGCTCCGAAAGAGCGCTCAGCAGACATTCTTTGTCACCCTGCTCCCCGGTATTGTCCTTTTCCATGAGCTCTGACGTCCGGGACGCAAGATTTTCCAGATAAAAAGGATTCCCCTGGGTTATCTGGATAAGATAATCCTTTATCATCGGGGAAACCACCGGAGATCTGAGCTTCTCGGACACGAAAGACCGCGCGGTGCGGCTGTCAAATCCGTTTATCTCTATCACTTCGAAATTCCCGAACAAAAGGGATAGGCGCCGCGTAAGTATCTCTTTCAGCAATGATCTCTGAGAGCTGGAAACTATATACATCGTGTTCTTCTGGACCATAATGAATTTACCGAATATCTGGAATGGTTTTCTTAACTTAAAATTGGAGAGATTATGGAATTCATCAAGAATGACTAGACAATTCTTTCCCGTCTCTTTTTTGAACACCGAGGTGAGGTCCAGAAGGCGCTCATACGCGGCATCGTTCTTTTTGGAGTTCAATAATTCAGATACCTTATCTATGGACTCCACCGTTACGGGAATAAGACCTGCGGCGTCTTTTCGGAGAGCGTCAAAATCATTCTCGGCCTTCTTCCCGAGAGACCGCAGATAATGGTACATAAGCGCCGCCATGAACTGCGTGCAGAAGAACCTGAGATCCGCTCCGTCCATTTCGATATAGAGCGGAATAACATCCGTATCTTTGATATTTTTAAGAAAACTCCGGAGAATAGAGGATTTACCGGCAAGCATGGGACCGGTAAGAGCGAGGTTCTGACGATAGCCGCCCTTCAGATCGGTAACCCTCTTCTGAAGCGTGCCCATTACTTCTTCGCGACCGAATAATTTTTTCCCGAAAACCGGCTCGATAAACATAAGAATGAATATATTGTGGTAACGGTATAATAAAAATAAAATATAGAACAGCGGTCAATTCACCGATACCCCGGTCTAAAGACCGGGGCTTGCTTGCCCTGAGCGAAGCCGAAGGGTTCCCAATTGATCCTGCAGTGTCCCGAGCACCGCGAGGGGAGCCCCGGCTATTTTCCCCGCGCTAAAGCACGGGGCTTTGCCGGGGCGAATGGGTAAAATGAACGCTGTTAGCTTATCAAAACTAAGACCACATACTATATTATACACAGCCCGAAGTCAATACTTAAAATGGGGACGTTTCCCTGTTTATGAGAGAATAAAAATATAGTTTTCTATAGCATCATAAAGCCACGAACGGTATAAATTTAAACTCGCTCGCTCCATAAAAAAATAGAGGTCAGAAGACAGAAGTCAGAGACTAGAAGCTAGAGAGACAGAGAGATGAAGGACGAGGGGTGAGGGACGAAGGACGATGGATGACGTGTAATGTTTTATGTTTGATGTGTAATGGGAAGAGGGTAGAAAGCAGAGGGCAGAGAG
>JBDRKO010000002.1:0-6936 GCA_043813915.1 Candidatus Omnitrophota bacterium
ATGTCGTATAGCGTGAACAGTCCCCACTCTGTCATCTCGAGCGAGTGTAACGAGCCGAGAGATCTTTCTTATATTTAGACAGATTCCTCCACTCTTCTGCTTCGCTAAAGCTTCGCAGAAATCGGTCGGAATGACAAGGGAGCAGCTCGTCCTTCGCCTGCCCCCGCGCTTAGATTTCAAAGAGATCTGCGGGGGTAATTCGTATATCGTATAGCGAATGTCGTATAGCGTGAACAGAAATAAAAATATATTCTGGGGACATTCTTCGACCAGGGCTTATACTCCCACGGGAAGAGTGTCCTCAGAACTTCCACCTTCGGCTTTTAGACTTCTTTCTTCTCAAGGAATACCGGGCACGGCATGCCGTGCCCCTACCATCTGACTTCTATTATTTCCCATCCACCAAACTGAACATGAGGTCTCCCTGGCAGACAACTTGCCCGTCAACACTGGCCTCGCCATGGGTCTGGATGATATTGCCTCTAACCCTTTTTATGACCTCGACGTGCATAAGAAGCTGATCACCCGGCACGACAGGTTTACGGAATTTCGCGTTGTTTATAGTCATAAAGAACGCCAGTTTATTCTCGTTGTCCTCCTCAAGAAGGGACAGTATACCCCCCGTCTGAGCAAGAGCTTCTATGATCAAGACTCCCGGCATTATCGGTTCCCCAGGGAAATGCCCTTGAAAGAACTGTTCGTTCATGGTGACGTTCTTTATCGCTTTTATCCATTTTTCTTTCTCATACGCCAACACTCTGTCTACCAGAAGGAACGGATATCTGTGCGGTATCCTTTTCATTATTTCTTTGATGTTCATTTTTTGCGCTTTCATTTTTTCCCTCCTATTGCGCGGGCTGCCTCGTATCCAGATCTTAGGTGCACCCTGATTTTTTATTCAATATCATCTTTGGTCTTTTTGACGTATTTATCGTATATGAGCTTTACCATCTTTCCGTTCAAAGCATGTCCCGACCTTTCGGCCGATACCTCACAAATAAGCGGTCTCCCCAAAAGATACAGATCCCCGACTAGATCCAATATCTTATGTCTGACCGGTTCGTTGCGGAATTTTAGTGTTGTCCCGATCGGCCCTTCCTCGTCCATCACTAAGGTGTTCTCAAAGTCAGCCCCCTTACCTAGGCCGGCTTTCATCAGCATTTCCGCTTCATGTTTCAGACAAAATGTCCTTGCCCCGGCTATTTCCCTTTCGAACGACGCGCTGTCAAGTTCCATAGCGAAAGTTTCTTTCTTAATGGACCGTACGGGATAATCTATGGCATACGACACCCTGAACCCGTCATGCGGCATAAGAGTAATAGAGGCATTACCTTCCCGAACCTCTTCTTTGCCGGTTATCCTTATGGCCTCACGCGGGGCATTCTGCTCTTTTATCCCGCCTTTTCTAAGCGCTTCCATAAATCCCTTAGCGCTTCCATCTAGAGCGGGAAGTTCTTCGCCAAATACCTCTACGCGGATATTGTCTATCCCAAGCGCCCATAACGCGGCCATGAGGTGCTCAACCGTCTGCACGCTACTACCACCCGTTCCCACCGTGGTCCTCCTCTCGCCCTCGGAAGAGAATACGCCTTCTCTTCCCGTTACGGATACGCTGCTAGGCGAGTCTGTACGCACAAAAACTATGCCTTCACCGGTTCCCAGCGGCTTACACACAACGGAAACATCCGCTCCCGTCTGCAGGGCTTTCCCCGAAAAAGCCGTTTCCTTATTTATCGTTCGTTGATTCATCTTTTCCTGTCTGATAATCAAAAGGCCAAGCTGGAAGGGTAAACGCCTGTTCCCTTTTAGCTTGGCCTTGTTCCCTTAAGGGTATCTCATTTCTTTTTTTTGATATTCTTGATCACTTCATCCGTTATATCATAATCTTTGCTCGTGTAGATGATGCTTCTGGAGTCCAAGATATAATCGTATCCCCCGCTTTTTCCTACCGCGTCCACGACTCCCTGTATATCATCAGCTATCTCTTTATAAATATCGTTCTTCCTGCTCTGAAGTTCTTTTCTTACATCATTCTCGAAATTCTGGAGTTCCAGCATTTTAGCCTCTATTTCTTTTCTCTTTTTTTCTTTGGCTTCATCCGACAGAAGTTCGGCCTCATCCCTGATCTGAGTTATTTCCTGCACCAGATCCATCTGAGTTTTCTTTTGTTCTTCTTCATAGTCCCTTAGTTCTTCTTCTTTTACCTTAGCTTTATCGTTCTCATAGAATGCTCTGCGGAAATCAACATACCCTATTTTAGCTCCGTCTTGCGCGAAAGCTATGCCCGCGTTATTACATAACAACAAAAGACCCGCCATTCCTATTACAATGATCCTTCTAGTTGTAAACATTTTTTTCCTCCTGCCTTATTTGATCTTCTATCCCGTTCCAAGCCCCGTATAGGTCTCTTCATCCCGACCCTCCATACAAAGGCGCGTTCCTTGGCTGTTACATCAGAATCCATGGCTCACACTGAACCAGAATTGCCCTTCTTTTTTATCGTCATGATTATCACTGAGCGGATACCCGTAATCAAGTTTTACGGGTCCTATAGGTGTCTTCACCCTTACGCCCAAACCGGCCGATTGTTTATACGCCGAATCACTGAAGATATCGCTGTATTTCGCCGTGACATTACCCACATCATAAAAGACCGCTCCCTTTATGAGTTTTTTATACACGGGGAAAGATACTTCCGCGTTACCTATGACCATCCCGTCCCCTCCAAGCTCATGACTAGCGACATCTCTCGGCCCGACGGCTCTCTGAGCATACCCTCTAAGGGTCGTAGCGCCTCCGGCAAAGAACCTCTCGTAGATCGGGACCTTGTCGGTGTTCCCGAACGCCTCTACCACACCTGTTCTCCCTTTCAGCTCTAATATCACGTTTTCCCAAAAACTGTGGTAAAAGGTAGTGTACAGATACAACTTAACGAAGTCTTTATCTCCCCCGAGAAAGCTGCCGGCATTTTCCAAGCTGGCTCCGGACAGCCATCCTTTTGTCGGAGAATATTTACTGTCTCTCGTGTCATACTGTAAGGATGAGGTAAGCCGGCTTATCATGTTGGTGCCCGCTTCGTCTTTCAGGTCCTGGGCCGCATCGGTGGGTAGATCCGATATCTTGACTTCTTCGAGATTATATTTCAGTCCGGCGCTAAGTTCATCCGTAAAATCTTTACCCAGCCTCAAAGCCCCTCCGGTGCGTTTTTCGTCGTAATCATATCCGGATGTCCCTGATTTATTATGCTCTTCTCGATACAGGTCAAAACCCAAAAGATACGGGTATCCCATGATCCACGGATCCGTCCAGCTAAGGAGATAATTGGTCCGCGTGCTTCCCATTTCCCCGCGCAGGATCAGGTCCTGCCCCGCTCCCGTAAAGCTCGGGAAATTCATAATATCGAAATTCCTCTGCCTGACCTGAACGAACCCTATGAACGAATCCACGGAACTGTAACCTCCGCCGAACGAAAACTCTCCGGTCTTGGTCTCCTTGACCGTCACGTTAAGGTCCTTAACGTCTTTCTGCGAGCTTGGCACGGTCTCGAAATAGACATCTTCAAAGAACCCCAGATCATATATTTTTTCTTTGCTCTTCTTAAGTTTATCACCGGCATACTTCTCTCCGGGGTATACCCTCAGCTCTCTGCGTATTACCACATCCCTTGTCTTCGTATTGCCTATAACATTGATCTTGCCGACGGAGATCTCATCATAAGACTTGATCTTGCACGTTAGGTCCATTCTGTCCGTTGTCGGATTATACATCTGAGAAATATCTATCTCGGCGTTCATATAACCTCTGTCGTAATAGAACGCTTTTATGCTATCCAGGTCTTCTCTTATTTTCGAGTAATCGAACGGGTCTCCCGGCCTGATCTTTATCTGCGCCCTTATGAGGGTATCAGGAAAAGACAGCTCCCCGTCCACTTTTATCTCTCCGATAAGATATTTTTTTCCTTCATCTACTATGATCGTGAGGTAGATTTCCCGTCCGTTGTCGGAAAATTCTTCGGAACTGGTTATCTTCGCGTCCAAGAACCCTTTGCTCATATAGAGATTCCGTATCCTTTCCAGATCCGCCTGGAATTTGTTCCGGTCAAAAGCTCCTTTATTAATGAACCACCAGGCCGGTTTGGTCGCTATATATTTTTTAAGCTCCCCGTCCGTCATGTTCTTGTTACCCTCCACCTCTATATTCTTTATCCTGACGGACATGCCTTCGTCTATAACGAATACCACTACTGCCGTACCGCGGTCTTTGTCGGCCACTATGTCGTAATCCACCTTTATGAACTGGTACCCTTGTTCGACGTAATAGTTCTTTATCTCGGCCATGTCCTGGTTCAAGGCGCTGAAGTCCAACAGGTCTCCTTTCTTTATGGTGATCCTTTTCAAAAGATGCGCGTCCTTAAGCTTAGAATTCCCCTTGAACTCTATGTCCTTTATGACCGGTTTTTCCAGCACGGTGAACAGAACAACGATCCCCTCCGGGTTCTCTTGGGTCTCGACGAAAACATCGCTGAAAAACCCGGTCGCGTAAAGCCTCTTAAGCTCCTTGTTGAGCGCGCTTTCTTCGAAAGAGTCTCCGGGTTTCAATTTCAGCCTGCTCAATATGGTAGCAGTGCTTACGGAACTGTTCCCTTTGATCTTTATGTCGCTGATCTTCCGAGACGCTTGTGTCGCCTGAACGGCCGCATCGGACTGAGCCGACACCGGGTTCGCACCGAGAACGGATAAAGACATCGATATGACCGCTGCGAACAATATTCTTTTTTTCATCAGAAACCTTCTTCCTCTTCTATTCTTGATAAATTAGAAAATTTTGTGTATTCCGGCAGAAATGCCAGTTTCACGGTCCCCACAGGCCCATGCCTTTGTTTCGCCACTATTATTTCCGCTATCCCTTTATTCTCTTCCGTAGGATTGTAGTACTCCTCCCTGAGTATCAGCATAACAACATCCGCGTCCTGTTCTATCGCCCCTGAGTCCCTGAGATCGGACAGCATAGGCCTTTTGTCCTGCCTTTGCTCGACCGCTCTGGAGAGCTGGCTTATCGCGATTATTGGAACATCCAATTCTCGGGCCAGCGCTTTCATTGACCTTGAAATATCGGATATTTCCTGTTGACGATTCTCGAGCCGAGACGCCCCTCTCATGAGCTGCAGATAATCTATGATGATCAGCTTTATATCATGCCGCCCTTTCAAGCGCCTGGCTTTTGCCCTAAGCTCCAGCGCGGATATCCCGGGAGTGTCGTCTATATAGATCGGGGATTCCGACAATTTTCCGGCCGCGGTCACAAGTTTAGGCCAATCTGTCTGAGCGAAGAACCCTGTCCTGACCTTATGCGCGTTCACACCCGCTATTGAACACAGCATCCTTTGGGCTAGCTGGTCCTTCGACATTTCCAAACTAAAGTAAGCACAAGGCACTTTTTCCACTACTCCGGCATATTCCATCATAGAAATAGCAAGAGCACTTTTCCCCATGGACGGTCTCCCCGCCAGAACTATAAGATCGGATCTCTGCAACCCTGCAAGCTTTGAGTCAAGATCATGAAACCCCGTAGGTATCCCCGTTATGTTCTCTTTTCTCTGATACAGCTTATCGATTATTTCTATGCTCTCTTTTACGATATCTTTCATCGAAGAGATCTGCATCTTGCGTTTCTGTGTAGCCGTAATATCGAATATCAGGCTTTCGGCTCTATCCAGCAGATTCTCAACTTCGCCGGCGGGTTCAAAACTCTCGGAAACTATCTGTGTAGCGGTGTCTATAAGACGCCTTAAAAGATGTTTTTCCCGGACGATCTTGGCGTAATGCTCTATATTCGCGGCGGTAGGAATGGTATTCGCGAGTTCCGTTAAATAAGACGGTCCGCCGATATTTTCCAGTTCTTTGGTCTTCTTGAGCTCTTCCACCAGAGTAACAATATCAACGGCTTCGTTATTATCGTACAATTTGACTATTGACTGGAATATCCGTCCGTTGGCTTGGGAATAGAACGCTTTTTCGTCAAGATGCTCTATTGCTTGAGAGATCGCTTCTCTGTCAAGCAACATCGACCCCAACACCGCGGCTTCAGCCTCGTTATTTTGGGGTGGCACCTTTTCAATGAGTGTTTTTGGGATCATTTTTTAACGACCCAGATCCTGGCCTGGGCTTTAACTTCAGGGTGCAGATCTATCTCTATGTTGTATACTCCTAACGTCTTTATCGGTTCTTCAAGTACTATTTTCTTCTTATCCACTTCGATGCCTTCTTCGCTCAGACAGTTCGCTATCTTTTCGGACGTGACCGTACCGAACAGCTTGTCTTCTTCTCCGGCTTCCATAGTTATGGTGCACGAGGACGCCGCTATTTTCTCGGCGAGCTTCTCGCACGCTTCTTTCATCTTCTTCTCTCTCTTGGCCTTTTCACGTTTCTTTTCTTCGAGTATACGTAAAGCCCCCTTGGTGGATTCTATGGCTAGCCCGTTGGGAATAAGGTAATTTCTCGCGTACCCGTCCTTTACCTGGAGTTCGTCCCCCATCTCACCCAGCTTATCCGTATCTTTCAAAATGATCACTTTCATGTTGTCCTCCTGGGCTTCCTTCTCGCAAGACCTTCTTTTATCTTCACAAAAGGCAGAAGAGCGGCCAGCCTAGCTTTCTTTATGCCGTTGGCTACCATACGCTGATGCTTGGCGCAGTTACCGGTTATTCTGGCGCTTATTATCCTTCCTCTGTCCGATATAAAAGATTTCAGCATGTCCGCGTTCTTATAGTCTACCGACTCCGCCTTATCCCGGCACAGTCTGCACGGTTTCTTCTTAAATATCCTTCGGGCTGTCTTCATTTCTTTCTTTTTCGCCATGTTCTTTTTCTCCTCAATTTTCACGAAGTGAAAATTGACCCTGAAGACGCAACGAACAGGAGCGTCTGAAGGGTCTTTT
>JBDRKO010000003.1:0-34720 GCA_043813915.1 Candidatus Omnitrophota bacterium
AGTCCTTGGGAGTTGGCAAGAGAAAAAAATCCGAAGATAAGGAAAGAAGCCTTGATGTTGCCAACGATAGATTTAGACGCAGAAGTAAGAAATATAGCTTTTTGTGCTCAGGGGGGTAATGATGTGTTTACCAATCCCAGCTTCGCGGCATATAGGTCTTGACTGCGGAGGCCATGAATGTTATACTTCTGCCCATCGGAGATAAATATGAAACTTAAATTGCCGGAAAGAAGACAATTTGTCAGGGTGCCGGTCCCTATAGACATAACTATAGAGGACGAGGGCCAAAAATGGACGGCTTCCACTAAGAATGTTTCAGCGATAGGCTTGGGGATAGAAACCCCCCGGGAAATACGCTCTGGCAGCGTAAAGGTGGTTCTTCATATTCCGGGAGAAACCGGCGGTATCCGTCTGGAAGGCCGGGTTGTCTGGCAGAAACGCGTTAGCTTGGAAGATAGCGCGCCATACAGCGCCGGCATAGAGATAATTTCCGTAGAGGAAGAGAAAAAGAACGTTTTTCTCAAATTTTTATGCGATCTTTTGTACGGGTCCGCGTATGAGAGCCGTACGTGATCTTTTCCGGAGGTGTGTTTTGAGAACATTAAAGTTCGTCACGTCAATTTTTCTTTTATCCTTTCTTTCCGCGGGCTGCGCGGAAATGGAAATGCCGGGAACGGCCGAGATATTGAGGGATCCCCTGGGAAAAGGCACCGTGACGGTGGGGATGACCAAGGAGCAGGTAGTCTTGGTCTACGGAGATCCGGATATAAAACAGACCGTGACATCGGACGCATGGGGTGGAAGCAGAGAGGAATGGTTCTATAAAGCCCGTTATTCGGCGCTCCCTGTCAATGCGGGATATCTTTCCAAAGACCTGTATCTTTATTTCGACGGAGATAGCCTTACTAACATAAGCGTAGATCCTCTCGGCAGGTCAAGCGCGGCGAACGATGACAAAACGGCGGATAAATTCATAAAATAATGTAACGTCCGAGATCACGGGTCTTATGTCTTTTAGGAGAAAACATGTTGCGGATCCTATGCAAATCCAAAATAACAAATGCGGTGATAACGCATAAGGAACTTAAATATAACGGAAGTATCGGGATCGACAAGAACATAATAGAAGCGACCGATATTATGCCCGGAGAACAGGTCCATGTTCTGAACGCCTCGAACGGTGAACGTTTTACCACTTATGTGATAGAGGAAAAAGCGGATTCCGGGAAGATGATCCTTTACGGCCCGGCCGCCAGGCGTGGTGAACCCGGAGATGAACTTGTGATATTGGCCTACTGTCTTATGGAAACCAAGGAGAGCCACAATTTCAGCATGAGGGTCATGGCATTGGGCAAAAACAATCAATGCAAGAGCAAATAAAAGTGGCACAACTCGAGCTCAAAACATATCCTGATCCGTGTCTTCGCATCAGGACCAAACCCGTGGAATCATTCACCCCCGATATCGACATAACCCTTAAGGCCATGGCGGATCTTATGTATCTGAGCCAGGGAGTAGGGTTGGCCGCTACGCAAGTCGGATTGGGAATAAGCCTTATCGTAATAGACGCGGGGGACGGTCTCGTAAAACTAGTTAATCCCGAGATCGTGGACCGTTCCGGGGAAAAGACCGTCATGGAAGAAGGCTGTCTTTCTCTCCCCGGAGAGAACGTCAATATAAAAAGGGCCAGGGTCGTCGATGTGCGCGCCCAGGACGAGAACGGAAACTTTTTTGTACGTAGATTCGAGGCGCTTGGAGCTAAAGCCGTTCAGCACGAAATGGATCATATAAACGGGAAGCTGATAACGGATTATCTGGACCCGCTGCGCCGGTTTATCGCCGGCAGAAGGCTTTGTTCTAAAAAAAACACTAAAAAAAGCTGTGAGGTTGTTTGTCATGAACGAAAATAAGATCATTGTGGACATGAAGGACGCGATGAAGGCGGGCAACAAAGTAAAAGTATCTGTTCTCCGGATGCTTATGAGCGATATTAAGAACAAGAGAATAGAGGAAAAGGTCAAAGAGCTGTCGGAAGAACAGCTTTTCGCGGTCATGCGGAGAATGGATAAAAGGTATAAAGAGTCCATCGATCAATTCAAAGCGGCCGGCCGGGAAGACCTTGTTAATAAAGAGAGCTCAGAAGCCGGGATATTGAAAGAGTACATGCCGGAGGAACTTAGCGAAGAAGATCTGGAAAAAGTTGTGGGTGAGGTCATAAAGGATACCGGGGCCGTTTCTATGAAGGATATGGGACAGGTAATGAAGGTCGTCCTGGAACGGACTTCCGGCAGAGCTGACGGAAGTGCCGTGAGCAGGATCGTAAAAGGGAAATTGACGTAACACAAAGGAAAAGGACGGAAATGAAAAATCTAATCAGGATCAGTACTATTACGGCCATCGCTGCGCTTGTTCTGAGTACGGCGATCAACGCGGAAGCCGAAAAGAAAAGCCTTAAAAAAGCTTCCGTAGACGCGGTTAAAGCTACCATCAACTATCCCGCGAACCTTGTTAACGAAACAGTGAATGTTGTCGGAAAGACGGCAAAAGGCACAGCTGATATGGTAATTGACACGACGAAGGCGACCGGAGAAGCGGTGTTCGTAGACGGAAAGAAAGCTCCGGAGATCGTTACGACACCGATCAACAAAGGTGCTGAGACCGTAAAGGATACCCTTACGGGTACCGTAGAAGCTCCGGTAAAAGCCGGAAAGGCCACATTGGAACAGAATAAATAAAGCGCGTTAAGGTCAAAAGGGGCCGTTCGGCGGCCCCTTTTGACGCATCTCCTAAAAAAAACAAGTGGACATTACTATTCTGATCATGCTTTTGGCCGCGTCGGCGTTCTTTTCCGGCGCGGAGACCGCGTTCTTCTCTCTGGATAATCTCAGAAGGGAGCAGATACGAAGGTTGAACACGTCTTCCTCTGATCGGGTCATGTCCCTTCTCGCCCAGCCGTATCGTCTGCTTGTGACCATTTTGGTGGGGAATACTCTTGTGAACATCGCGGCCAGTTCCGTTTTCGCGAGTGTTTTTCTCCGCATGACCGGGGAGAAAGGCATAGGTTTTTCCATCGCCCTGATCACCTTGATACTGCTGATCTTCGGAGAAGTGACCCCTAAGATGTTCGCTCTTTCCCACGGCAAGAGGATCGCCGTTATTATCGCACTTCCCGTTAAAATGTTCGGGATCATTTTTTCTCCCGTCAGGGTAATCCTGACCGGCATTGCGGACAGGATACTGCACAAACTCGGAGTAAAAGCCGTTTCCGCCGAGACCGGGATAACAGAAAGAGAAATACGTTCGGTCCTTTCTCTGGGCAGGGAAAAAGGCGTTGTGAACAGGAAAGAAAGAGATATGATCGAAGGTATTTTCGATTTTAAGGAATTGAATGCCGCCGACATAATGACCCCCCGTATAGATATTGTGGCCCTGGACCTCAACTCCGAAAAAGAGTTTTTAACTATCCAAATGAAGGAGAACCAATATTCGCGGTATCCCGTGTATGTTCATACTCTCGACAATGTCGTGGGCATCGTACACGCGAAAGACTTTTTACTCTCTCCGGGAGGCTCGTTAAATGATATTATCAGAAAACCCATATTCGCTCCCGAGAGCATGCGTATCGATGACCTGCTTGAGGAACTCCAGAAAAAGCACACCCATATTGCCGTTGTTACCGATGAATACGGGGTGACTTCGGGTGTTGTAACGATAGAAGATATTCTGGAAGAGATAGTCGGAGAGATCCGCGACGAGTTCGATTTTGAATCCCCGAACGTACATAAGGTCGACCAGAATTCATACGAGATCGACGGGCGGACCCATATTGACGAAGTTAACGAAGAGCTCGGGACCGACATGCGAAGCGATGAGGTGGACACGATAGGAGGGTTCATTCTTCTTAAGTCCGGGAAAATACCCAGATCCGGATATAAGGTAAAGATAGGGGGGTTCTTTTTTATCGTGGATGACGTGTCGAAGAACCGTGTTACGAAAATTACGGCCGAACGCATAAAAAAACGCAGAAGGAACGCATAACGTGCATATGATGATCGGATATACTATACTTATTTTCTTTGCGATACTTATGCACGCGTCATTCGCGGCGTCCGAGACGGCTTTGACCAGCGTGAACAGGATAAAGATAAAATCGCTCGCGGACCACGGCAATATCAAGGCCATGCGGCTGAATAAATTTCTCCAGAAGAAAGGCTCGTACCTGGGAACAACGCTTGTAGGCACGAACATCGCTCTCGTAACCACGTCCATACTAGCTACCCGGATATTTTCCTTTCATTTCGACCATAGCATCGTCCCTCTTCTTGTGACCGTCGTCATGACTCCGATCACTCTTCTTTTCGCGGAGATAGTCCCCAAGATGATAGCGTACCGCTTTTCGGAGAGTCTGGCGATGTACGCGATATATCCTCTCGGCGGGCTTTTTCGGATATTTTATCCGGTCATAGTCGCGGTCAATTGGATATCCTCCTTGATCCTGACCCCTTTCGGCGGGCACAAAGCGTCTTGGGACGCCGCGTTCACAAAGGGGGATATAAAAAAACTTCTTCTACTCGGGCATGAAAAGGGGGAAGTGGAAGCGGACGAGGTCGAGCTTATACACAAAGTGCTGGACTTCGGGTCCAGGAAGATAGAAAGCATAATGATCCCATTGTCCGAGGTCTTTTCCATAGAGGAAAAAGATATATTGGAAAAACTTAAAAAGCTGGTCTCGTCCACGGGGTTTTCTCGGATACCTGTATACAGCGCGGAAAAAAAGAATATAATTGGAATAGCGAATATTTATGATATACTTTTCGGAGACTCTGACAGCGGGGACACGGTAAAGGATTTCGTGAGAAGTCCCGTCCACCTGAAGAGAACAGATCCTTTGGACATCGCGCTTACCCGTTTAAGGAACAGGAAACAGCCTATGGGGGTGGTCGTGGACGAAGACTCGGCCGCGTGCGGGATAGTGACAATAGAGGATATACTGGAAGAGCTCGTGGGGAATATCGAAGATACCCGGCAAGAGGAGAGAAAATGGACCTAATATTCGTCATCCCGGTCGTCGCGATCATCGTGATATCGACGTTCATAGTAAAGATAGCCGCGGTAGCGCTGAACCTTACGGGACTGGACGCAAAACATTCTTTTTTTCAGGCGCTTTCAGCGTTCACGGGGACGGGGTTCACCACACGCGATTCCGAACAGGTCGTCGGGCACGATATCCGGCGCCGGATAATCATGATACTGATGATCTTAGGGAATGCCGGGCTGGTATCCGTCATCACCACGCTTATGCTGTCCTTCCGCAAAGGAGGGTTCGCGCCGGTACTGGTGAACATCGTTGTCATACTTATTGCGATACTCCTGCTGATAAAGATCGCCGCAAACAAAGGTATTATGCGTAAGCTGACAAAACGTATACAGGAAAAACTCATCAAAAGCCCGACTTTCACCAAGCGTCCGGTCGAAGAGATACTGCGGCTGGCCGAAGGATACGGCATAGCCGAAATAACTTTAACGGAGCAGTGCTCTGATATAGGCAAGACCTTGTTCGAGTCTTCTCTCAGGAAGCAGGACATTTTGATACTGGCTATAGAAAGAGGCCGTGACGTGGTCCCTGCGCCTCACGCGTCCGACCGGCTTCTCTTGAACGATACGGTCATTTGTTACGGCAAACTGGAAAATATCTCCAGAATTAGCGGCAATATCCGGGATTAAAAAATAAAAACTCTAACGGAGGGAACATGAAAAGAATAGCGTCGTTAGCGGCTGTGCTGCTTATAATGTCGTTTTTAGCGGGTTGCGGAGAAACAGTAAGCGGCATGGTGAAGGATACTAAACGCATAGGGTCAGGTGTCCGTAAGGTCTTTGTCAGAGAAGGAAACTAATAGAGGGGTCTTTCGGGGTGAAAGAAAAAGAACGCTCTTTGATCAACAAGACCGAGCGGGCGGATTCGGTGTCCGAAAAGCTGAACCGATCTCTTGAAAAATGCGAACTATGCCGGCACCTGTGCGGGGCGAACAGAACTGCCGGCAGACAAGGAAAATGCGGATGTGGACGTAGTGATATGCGTGTTCATTTCTACGGCCCTCATTTGGGCGAAGAACCGCCGTTTTCCGGCACCCGCGGGTCCGGGACGATATTTTTCTCGCCGTGTAATCTGGAATGCGTTTATTGCCAGAACCATAAGTTCAGCCGTTCGAGGTCCGGGCAGATAGTTTCCCCCGCGGAACTGGCCGATATCATGATAGGTCTTCAGACCGGCCGCTGCCACAATATCAATCTTGTAAGCCCCACGCCGTTCGTTCCTCATATCGTAGAAGCGTTAAAGATCGCATATCAGAGAGGTTTATCCATCCCGATAGTTTATAATACCGGCGGATACGATTCTCCCGGGACGATAGCCCTGCTGGATGGGATCGTGAACATATATCTACCGGACATGAGGTATGCTTCGGATGATATGGCGGTAAAGTATTCTTCCGCGCCGGGGTATACGGAGAACAACAAACAGATCATAAAAGAGATGTTCCGGCAAACGGGGCATCTTGAGGTAGCATCAAACGGTATTGCCGTTAAAGGGTTAGCGATACGTTTACTGGTCCTTCCCGGAGGGATATCGGGGACAGAGCACACCTTGGAACATATCTCGCGGGAAATGGGAAAGAGAACGTTCATAAGCCTTATGAGCCAGTATTATCCCGCGTATATGGCCCCTAAGTTCAAAGAGCTGTCCAAACGCGTAGAAAAAGAGGAATACGAAAGGATCGCGGGCAGAATGGAGGCCCTGGGGTTCATTAACGGATGGATACAGCCTTTCACGGGGACCTTTGATCCGGGCTTTGCGGGTGAAAACTTCTGAGAAAGGAGACATTTTCCTTGATTTTAAGGCGTATTTATAGATAATATCGTTGAGGGTAAATAGCTATATCTTTTTTGGTTTTATGAAAACAAAGACGTTTTCCGATAAGTGAAAGCGTCTTTTTTATATAACCTTCACCCATTCGCTCCGGCGAAGTCCCGTGCTTTAGCTCGGGGTATCGGTGAATTGACCGGAGAAGAACAATGCATAAAATACTTCATAAAAAACAGCTGAACAGCGAGATCTGTCTTTTGGAATTCGAGGCTGCCGATATTTCCAAAGTAGCGCGTGCCGGTCAGTTCCTCATAATGCGCATTGACGAGAAGGGAGAAAGGTTCCCTCTCACTATGTATGACTGGGATCCGTTAAAAGGCAGCGTTACGGTCGTATGCCAGGCAATAGGCGTAAGCACTAAAAAACTGTGCGCGCTTGAACAGGGAGACAGCCTATCGGACGTGGCCGGACCTCTGGGGCATTACACGGATACCGCAAATATCGGACGGGTCCTTTGCATAGGCGGCGGCGTGGGGACAGCGGAAGCGTATCCTATAGCCAAAGCCATGCACGAAGCGGGCAACGATGTCGAGGTCATTATCGGCGCCAGGACCAAAGACCTGGTCATCTGCGAAGATGAGATCAAGGCCTTCTGCGGAAAGGTCCATGTAACAACGGATGACGGGTCTTACGGGACAAAGGGTTTTGTTACGGATGTAATGAAACGGTTGATGGAAAAGAACGCATACGATCTTATTTTCGCCATAGGACCTGTTATCATGATGAAAATGGTATCAGAACTTACCAGGGGAACGGGTGTAAAGACCCTGGTGTCCCTTAATTCGATAATGATAGACGGAACGGGTATGTGCGGCGTGTGCCGAATAAAATACGGTTCGGCGCCGAAATTCGCCTGCGTTGACGGCCCTGAATTCGACGGCCATCTTGTGGATTTCGATGATCTTGTAACGCGTCAGAAACAGTACAAGAAGCAGGAAGGGGACGCCCTTGGGCGTTATGAGCACACATGCCGTATAGGTCTGGGTAAATAGAAATGCCCGGAACGGATCACTGACCCATTCGCCCCGGCGAAGCCCCGTGCTTTAGCGCGGGGGAAATAGCCGGGGCTCCCCTCGCGGTGCTCGGGACACTGCAGGATCAATTGGGAACGCTCCCCTCGACAAGCTCCCCTCGACTTCGCTCGGGACAGGCGGGGCAGGCAGGGCAAGCAATCCCCGGTCTTTAGACCGGGGTATCGGTGAATTGACTGAAACCATAAAAAGAAAGGATGCGGCCGCTGTCCGGACAAAGAGCGTCAAGTCCGGGAAAAAGACCGGCTGACTCTACCATGAGAGAACAGGACCCAAAAGAACGCGTAAAGAACTTTAACGAGGTGCCTTACGGGTATTCCGCCGAAGAGGCCGCCGAAGAGGCGTCGCGCTGTCTCGGATGTAAGAGCCGGCCGTGTGTCCAGGGATGCCCCGCGGAGATCAAGATCCCTGAATTCATAAAGGCGATAAAAGAGCTGCGTACGTCCGACGCGCTGAATATTATCCGAGAGACAAATAGCCTTCCGGCTGTATGCGGACGGGTATGCCCTCAGGAAGACCAATGCGAGAAAATGTGTGTCCTGGTGAAGACCGGAAAACCGATCGATATCGGGAGCCTCGAAAGGTTCGCCGCCGACGCCGGCAGGGCCGCTAAGATATCCGAAAAAGAAAACCCGCACGGGATAACGACCGGCGCGGATAAAGTTGCGGTCATCGGGGCCGGACCGGCCGGTCTTACGGCCGCCGCGGACCTTGCCAGAGAAGGGTATGACGTAACAATATTCGAGGCACTGCATAAACCGGGAGGAGTGCTGACCTACGGTATCCCGGAATTCCGTTTGCCTAAAGAAATTGTGGACTATGAGGTGAACCACATTAAAGGGCAGGGCGTGAAGCTTAAGCTGAACTATATCATCGGCAAGATCAAGACGATCGAGATGCTGAGAGAGGAAGGTTTCAAGGCGTTTTTTATCGGGACCGGCGCGGGACTTCCTTATTTTATGGGGATAGACGGGGAAAATCTCAACGGTGTATATTCGGCAAATGAATTTCTCACGCGCGTTAATCTAATGAAAGCATACAAGTTCCCCGAGTATGACACCCCGATAAACGTGGGGAAACGTGTAGCGGTCATCGGAGCGGGGAATGTGGCTATGGACGCGGCGAGATGCGCGTTACGTCTGGGCGCCGAAAATGTAAGGATAGTCTACAGAAGGTCTAAAGAAGAAATGCCGGCAAGGATAGACGAGATACATCACGCGGAAGATGAGGGTATAGAATTTTATCTTTTGACCACGCCTCTTGCCATAAAAGGTGACGGCGCGGGAAACGTGAAAAAGATGATGTGCCTTAAGAACGAGCTGGGAGAACCGGACGCGAGCGGCAGACCGAGACCCGTCCCCATAAACGGCTCCGATTTCGAGATGGACGTCGATACCGTAATAGTGGCGATAGGTAACGGCGCCAATCCTCTTTTGCTAAGCACGATAAAAGAGCTTACTCTTACAAAGCGGGGGAATATCGCGGCAGACGAGAACGGCCGGACCGATGTTCCGTATATTTTCGCCGGAGGAGATATTGTCACGGGAGCCGCTACGGTCATTGCCGCTATGGGCGCGGGGAAAACCGCGGCGCGTACCATTAAAAAGTATCTGCAAGAGAGGAAATAGGGGTTGCATACGGGTACAATGTGATTACAATGACCAGGCGGCTGAAACGGTCATAAAGAATAAGGGAAAAAGTGAAAGCATTTATAGTTTTTGAGGACGGGACTATTTTTAACGGCGAACGGTTCGGAGCGGGAAAGGAAAGCGCTTTCGGGGAGATCGTCTTTAATACCAGCATATCGGGTTATCAGGAAGTGATTACCGACCCCTCTTACCACGGCCAGATCGTGACCATGACCTATCCGATGATAGGTAATTACGGGATAAACGAAGAAGATCACGAATCCGACGGCCCGCAGGTAGCGGGATTCGTCGTAAGGGAACTATGCGATATTCCAAGCAATTTCAGGTCACGGCTTTCCCTCGACGCATATTTTAAAGAACACGGGATAGTGGGTATCAAGAACGTAGATACCCGGGCTTTGACCCGGCATGTCCGTATGTATGGGGCCATGAGAAGCGGGATATTCACTGCATGCGGGGATACCTCTTCTTTGTTGGAAAAAGTAAAAGCTTCCGAGAGCCTGATAAAAAAGGACCTGGTAAAGAACGTTACCTGCCCGGTACGCGAGGAATGGAACGACGGCGGCAAATGGAAAGTCGCTGTTCTCGATTGCGGAGTTAAGTATAACATACTGCGTCATCTCGAAAACAGGGGATGCAAGGTTGTGCGTTTTCCGGCCTCAGCGTCAGCTGAAGAGATACTGAAAGAAAGACCGGACGGCGTGCTTCTTTCTAACGGACCGGGAGACCCGGAAGGAGCTCCTTATGTAGCAGATACGGTCCGGTCTTTTCTCGGGAAAGTGCCGATATTCGGCATATGCCTGGGGAACCAGATGATAGCCCTGGCGTTGGGCGGTAAGACCTATAAACTTAAGTTCGGGCACCGCGGAGGTAACCAGCCCGTGAAAGACCTTTCTTCCGGCAAAGTGAGCATAACAGCGCAGAACCACGGGTTCTGCGTGGATCTTGATTCGCTAAAAGGCAAGGACGTGGAAGTAACACACATCAACCTGAACGATAATACCGTTGAGGGTATGAAGAACGATAAAATGAAGTTCTTCAGCGTTCAATTCCACCCTGAAGCGGGACCGGGGCCGAATGACGCTACTTATCTATTCGATCAGTTCATTAACAGTATGAAAAAGAACGCGGACAACTGATATGCCTAAACGAGATGATATAAAAAGTATACTGATAATCGGGGCCGGGCCGATCGTTATAGGGCAAGCCTGTGAATTCGATTATTCCGGGACACAGGCATGCAAGGCCATACGAGAAGAAGGCTATAGGGTAATACTGGTCAATTCCAATCCCGCTACGATCATGACGGACCCGGAACTGGCTCACAGGACATATGTGGAGCCTGTTACTCCGGAGGTAGTCGCGAAAATAATAGAAAAAGAGCGTCCTGACGCTATACTTCCTACTTTAGGAGGTCAAACAGGCCTGAACACCGCCATGAAACTCTGCGAGATGGGCGTATTGGAGAGATACGGTACGCAGATGATCGGTGCCGATTACAATACGATAAAAAAGGCCGAGGACAGGAAAGAGTTCAAAAAGGCGATGCAGAACATCGGACTTGACCTTCCCCGAAGCGGGATAGCTTATACTATGGCCGAGGCTGAAGATATTAGCAAAGACATCGGATTTCCTTTGATAGTGAGACCCAGTTTTACTTTGGGAGGGACCGGCGGCGGTGTCGTGAAAAATATGGAAGAATTCCGGAATATCGTGGAGCACGGGCTTCGGAACAGCATCATAAGCGAAGTGCTTATAGAGGAATCCATCGCCGGCTGGAAAGAATACGAACTTGAGGTCATGCGCGACAAAAAGGACAACGTGGTCATTGTCTGTTCAATAGAAAATCTGGATCCTATGGGCATCCATACCGGCGACAGTATCACGGTCGCTCCGCAACAGACACTTTCGGATAAAGAGTATCAGAAGATGAGGGACGCGTCTATCGCCATAATACGGGAGATAGGCGTGGAGACCGGCGGTTCGAACATACAGTTCGCAGTGAATCCCGAGGACGGGCGTATGATCGTGATCGAGATGAACCCACGGGTATCACGCAGTTCCGCTCTGGCGAGTAAAGCTACGGGTTTTCCCATAGCTAAATTCGCGGCAAAGCTCGCTGTGGGGTATACACTTGACGAGATCTCCAACGATATCACCAGAGAGACGCCGGCGTCCTTCGAGCCTTCAATAGACTACTGTGTTGTAAAGATCCCGCGTTTCACTTTCGAAAAGTTCGCGGGATCCGATCCTACGCTGGGCGTATCCATGAAATCGGTCGGAGAGACCATGGCCATCGGAAGGACCTTTAAAGAAGCTTTTCAGAAAGGGTTGAGGGGGCTTGAGACCGGAAGATCGGGGCTCGACAGTCTTAAAGAAGCGGAAAATATGGAGTCCGGAGAACTGGACGGATTTCTGACGCGTCCGAACGCCGAAAGGGTGTTCTATATCAAAGAGGCGGTTCTTCGCGGGTATACAACGGAGAAATTGTTCGCGCTTACCAAAATAGATCCCTGGTTCCTCCGCCACATCGAGGATATCGTTTCCTACGAAAGAACGCTTATCGGTATTCTCGGAGGCAAAGGGCTGGACGCGCTGAAAAAAGAAGGGACTTTAAAGGAAGAACTCCTGAAGGCGAAAAAAATGGGTTTCAGTGACGCGCAGCTATCCGGGATGATCGGCTGCGGAGAAGAGAAATTCCGGGCGTTCAGGAAGGATTTGGGCCTTACGGCAAAATACAAACTGGTCGACACCTGCGCGGCGGAATTCGAGGCGTATACCCCCTATTATTATTCTTCATACGACGATGAGTGTGAAGCGGTGTGTTCCGATAAAAAAAAGATCATGATCCTAGGAGGCGGACCCAACCGCATTGGCCAAGGGATAGAGTTCGATTATTGCTGCTGTCACGCGTCCTCCGCGCTAAAAGAAATGGGATATGAGACCATCATGGTCAATTCCAATCCCGAGACGGTAAGCACGGATTACGATACATCGGATAAACTGTATTTCGAGCCTCTGACGTTCGAAGACGTGATGAATATCGTTGATAAAGAATCGCCGGACGGCGTTATCGTCCAGTTCGGCGGACAGACCCCGCTGAACCTTGCCAAACGGTTAGAGGAAGCGGGCGTCCCGATAATTGGCACTTCGGTCGCTTCGATAGCCTTGGCGGAAGACAGAGAAAAATTTAAAACACTTCTTAATGAACTCGGATTGAAACAGCCGGCGAACGATACGGCGGTCTCTATAAAAGACGCGGAGAAAAAAGCGCTGGCCATAGGTTACCCTGTTGTTGTCAGACCTTCATATGTTCTGGGCGGACGCGCTATGCGCATCGTATATGATCCTTCCTCTCTGGAAGAGTTCATGAAGGAAGCCGTCAAAGTGTCTCCGGGGCATCCTGTCCTCTTGGACAAATTCCTCCAGAACGCCATTGAAGTGGATGTCGACGCCGTGTGCGACGGGGAAGATGTGGTCGTGGCAGGCATAATGGAACACATTGAGGAAGCGGGCATACATTCCGGGGATTCCGCCTGCGTGCTGCCTCCGCACACGATCTCCGACAATACGATAAACGATATAAAAGAATACACACGGCGGCTCGCCTTGGCCCTGGACATAAAAGGGCTGATGAATGTCCAGTTCGCGATACAGAACAGTGATGTGTATGTTCTCGAAGTGAACCCCCGCGCGTCCCGGACCGTTCCGTTCGTATCAAAAGCGACGGGATTGCCTTTGGCAAAAGCCGCGGCGAAAATAATGGCCGGAAAAACGATAAAAGAACTCGGTATCACCGACCCCATGGCGGGGCTGGATTATACAAGCGTCAAAGAATCCGTCCTGCCTTTCGCTAAATTCTCGGGGGTGGATATCCTTCTAGGCCCCGAGATGATGTCGACGGGCGAGGTCATGGGGATCTCCAGGAATTTCGGGGACGCCTTTATCAAAGCCCAAAGCGGTGCCGGGCAGACGCTTCCCGTTAAAGGCAGAGCATTTATCTCCGTTCAGGACAATGATAAAAGGAACATAGTGTTCCTGGCTAAAAAACTCTATGATTTCGGCTTCACTCTCAGCGCTACCGGCGGTACCGCTAAGATACTTAGGAACAATAACATGGAGGTTGAGATCATAAAGAAGATGAGCGAAGGCACTCCAAATGTGCTGGATATGGTAAAAAACGGCTCGGTAGACCTCATCATAAACACGGCTTACGGAAAGAACCCGCATAAGGACGGGTCGATGATCAGATGCGCGGCTACGATGCGCGGCATTCCTTGTATAACGACCCTCGCGGGCGCTCAAGCCTCCATAAACGGTATCGAATCCATACTTAAACGCGGCATTGAAGTTAAATCTCTGCAGGAATATTACGAAAGGTAAAAATGGACAAAAAAGAATATTGCGGTGTTTTCGGGGTATACGACCATCCTGCCGCGGTAGACGTGACATATCTCGGACTCTATGCTCTGCAGCACAGAGGAGAAGAATCCTGCGGTATAGCCACTTTTAACGGCAGGAAACTCAGACAGTTCAACGGTATGGGCTTGGTCTCGGAGGTCCTGAAAAAGAACCGCCTCAAAGAACTTAAAGGCAGGAACGCGATAGGGCATGTCCGGTATTCCACGACGGGATCCAGTATACTTAAGAACGCGCAGCCGTTCGCGATAAAACACAATAGGGTCGTCGTTTCGATAGCGCATAACGGTAACTTGATAAACGCCGTGAAATTACGCCATAGACTCGAAAAAGAAGGCGCTATATTCCAGACCACCATGGACTCAGAGATAGTTCTGCATCTTCTGGTGCGTTCAAAAGAAGAACTTTTCGAGAAACGCATAGCGGACGCTCTGAAAGAATGTGAAGGCGCGTATACGATGCTTTTCCTTACGGACGGCCAGCTAGTGGGTGTCCGGGATCCTTACGGATTCCGTCCTCTCTGTCTGGGTAAAAAAGACGGGTCTTTCGTTCTCGCCAGCGAAACATGCGCGCTGGACCTGATAGACGCGGAGTTCATCAGAGAAGTGGAACCGGGAGAGATGATAGTGCTGTCGAAGGACGGTATGCGTTCCCTTAGGCCGTTCGCCGGTCAAAAAGCGAGCCCCTGTATTTTCGAATTCATATATTTTTCACGGCCTGACAGTCATATTTTCGGCGACAGCGTCCTGAAAGTCCGCAAACGGCTGGGGCATCAGCTTGCCCGGGAACATCCGGCGGACGCGGATATCGTTATGTCCATACCGGATTCCGGCAATTACGCGGCCCTGGGGTATTCAGAGAAAAGCGGGATACCTTTTGAGTTCGGAATGATACGCAATCACTATGTGGGGCGGACGTTCATACAGCCCTCGCCGGAGATGAGACAACACGGCGTGAAGATAAAGCTTAATCCTATAAGGGATGTGCTTAAGGGAAAACGGGTAGTGGTAGTGGAAGATTCCATCGTTCGCGGAACGACCACCGAAGGACGGATAAAAGCGATAAGGGACGCCGGGGCAAAAGAGATACATATGAGGATAAGCTGTCCTCCGATAAAGTTCCCGTGTTTTTACGGTATAGATTTTCCGTCGAGAAAAGAACTGATCGCCAATCAGCTGCCGTCCGTAGAAAAGATAGCGGATTTTATAGGTGTGGACAGTTTGAAATATATAAGCCTGCAGGGCATGTTGGAAGCCGCGGGAGGGGCAGAGAAGACTTTCTGCGCCGCGTGTTTCAGCGGAAAATATCCTACAAAAGTGAACAGAAAAGCGGTCAAGTCGCCTTTTGACAAGTGACAAACCGTAACAAGGAAGGGACAGTCATGGCCAAATACATTTTCGTTACAGGCGGGGTGGTTTCGAGCTTGGGGAAAGGTATAGCCGCCGCGTCGATAGGCAAACTCCTGGAATGGAACGGATACCGGGTTGCTATGCTTAAATGCGATCCGTATATCAACGTCGACCCGGGGACGATGAACCCGTATCAGCACGGAGAGGTATATGTCACCGATGACGGCGCGGAAACGGATCTCGACCTTGGACATTATTACCGTTTTACCGATTCTCCTCTTTCACGTTCCAGTAATATCACTACGGGAAGGATATATCAGGAAGTGATACAGAAAGAACGCCGAGGCGACTTTCTGGGCGCTACGGTCCAGGTGGTCCCGCACATAACCGGCGCGATAAAGGACGGAATAAGAAAGGTCGAAAAAGAGAATGATGTGGATATAGTCATAGTCGAGCTGGGCGGGACGGTAGGTGACATAGAGGGGCTTCCGTTCCTGGAAGCGATACGTCAGTTCAAGAACGAGGAAGGCGAAGGTAACGCCATAAACGTCCATCTTACCCTTATTCCTTACATAAAAGCCGCGGGAGAGATAAAAACAAAACCGACACAACACTCCGTCGGAAAATTAAGAGAGATAGGTATACAGCCGGAAATCCTTATGGTGAGGACCGAGCGAGAGCTGGACGAAGGGTCCAGAGCTAAGATCTCCCTTTTCTGCAATGTGAAAGAAGAATGTGTCATCGAGGCCTCGGATGTTAAGGATATATACGAAATACCGATGAATTTCCGGGGCAAGAAAACCGATAGCATCATCCTCGAAAAGCTCAAACTAAAACCTAAAACGAAAAAAAGAACGGACGAATGGGAAAAACTTATCCGTGCCCGTAAACATGCCGCTAAAAAGGTCAAGATCGCGATAGTGGGAAAATATATCACTTTGCAGGACGCCTATAAATCCATAGACGAATCTCTTAAACACGGAGCGTTGTCCAACGGATATGACCTGGATATAGTGAAGATCGAAGCGGATAATCTGGAGAAAAAGACAAAAAATGCGATACGAGAGCTTTTCCGAGGCGTCGACGGCATACTGGTCCCCGGAGGGTTCGGTCTGCGCGGGATAGAAGGAAAACTCGCCGCGGCGACCTGCGCGCGGGAGAATAACATTCCATATTTCGGCATATGTCTGGGGATGCAGATAGCCGTCATAGAGTTCGCCCGTAATGTCTGCGGTCTTAAGGGCGCGAACTCCACGGAATTCGTCCCCGGGACCGCGCATCCGGTCATCTCTCTTCTGACCGAACAGAAGAACGTTAAATGGATGGGAGGGACGATGCGTCTCGGAGAATATAAGTGCGTATTGGATGAAAACACTCTGGCAAGGAAAATTTACGAAAAAAATGATATAATGGAAAGGCATCGCCACCGTTATGAGTTCAACGGTGAATATAAGAAAGTTTTCAGCGAAAAGGGCATGGTTCTTAGCGGGATTCACCCTAAAGGGAAATTGGTCGAGATAGTCGAGCTCAAAGACCACCCATGGTTTATCGCGGTCCAGTTCCATCCGGAGTTCAAGTCCAAACCGGATCGGCCGCATCCGCTGTTCAAAAGTTTTCTCAAAGCCGCCGGAAAATACCATAAGGTCGGCGGTTCAAAAGGAGGTAAGAAAAAAGGTGAAAAATAAAGAAGCCGTTCAGAACGCGAAAGAACATTTCGGCAAACTTCTCGAAGAGCAGTTGGAACGCATAGAGAAGATGAAAGCCTCGCAAGGCTGGACGGAATACGCTTCGCTTCGTCCTATTATCATCGGAGTATGCTGGGGTGACGGGATCGGTAAGGTCATTTCAAAACACGCTCAGCGCGTACTTGAACATATACTTAAGAACGAGGTATCGGCGGGTGCCGTGGAATTCTCGGAGATAGAAGGCCTTACGATCGAGAACCGTGTTAAAGAGAAAAAGGCCATCCCTGACGATGTTCTGAACGAGATCAAAAAGTGCCATGTTATTTTGAAAGGACCGACCACGACCCCGCAGACCGGGGATAAATGGCCTAACATCGAAAGCGCCAATGTTGCTATGCGCAGAGAACTGGATCTTTTCGCGAACGTCCGGCCCGTGAAGATCCCATCCGAAGGAGTGGACTGGTGTTTTTTTCGTGAGAACACGGAAGGCGCGTATGTGCTGGGCTCCAGAGGCGTGGATGTGGGAGAGGACCTCAGCGTGGACTTTAAGGTGATCACGCAGCAGGGGGCGGAACGGATAATACGTCTCGCGTTCGAATATGCCCGGAAGAGCGGAAAGAAACGGGTGACGGTGGTAACCAAAGCCAATGTCATTAAAACGACCGACGGAAGGTTCTCGCGTACCGCTAAAAGAATAGCGGAAGAATATAAAAAATACGGAATAGAAAGTGATGAATGGTATATCGATATCATGACGGCCAAACTGCTTGATCCCGCCAGACGCAAAGCCTTTGAGGTGATGGTTCTGCCCAACCTTTACGGAGATATTCTTACCGATGAAGCGGCTCAGCTTCAGGGCGGAGTGGGAACGGCCGGCAGCGCGAACATCGGTAAAAAATGGGCGATGTTCGAAGCGATACACGGCAGCGCGCCGAGAATGGTGGAAGAAGGCCGGGACATATACGCAGACCCTTCGTCCATGATACGCGCCGCGGCCATGCTGCTGCGCCATGTGGGTTTTTCGGAACGCGCGGACCGTCTCGATATGGCGCTGGAAATTTGCGGTCAATTCGAACGTAAAATGATCATTACAGGAAGAGATACCGGCGCTACCGGCGATAAATTCACGGAATATCTTTTGGAATGGGTCGACGATCCTTCCCTCGAGAAAACCTGGAAGAAGTATATGGGGAAATAGAAGTCAGATATGTGTCCGACCGGCAGATAGAGTAAACGGGGAGTTGTTCCGGACCCAGAGTTTTTGGATCTGTCACCCGACCGGGCGAGTGTTCCGGATTATAGGAAAGTCGAAATCGGGAGATTTCGACACACCTCGAACATTACGTTCTCGGCGCCTCGTCCTTCGGACTGTGGAACTCGCCGTGAACACCCTCCCGATCGGGTGATGAAGTTATTTGAGGAACTCTGGATGTACGGGGTAGGGATGGGAAGAGCTCGGAAGATTGTGGCATGCAGTCCGCTAAAGCGGACTGAGGAGAGAGAAGAACGAAGAAGTAATCTCTCTCGAGTCGCGGGGCACGAGTCACTAGTCACGCTTAAAGCTATGCTCTGTGCCCTATGCTCTATGCGATTTGGCCGGTTCACGATTTACGAATTACGGTTTTGTCGTTTTATTTTTTTATTTAAACAGAGGCGTTATTATGAGCACTAAAAATACACGCGAAGGTATACTCGTTATCGATTTCGGATCGCAGTACGTCCAGCTTATCGCACGACGCATCCGCGAGAACCGTGTGCATTCCACTGTCAGCGCTCCGTCTATCACCGTTGAAGAAATAAAAAAGATGAACCCGGCGGGTATGATCTTTTCGGGCGGGCCGTCTAGCGTATACGATAAAGGCGCCCCTTCTTTCGATAAAGGCATATTGGACATGGGAATACCTGTCCTAGGCATCTGTTACGGCATGCAGCTCGCGGGAAAAATAGCCGGGGGCAGGATAGGGAAAAGCGGAAAAAGGGAATACGGCAGAACTCTCGTGCGGTTTAGAGGCCGGAACGCGCTTTTTACGGGGCTTTCTCCTAAAAGCGTTACTTGGATGAGCCATATGGACAAAGTGGCGCGTCTGCCGAAAGGTTTCAGGGTGATCGCGACAAGCGACAATACCACCTGCGCGGCATTTGTCGACCCCAAAAGAAACATATACGGGGTCCAGTTCCATCCAGAAGTGGTCCATACCGAAGAAGGCGCAAAAATATTGAAGAACTATCTTTTCGGTGTATGCGGATGCAGAAGGACCTGGACCATGAGATCTTTCATCGAGAAAAAGGTCCGGGAAATAAAAGAAGCCGTCGGAGATAAGGATGTTATACTGGGACTCTCGGGCGGTGTGGATTCTACGGTGAGCGCGGTTCTTCTGCACAAAGCCCTGGGGAAACGACTGCATTGCATCTTCGTGGATAACGGCCTTCTTCGAAAAGGTGAAAGAGAGCGGGTAAAGAACCTTTTTGAGAAACATATTAAACTGCATCTTATCGTCGTGGACGCGCGGAAAAAGTTCCTGACGGCGCTGAAAGGCGTAGAAGATCCGGAAAAGAAACGCATGATCATCGGCAGGACCTTTATAAAAGTGTTTGAAGCGCACGCGAAACGAATAAATAACGTGCGGTTTCTCGCCCAGGGCACGTTGTATCCCGACGTGATAGAATCCCAATCGTTTTTCGGCGGACCGTCCAAGACCATAAAATCACATCATAATGTAGGCGGACTTCCGAAAAAAATGGGCCTTAAACTCGTGGAACCCCTGAGGGACCTGTTCAAGGACGAGGTCAGAAAGGTCGGTGACGAACTTGGTCTTTCTAAAGACCTTACCGGACGCCAGCCTTTTCCCGGACCGGGACTCGCTGTCCGTATACTGGGAGAGGTGACCTGCGAACGGCTGGATATACTGAAAGAAGCTGACCGGATAATACTGGACATTGCTAAAAAGAAGAATATCTACAAGAAGACCTGGCAGATATTCGGTGTTTTTCTGCCCGTGAAAAGCGTGGGGGTAATGGGGGACAACAGGACATACGAAAGCACTATAGCGATAAGAGCGGTAACCAGCGTTGACGGAATGACCGCGGATTGGGCAAAATTGCCTTATCCCGTCCTAGAGGAGATGTCTAATACCATAATCAACCAGGTGCAGGGCGTGAACCGGGTAGTTTTCGATATAAGTTCAAAACCGCCCAGCACGATCGAGTGGGAGTAGGGGCACGGCATGCCGTGCCCGTACGGTTTTAAAGGTCCGTTAAGCAAAGTTCCCAGAAACCGGTTACCAGTTACCAGAAGAAGGACGATGGACGCCGTGTAATGTGCAATGTTTAATGTGTGATGTGTAATGGGAAGATGATAGAAGTTAGAGGGTTAAGGTAAAGGTTAAGAAGCCGGAGTAGGTTAGGTTGGAGGGTCAGGGTTTTAAAAACTTAACCCTAAGGCCAAAGACCAAACCGGTCTCCTCACCCTAGCCTATACCCTGAACACTAACGGAGCCGTGGTCAATATAACGCTATACCTGCCTGCCGGCAGGCAGGCGATATGCGACTGAAAGGAAAAGATGAAAAGCGCAAGGATAGAGGTTCGGGACAAAAAAGGCGTATATGACGCGGTCGCGGAAAACCTTAAAAAAGACATACTGGACCTCGGGATAAGGACCGTAAAGAACGTGGAATACATCCAGGTATTCTCCGTAAGCGGAGATATCTCTAAAAAGGACCTTTCCACCGTAGCCAAAGAGATATTGACCGATAAAATTTCGCAGGAATGTGATACGCGCGGCGGGTTCTCTCATCCGCGCTCCAAGCACGTACACGTCAGAGAGATCGGATATAATCCCGGAGTAATGGATCCGGTTTCCGAAAGCGCTTTGAAAGCCTCGCGGGACATTGGTATCAAAGGAATATCTTCTTTTTCCACTTCGAAAAAATACGTTATTGAAGGACGTCTTACCGCACGGCAAGCGGACAATATCACGGAGAGGCTGCTTTATAACAAGATCATCCAGCACGTCGTGGATCCCAAAGAACGGCACGCTGAACCTGTCCCGTACACGTTCGAAAGGATAGAGATCGGCCTGCTTGGCGCGGGAGATAGAAAACTTAAAGAGATAAGCCGGACCGGTCAGCTCTATCTGAGCCTTACGGAGATGAAAGAGATCGAGCGGTATTTCCGGACGCTCAAACGGAATCCCACGGACTGCGAGCTGGAGACCATAGCTCAGACCTGGAGCGAACACTGCAAACATAAGACCATGATGGGCAGTATCGTTTATAAAGGTAAGACATACCGCAACCTTTTAAAAGAGACCGTCATGAAGGTCACGAAGGACCTGAATAAGGACTGGTGCGTTTCGGTCTTTAAGGATAATGCCGGAATAATCAAGTTCGACGGTAAGACCAATATATGTTTTAAAGTGGAGACCCATAATCATCCGTCTGCGCTCGAACCTTACGGCGGCGCGGAAACGGGTATCGGCGGGGTCATAAGAGACCCTATGGGGACGGGTCTCGGCGCGAAACCTATTATCAATACCGATATTTTCTGTTTCGGTATGCCCGATATGCCCGGATCCAAGGTCCCTAAAGGAGCGCTTCATCCCAAACGTGTCCTGAAAGGCGTAGTGAGCGGGGTCAGGGATTACGGTAACAAGATGGGCATACCGACCGTGAACGGGGCGGTATGCTTTGATGAAAGATATACGGGCAACCCGCTTGTCTTCTGCGGCAATGTGGGTATACTGCCGTCAAAATTCTCGTTCAAAAAAGTCTCGCCGGGAGACCTTATAGTAGTGGTGGGCGGACGGACGGGCAGGGACGGGATACACGGCGCCACGTTCTCTTCCGCCGAATTGACAAAGGATTCGGAGACCATTTCGTCGACGGCCGTACAGATAGGGAATCCCATAACCGAAAAAAAGGTCCTTGACACGTTATTGGTAGCGCGTGACAAGAGGCTCTATGAAGCCATAACGGATTGCGGAGCCGGGGGCTTGTCCAGCGCCGTGGGAGAAATGGGTGAAGAGACCGGTGCCGAGGTCCATTTGGAAAAGGCTCCCCTGAAATACATAGGGCTGAAACCCTGGGAGATATGGATATCGGAAGCTCAGGAGAGAATGGTATTAGCGGTCCGGCCCGGCAAGCTGAAAGCGCTTATGTCCATTTTTGACAGCGAGAACGTTGAAGCGACCGTCATCGGGAAATTTACCGATACAAAACATCTTAGACTTTACTACAAAGGCAAGCCTTGCGCGGACCTTGACATGTCATTTATTCACAGAGGACTGCCCAAGATCATCCGGAAAGCCGTATGGAAAGAACGCGCGGAGAACAAAAAAGTCCTTCCGGCCCCGAAAAAAGATCTTACCGGCGAACTTTTAAAAGTGCTTTCGGCATGGAACGTCTGCAGTAAGGAGTGGATAATACGTCAGTATGACCACGAGGTCCAGGGCGGAAGCGTTCTGAAACCGCTTATAGGAAAGCATAATGACGGACCGGCCGATGCCTCGGTAACACGTCCTTTTCTTAACGGGGTAAAAGGGATCGCCTTATCCAACGGCATAACGCCGGGATACGGAGATATAGACCCTTACTGGATGGCGGCAAGCGCCATAGACGAAGCGCTCCGGCAGATAACCGCGGTCGGCGGAGACGTGGAAAAGACGGCGCTCTTGGATAATTTCTGCTGGGGAAATACCGACAGGCCCGAACAGCTGGGAGGCCTTGTCCGAGCTTCCCAGGCCTGCTATGATATGGCTAAAGTATACGGAACACCGTTCATTTCCGGGAAAGACAGCCTGAATAACGAATTCAATACCGGTAAAGGAACGGTCTCTATCCCGCCGACACTCCTTATCTCCGCGATAAGCGTGATAGACGATGTGCGAAAGACCATTACTTCCGATGTAAAAAGTCCGGGTAACCGGCTGTATGTGATAGGTAAGACCTATCAGGAGATGGGAGGTTCTCAGTTCTTTTCGGTAAAAGGTAAACGCGGGGGAATGGTCCCCAGGGTCGATCCGCATCACTCTCTGAAAATAATGAAAAAAGTTTCCTCAGCCATCAAAAAAGGTCTGATCATTTCCGCTCACGACTGTTCCGAGGGCGGACTGGGGGTATGTTTATCCGAAATGCTTTTTGCCGGAGGTTACGGCGCCGACATTTCCCTGGCAAAGGTCCCGCGGGAAAGTTCGGTCAAACGCGACGATGTGATCCTTTTTTCGGAATCGAATTCGCGGTTCGTTGCGGAAGTGCCTCAGAAGATAACTGACGCGTTTGAAAATCACATGAAAGGCCTGCCAATAGGACATTTGGGAATTATCACCGAGGAGAACATCCTTACGGTATCCGGGCTGCGCGGCAACAAGGCAATTAAGACCACTATAGATGTGCTGAAAGAAAACTGGAAAAAACCATTTAAAGGGCTTATGCATGAAAAAAGTTAAAACATTGATATTACGTACAGCCGGGACGAATTGCGATAAAGAGACCGAATACGCTTTCAAAGCGGCCGGATCGGAAACAGAGCTTGTACACATAAATGTCCTTATGAAGAACAAGTCCGCGTTCGGGAAATATCAGATACTCGCTATTCCCGGCGGATTTACTTACGGAGATGATATCGGAAGCGGAAAGATACTGGCGAACGAGATAAAGTTCAACCTTAAGAACGAACTGAGCTCGTTCGTGAAGAGAGGTAATCTTGTGATAGGTATATGCAACGGGTTCCAGGTTCTCGTTAAAATGGGCCTTCTGCCTAATCTTTCGAACACTCGGGACTTGGACGTTGACGCCACTCTCAGTCTTAACGATTCCGGAAAGTTCATGGACAAATGGGTGTATCTTAAACGGTTTGGCCGTGATAAATGCGTATGGGCAAAAGATCTTCCTGAGGTCTCGTATCTGCCGATAGCTCACGCGGAAGGCAAATTCATACCCCGCAGTCATGCCGTATTGAAAGGGCTCCAGGACGCGTCTCAGGTAGTGTTCCGATATGCCGACAGGGACGGAATATGTTCAAAAGATAATACCCCGAACGGGTCGATCGACGATATCGCCGGGATATGCGATCCTACCGGCCGAATATTAGGGATGATGCCTCATCCTGAAAGACATATATCGTATCTGCAGCATCCTAACTGGAGGCGTCCGGAAGAGAACAAAAAAGGTATGTGCGTAGGTCTGCGCATATTCCGGAACGGCGTAAAATTCATGTCTAAATAGGTGAGATGACCCGGCAGCGATAAACGCGCCGAATGAACGGAGGAGACGATTTGAAAAATAAAAATGAGATCTATGATATGCCGTTGGACGAACCGTGGCGGGTATTCAGGATAATGAGCGAATTCGTTGACGGGTTCGAGAACTTAAGAGGAATGTGCAAAGCAGTCAGTGTTTTCGGGTCGGCAAGACTGAAACCCGATCACGCGTATTATGTTTTGGCCGAAGAGACCACAAAGCTTCTGGCAAAGGCCGGATACTCGGTCATTACGGGCGGCGGAAGCGGGATAATGGAAGCCGCGAACAGAGGCGCGAAAGAGGCGGGAGGGGAATCCGTCGGGCTCAACATCATCATCCCGGAGGGACAGAAAGCCAACCCGTACGTTACCTTGCCGCTGGAGTTCAGATATTTTTTCGTCAGGAAACTTATGTTCGTTAAATACAGCAAAGCGTTCATAGTTTTTCCCGGAGGGTTCGGAACGCTTGATGAGTTCTTCGAGGCGCTGACACTTATTCAGACCGAAAAGATCGACCCATTGCCCGTCATATTGGTGGGCAGCGAATATTGGAAGGATCTCCTTTCATGGATAAAGAACACGTGTTTAGGAACTGACACCATAGAAAAAAAAGATATGAACATTTTTACCGTTACGGATGACCCCGAAAAAGTGGTCGAGGCCATTGACGCGTTCTACGCGAAAGAGTAAAATAATTGACGTATATTCAAACAGGAGGTATTTATGTGTCCCGATCACGCAGAGAAAAGGGATTTTCTCAGAGTAGACCATGAGACGCCTTTGAACTTTAAGATACTTACGGGTGATAAATTTACGGCTAAATCAGACATCATGTCGCGGAATATCTCCGCTTCCGGTCTTCTTTTCAGGACGAGCAAGGACTCATCTATCCCGGCGATATCCAATATCATATGGGTCGAGCTGGATGAACGCATGATAAATATCTGTTCCGAGATAGAGGAAGACCTTGTTTCGAAAAGCGGCGGTGTTTTCGGCCGCGTGGTTCGGATATCCGAAGGGGAGCCGGGCATGTCATACGATGTCGGGGTATGTTTTTTGAGAAAAAAAGACCTTTCGGAAGAGGAGATAGTGGAGCTGCTGAGTAAGTAATAGAAGAGAGATAATCGCTTAGAGCATAGAGCATAGCTGTGAATAGTGAACAGCGGCTGTGTAACTTCTTTAAAGTAACCAGTTGCCTGTTACCTGTAACCGGTGACTTGCGTTTTCTGGTAACTGGTAACCGGTTTCTGGTAACTTTGTTTAACGGACTTTTCAACCTTTAGACTTTTTGACATTTAGACTTGTTACTTCTACTAAGTTTTGGTTTTTCGAAAAAGACAGGACTGTTTACTCTTAAGATAGTTTAGCAATCCCAGATTGACCGCCGTAGGCGGTCAGCCGCGCCGTGTCCGTTCACTCCGATCGGAACGAACACAAAACACTGCTTGTAAAGCAGTGTTCAGAGGACGGGGGTTCTGTCCCGGGCGCGGACCATTAGATCTTTATATGTTTTCATTCTATCGCGGTAAAACTGAATAAAGTTCAAAGGGTTCCCCCTAGCGGATTTTAGTTTTTTATATAGCTTTTGAAAGTATACGGCGTTAAATATGTCTGAACCCCGGCACAGCACGGGGTGAGTTTATTTAACGCCCTTTCAAAAACTAGATCAAAAACGTAAAAAAATCCGCAGGGAAAGGACTTTATTCAGTTTTATTTTTCTCATATAATGTTTTAACGGACTTTTCGACTTTTGAATTATTACTATCATTTCTTTAACTCTACCGGAGGCGCCATGGATACATTAAAGAATTTTTTTGTCGGGCTTGTGATCGTGATACTGTCCTTCATTCTTCTTGGGCTGACATTCCTTACCTGGCCCATACTTGTCGGTATAAGTTCCATACTCTTATCCATCCTTGCCTTTATACTGTTTCTGGTTCTTATATTTTACGTGATCGTCCTACTCGGGCATCTTGCCCGCAGTGTATTCCGGAAAGAATAGTATGCCGGATGATTACGAGAAATATTTAAGGGAAAAAGAGCTGGCATTCGAGAAGGTCTGCGTAAGATGCGGGGCATGCTGCGGTTCGTTGGATGACCCCTGTGAAAAACTCCGCAAGGCCGACCATGGAAAATATTACTGTGCTGATTACGTTTCGCGTTTAGGCCCTCAAAGAACGCTCTCCGGAGCCGAATTCACCTGCGTTACTATACGGACTCATATCGGAAAAGGGACTTTACGTCCCGACTGTGCTTACCGAAAACCCTTATAAACATTAAAGATAACGCCAACACCGCACGTTAAGAGCTTGAAAAGGTGCATAGGGACCTTTTTTGTTGTATACTTTATATAGCATTCATACACACAAATTGAGGGGGTATATGTCGAAATTTAATCTCGATATCCTTTCATCTGAGTTCATAGATGAAGTCCCCCTTGTGATCATCGGGTTTGATCATGCGGGCGATATCCTTTATTGGAATACCCGGGCAAGAGCTGTGACCGGGTACGGAAAAAAAGAAGCCGCGCAGAGAGGGATCCCTCTTTTTCTGCAGATGTTATTGCAGGAAGCCGATCCCGCTGAGATCCCCGGAAAAGACCCGCTTTCATTCGAACACATACTTTCCGGAAAGATCAAACTAAGAAACAAAGAAACCTCGATACTGACGCGTGACGGAAGTCTTCGGCATATATGCTGGAATAGTTATCTGATCGACGGGAAAGGGTCCTCAAAGGCCGTTGTTGTCACGGGCGGCGACGTTACGCGTCAGCATGACCTCTTGGAGGACATCCGTCTGAAAGAACAGTATATAGAGACCACCACTAACCGTCTCAAAAAATATATCTCTCTCGACCCGCACACCTCACTTCTTAACTACCGGTATTTCATGGGATGTCTTAATAACATTTTCAAGGAACATCTTAAAAAAAAAGAATCGCTGTCCCTTCTTATTATGGACCTGGATTATTTCCGTTCCGTGAACCATATACATGGGATAACCAACGGCGACCGCATTTTGAAAAAAATAGCGATGCTTATAAAAAAAGGTCTTAAAGGCGATTTTCTTACGGCCCGGCTGGGCGGGGCGGAATTCGCCGTATTGATGCCCCGGACCGATATAAAAAAAGCGCTCGCGATATCCGGCCGGCTTTTTTCGGTAATAACCGATCATGATTTTAAACGTAACGGAACGGACGGACCCATAAATCTCACTCTCCACATGGCTATAGGCGGAGTGCCTCACTGTGAGGATGTCCGCACCGCGGAACACCTTCTGGACCATGTCAGCGATAAGCTTAAAGAAGCAAAAAAAACACGGAATAATTCCATCCTGATATGTCCACAGAACAGGGTTGTGGACCAGCGGCCCCTCAACGACCTGATCATAGGCGGGGATCACAGAGAGTACCGTTACACTGTGGAATTCGTCAACGCGCTGGCGAACACGGTAAAACTGAAGGACATGTATACGCGTGAACATTCCGCCTGTATGTCTAATTACGCGGTTTCCATCGCGGAGTATATGCGTCTGTCCGAGGGGGAGATACGCATAATAAAGCTCGGGTCCATACTGCACGACATAGGAAAGATCGGTATAGATAAGATGATACTGCTCAAACCCGGCGCTCTTACGGGCCAGGAATACGATATTATCAAACAGCATCCGCGTATAGGAGCGGAAATAATCCGCAATGTCCAGCCGCTCAAGGACATTGTTCCGCTCGTTCTATATCATCATGAACGGTTCGATGGTAAAGGCTATCTCAAAAAGCTGAAAGGGGAAGACATCCCCCTTGGCGCCCGGATAATAAGCCTTGCCGATGTTTTTCAGGCGCTTACTTCGGACCGCCCTTACCGTAAAGCCCTGCCGGAAAAAGAGGCTCTGGGCATCATAAAAGAGTCCTCCGGTACATATTTTGACCCGAAAGTCGTTAAAGCCTTCCTTGAGATATACTGAATTTCCAGGGACTTACGTCCGTGGTTTCTTCCTTTTCGCGACTTTCAGTCGCGCAACCGCTCATAACATCCGTGATGTTGTGCCCCTTAGGTCCGTGGAGACCTTCGACACGCTCCTCACTGCGTTCGTCGCTTGCTTCAGGGTGGTTCGCCGCTAAGATCCAACGGTGAGCACGTGAAACGTGTCGAACCATAAAACCGCTTGACATACTTACTCCCGGGCTAATAGAATAGCCCCTAAGATACTTTTATTAATACGAAAGCCAACATGAATGGAGCTTTAATGGGCGTTTTATCGGAAAAAAAAATATTCGAATATCATCTGGGCGGAAAGATCTGCCTGGGCCTGACCAAACGTCTCGCCGACCAGCGTGACCTCAGCCTGGCTTACACCCCGGGAGTGTCTAAAGTATGCGAGGAGATACAAAGGGACGGGGAAAGAGCGTATTCTCTGACGGCAAAAGGTAATCTTGTGGCGGTCGTCACCGACGGGACCGCGGTCCTGGGGCTCGGCAATATAGGAGCCCTCGCATCTATACCCGTCATGGAAGGAAAAGCGGTCCTTTTTAGGAATTTCGCGGGTGTCGACGCCTGGCCCGTTCCCATAGAAGGGGCGCTTAACGCGGACGGCCGGACGGATGTGGAAAAATTCATCGAACGTACCGCGGCGATCTCCTGCATGTACGGAGGCATAAATCTGGAGGATATCGCCGCCCCCGCGTGTTTCGAGATAGAGGACAGGCTCGACGCGATGCTGGATATACCGGTTTTTCACGACGATCAATGGGGCACTGCCATCATAACGGTTGCCGCTTTAAAGAATTACTGTATCATCTCAAAAAAGAAAGCCGCGGAACTTTCCGTGGTCATAAACGGAGCGGGCGCGGCGGGCCTGCGCATAGCCGATATGATAAAAGCGTTGGGCGTTACCGACTGCGTTATCTGTGATTCCAAAGGCGTCCTTTCTTCCGGCAGGAAAGACCTTAACCCCCATAAAAAAAGGCATGCCGCGAATACCGGAAAAAGAACCCTGTCGGAAGCTATGAAAGGTGCGGATGTCTTTATCGGCGTATCCGTCGCGGATTGCGTCTCGCCCGATATGATCCTGTCGATGGGGGAATACCCCGCGATCTTCGCGATGGCGAATCCTGACCCTGAGATAAGGCCGGAAACGGTTAAAGCGCATATGAAAGACCGCAAATACATAATGGCTACGGGCCGGTCGGATTACCCCAACCAGGTCAACAATGTGCTTGGTTTCCCTTTTATTTTCAGAGGCGCGCTGGATGTCCGGGCTTCGAGCATAACAATGGGCATGAAAATATCCGCCGCCGAAGCTTTGGCAGACCTTGCCCGGGAAGGCGATGTTCCCGAGAGCGTAAAGAAAGCCTACAACCGGGATTTCGAATTCGGACCCGACTACCTTATACCGACGCCTTTTGACCCCAGAATAAAGAAATGGGAATCTCTGGCCGTGGCCAAAGCGGCGATAGAAGATGGGGTAGCCGCCATAAAGAAACTCCCCGTTTATCAGTAACTGAAAAGGTTAAGCAATGAACGATACGGACGCCGGGATATTCAATAGAGATATTTTTTTATCGGAAGCGCGGGATACTTCGCTGATCCTGGCGCTTGCGGTGACAGTTCCTGTCCTGATACATCTGGTCCCCGCGCATATGTCCGTTCCTTGGGGAGAGCGGCTTCTACCCATGTATTACGCCCCGTTCGCGGGTATAATGCTGATGCGGCCCAGGACGGGATTTATAGCGGGACTTCTCGCTCCTGCGGTGAACGCCCTCATTACGGGCAATCCCGATACGGCCCACATCATTAAACTTACCCTGGAACTGATATGCTTTACGGGTATTTGCTCTCTTTCGGCAGCTCGGCACAAAGCGTTCCGCTGGAGCGCCCCTTTGTCGGCCCTAGTGACGAAACTTCTGTTCGCCGCGGTCTTCGGAGGTGCGGTAATAACGTCTTTACCGGGGATCTTAGTGCTGGGAGTGCTGAACTATATTTTAACCCTACCGGGACATGATGGCAATAAAACAGAAGATAGACTTTGAGACCGTCAAACGAAGGATATCTGAAATGGATCTTGCCAAGACGGATATGGTGATCGGCATCGCGGAAGGAGGTATGCCTCCCGCGAAACTGATATCGGAAAAACTCGGATGCGGACTCTGCCGGGTCAAGTTCAGCTACAGGAACGATGATAACGTTCCGATACATACCGTCCCTTTGCTGCTGGAAGAGCCGGTTTTAAAAGAGGGGATAGCGGACATCCTTATCGTGGACGACGTTTCGGTCTCAGGCAGGACCTTGAAAAGCGCGTGCGCGCTTTTTGCAGAGTACAACGTCAGGACGCTAGTTCTCATAGGAACGGCGGATCACGTTGTGTTCCCTGAAATAAGGTCCTGCGTGACATGGCCGTGGAAGAAAGGCAATAACGATGCAGGCGAGTGAACTTTTGTATAAACTGGATTGTTTTTTTAAGAACAAGATGACCCGGCGCGGTTTCCTGAAGATCTGCCTGGGAGGGCTGGCCCTTTTTGTCTCGCAGAACGCCTTTTTAAAGAAAGCGTTCGCCAAAAGCGTTTCATCGTCCGGCAGAAAAAAGAAAAAGGTCCGGACCGCGTATGATATAGTAGTGGCGGAGGGTAAGGATCCGGCTGCTAACGTGAGGGCGGCGATAACCGCCATCGGGGGCATAGAGCGGTTCGTTTCCCCCGGAGACACGGTCGTCATCAAACCTAATATCGGATGGGACAGGACCCCGGAACAAGCGGCGAATACGGACCCCGAGGTGGTCGCGGCAGTAGTAGAACTCGCGTACCGTGCGAAAGCGAAAAGGGTGAACGTTTTCGATATTACCTGCAATAACGAAAAATTGTGCTATGAAAGCAGCGGTATAGCGAAAGCCGCCCGGGAAAAAGGCGCGTTCGTATATTTCGCGGACAATTGGAACGTCGTAAAAGCCTCTTTCCCTTATAAAAGCCCGATGGAAGGCTGGCCCGTGCTCAGGGACGCGGTCGAGTGCGATACGTTCATCAATATTCCCGTCCTGAAACATCACATGCTGGCCGGACTTACCATGGGCATGAAGAACCTTATGGGAGTATGCAGCGGCACCCGCGGTCTTATACATGTAGATCTGGGGAGAAAACTCGTCGACCTCACCGATTTCATAGATCCTGACCTCACGATAATAGACGCGACACGGGTCCTTGTGAGACATGGCCCATCGGGCGGGAACATAGAGGATGTCGAACACATGAACAAGGTCATAGTCTCGGCCGAGCCGGTCCTCGCGGATGTTTTCTGCGCGGCTCTTATGGGACGGTCTCCTTCGGATATCCCTAATCTCAGGGAGGCCGCAAAAATGGGTTACGGCAGGACCGATATAAGCACCGCGTCGATAAAAAAAATCGAAGTATGAAATGAGTATTTTCCCCGAGAATAAAATGGTCATATTGAGACGTGTATCCCAGGTCTTTTTTCTGTGCGCTTTCATGTACGTCTTATGGTCGACCACATACCCGTTAACGGGAAGTATCCCTTCGGATGTGTTTTTCGTATCAGACCCTCATATAGTCCTGTTGACCGCTGTCGCGGAAAGAATGATCCTTCCGGGAACGGCGGTAGTCCTGGCCATGCTCTTTTTTACGTTCATTTTCGGAAGGTTTTTTTGCGGATGGATATGTCCTTTAGGCGCGGCTATGGATATTTCGTCTTTTTTCAACAAGAGAAAGGTCCTTTTAAAGGAAAAGGTCAATGCAAGAATACGAAAAATAAAATATTTCGTTCTCGGGATATCCTCGATTGCCGCGGTGCTGGGAGTGCAGATAGCCTGGGCGACGGATCCTGTGGTAATGACCGCCCGATTCATTTCTCTCAGTTTTATCCCCGCGGCCACGCTGTTTCTCGATAGGTCATTTATGTTCCTGGTCCGGGACGTGGGCTTCTACGGCAAAGTG
Organism: Candidatus Omnitrophota bacterium; assembly: GCA_043813915.1. GTDB lineage: Bacteria > Omnitrophota > Gorgyraeia > Tantalellales > Tantalellaceae > Aadella. The sequence continues at coordinate 32,227 of JBDRKO010000003.1, forward strand.
TACGACATTTACAGAACCCTCAAATCTTCCGTTTTGGGTATAAATGCGTATTTTTTCGGTAATACCGGAATGATAGTCATCTTTTTCGCGGGCATTGTCTTATCCGCTTTCTTTGTTTCCCGTTTATGGTGCAGAACGTTCTGTCCTTTAGGCGCGATGTACGGACTTATCTCTAAACATTCCCTTCTAGTCAGAAAAGCGTCCGGCTGCGTCAGTTGCGGTAAATGCATGACCGCCTGCCGCATGGAGTCCATCAAAAACCCCGGAGACAGTTATACCAAAAGCGAATGCGTGTTGTGTATGGACTGCGTTTACGCTTGCCCGGGAGAATACACAAAATTTACGTTCAGAGATCCGTTCCGCTCATCGGTCAATAATAACCCAACAAACCCCACAAACTCTATAAACTCCACAAACCCGAAAGGTCTTTCCCGGAAAGATTTTATTTTGCTTTTGATCTCGTCCTTGTTCCTTTCGGCCTTTAGATGGAGGAAACGCAACGGATCCCGCGCGTCCGTTACAAGACCTCCGGGTGCGTTACGGGAAACCGAGTTCGTCGCGCGGTGCGTCCGATGCGGGAACTGCATGAAAGTATGTCCTACAAATGTCGTCCAGCCCGCTGTGCTGGAAGCGGGCCTGGAAGGTATCTGGACGCCTAAAATGATGTTCGAAATAGGTTATTGTGAGTATAACTGCACCCTATGCGGACAGGTATGCCCCACGGGAGCCTTAAAAAAAATGCCTCTCAAAGAAAAACAGAAAACCCCTTTGGGAAAGGCTGTCGTCAGAAAGGACCGCTGTCTGCCGTGGTCGCGTAACGAGAACTGCCTTGTGTGTGAAGAACATTGCCCCGTCCCGGATAAGGCCATTAAGATAGATATTATCAACTCAGGCGGCATCATGATCCAACGACCCGTGGTGGACAGGGAACTATGTATCGGATGCGGTATCTGCCAGAACAAATGTCCCGTCCGGCCAAGCCGCGCCATAGAAGTCATTACATAAAGATACATAACGGAGGATATATGAAACGATGCCCGTATTGCGCCGAAGAGATCCAGGGAAGCGCCGTGATATGCCGCTTTTGCGGCAAAAAGATCAGCCATATACTTATAAAGCGATGTCTGCGCTTCGCGCTCTTAGCGGGAGTGCTGACCCTTGTGTATCTCAATATGGGCAGGATCAAATATTCTTTACAGTACGCCGAGCGTGTCGCCGAAAATTTATCCGTGTCCTTTGAGACTCTCAGTGATACAATGGGTGACGTAAAAAGCGGCATCGCTGTGCTTGCCGATAGCATAAAGGACCTGCGCGCGTCGGCAGAGCGGGGAACGTCTGAACTGGACGCGCTCATGTCTGAGATGAACCCGTCCGCTAAAACTCTAAAAAAATGAACGAGGCAGATGAAAGACCTGACACCTATAGGCTCTAAAATTAACAGCAAGATCGGAAAAGCGATACATGACCACTCTCTTATCAAGAGCGGCGACAACATACTTGTCGCCGTTTCGGGAGGGAAGGACAGCCTCGCGCTTCTCTACCTGCTCAAAAAAATACAAAGCTGGGCTCCCGTGGATTTTAATATACGCGCGATACATGTAGGCTCGGAACTTTCATGCGGGGATGATGCCGGAAAAACCTTTCTTGCGGAAGTGTTCGAGAAAATGGAGGTAGAAGGGGTGTTCCGGGATATTAAGGTCCTTGACGATGACGGACGGACCTCATGTTTTTGGTGCTCCTGGACACGGCGTAAAGCTCTTTTTGACGAAGCGGAAAAACTGGGCTGCAACAAAATAGCGCTAGGTCATCACAAAAACGATATCGCGGAGACCATTCTCCTTAATCTCTTGTTCAAAGGTGAGACCTCCGGGATGAACCCGTATCAGGAACTTTTCGAAGGCAGGCTCGCTCTTATCAGGCCTTTATGCTATGTCGATGAATCCATGCTTACAGCCTTTGCCGAGGAAATGTCGTTTCCTCTACCCTCTTATAAATGTCCTTACGGGGAAGACTCAGAACGCCTTTATATTAAAGAACTTATAGCTCGTCTGGAAGAACATGCCCCGGGTACGGGGATAAAGACGAATATAATAAATAGCCTATCTAGGGTGAAGCGTGAATATATAGAGACTTAACTGTCACCCGACCGGGCGAGTGTTCCGGACTCAGACAGTCCTCGTGTATGTCGGAGGTCTGGTCGATTTCGGGGGAAATCGACACTTCCTCGGACATTGCGTCCTCGGTCGCGGAACTCGCCGTGAACACCCACCCGATCGGGTGACAAAGTTACTTTGGCGGGGGAAGAGCGCGGAAGATACTGGAACTCCAGTCCGCTAAAGCGGACTGAGTAGGCCGAGTGTTCCGGACTCAGAGAACATAAGTGTTAAGTGTGAAGTTTTAAGTGTTATGTGCAGACCGAGAGACGGGAAGAGCAGAGGGTAGATAAGTAAAAAGTGTTAAGTTTTAAGTGTTATGTGAGGAACGTGAGATGAAG
>JBDRKO010000004.1:0-19936 GCA_043813915.1 Candidatus Omnitrophota bacterium
GATATTGCGTGTCATCGATTGGATTAAACGAGAAAGCAATAACGAGTTATGTAGAATATCAGGGGAGAGAGGATAAGGGGCAATTGAAACTCAAGTTCGGAAAGTAGAAGCCGCCGACTTCAGTCGGCGGAGGTTCACTCGTCTAACTAAAGACGATCCGTTTATTGAGGGAAGAAAAATGGTGGAGTTAAATTTGAACATTAGAATGCAATGGAACGGGATAAAGGTCCTTCAAATGCTCCTATTCGTCGCATTTTCAGGGCCATTTTTTCTTTCAGAAAAAATGGTGGGCGAGACAGGAGTCGAACCTGTGACGTCTACCTTGTAAGGGTAGCGCTCTAGACCAACTGAGCTACTCGCCCGAGGAGAAGAAGATGTTTATGCTTGGCCCGCCTGCATCTACTTATTTAGAACTTATCTGACTACCAGCCTTCGCTTTTTCATTTACGATCTATCTAGCTACGGCTGACGCGGCGGCGGACAGCTTTCGCCTTTTGTTGAATGGCCTGCCAGCTGTAGCCAGATAAGCTTTTTTTATAGGTAGGCGAAAGCTGGCGGGGCGGACGGGGCTTGGCGCCTTCGGGCTTATCTTATTTTACGGACTCTCACTAACGTTCGAGCCAGAAAAAAATCACGCCCTTCGGTCGGCCATTCGCCGTCTCCGTCGTTGTTCGCTGCTCGCTAGCTCGCAGCTCCCCGGATTAAAGTCTCGACGGCTCTCTTCAAGCCCCTTAGCGAGGCTGAAAAGAGAGATATAAAAGAACTGGCGGGGCGGACGGGGCTTGAACCCGCGACCTTCGGATCGACAGTCCGACGTTCTAGCCAACTGAACTACCGCCCCTGGAAATGCGCGTATATTTATAGCATATAACATATGCTCAGTCAACAGCTTTTAGTGCAAGCGGCAAAAAGCGCGGCGAACGGGATAAAAATAAAAACCATGTTTTAATGAAAATGTCCGCGGAATAATAAAAGTAACAATGAACGACTGGACACAAAAGTTTAACTCCTGTATAATGACTTATAAAAAAAGTAGTAATAATATAAGGAGGGGTAATGTTCAGATCAGGAAATCCCGCGCTAATGGGAGATATCTTTGGAAGAGACGCGGCCGTGTCGGAAAGGGTCATGACCATACAAGGAACGGTGAACAAAACACTGGTCCTTCTCCTTATCGCTACCGTAACGGCATCGTGGGTATGGGCCGAACCTATAACAAGAGGGGGGCTGGTTCTTCCGGCAGCCATTCTGGGTTTTATAACAGCGCTGGTAACCGTTTTCAATAAGAAGGCGGCGCATATCTCAGCCCCGCTTTACGCGTTATTCGAGGGAGTAGTGCTTGGAGGGATATCGGCGATATTCGAAGCAAAATATCCGGGCATAGTTATACAGGCTGTAGCTTTGACCTTCGGGACGCTGTTCTGCCTTTTAATGGCCTATAAATCCGGAGCGATAAAGCCAACGGAAAACTTTAAATTGGGGGTTTTCGCGGCTACCGGAGCGGTGGCTCTCATATATATAGTGTCGATGATAATGGGTTTTTTCGGAGCGAGCATCCCTATGATACATGACAGCGGGCCCGTAGGAATAGGGTTTAGTTTAATAGTGGTCGCAATAGCGGCCTTGAACCTTGTTCTGGATTTTGATTTTATAGAAAAAGGTGCTGAAAAAAGAGCGCCCCAATATATGGAGTGGTACGGAGCTTTTGGGCTCATGGTAACGCTGGTCTGGCTATACCTTGAGCTTTTGAGATTATTGGCCAAAACAAGGAACAGATAAAAAGAGGAGGAAACATGCCCTACGACAGCAGCTTAGACGCCACAGTATCCGAACAGAAGTGGGAGAACGGGACGGAAAAAATAACAGTGAGCGTTAGAAGTTATAATAACGGACCGAAAAAACTGCAGATCTCCCGGGAAAGCCAGAATAGCCAGGGAGAATTCCGGTTCTCCAAGCTAGGGAGATTAACGAAAGAAGAGACAGAAGCGGTATTGCCGATGATAAACGAAGCGGCAAAACAGATGTAATAAAAAATACATAGCTGCAAAAAAGACCAAAAAAATGTCTGATCGATCCCGCGCTGAGCGGGAAAGAAGCTCTTAAAGAGTCCGGCAAGAGATGTAACGGGCTTAAAAAGGGACAATGAAAACAAAGATAATCGCAATAGCCGTTATCGCTTTCACGCTGCAGACTGCCGCGGCGGATACCGTTCCGACAAGGATAGGGACTACGTACAGCAAAAAACAGTGTGAAAAACTGGGGATCAACTGGAAGGTTGCGTACAGAATAATACTCAGCGAGAAATTTGACCTTATCCGGCTGGGAGCTTATTGGGACGAAATAGAGACAGAAGAGAGCGTATATGACTATAGCGACCTCAATTGGCAGATCAAAGAAGCCGCCGCGAGAGGTATCCCCGTAGTTCTCGCGATAGGAATGAAAGCTCCCAGACATCCTTCTTTTTTTATTCCCGAGTGGATAATGAGAGGCAATAATATCCTTGTAGGGACGGATGTTGCCGGCGACGAACGCCTGAGAAAAAAAACCCTCGGTTTCATTAAAAAAACAGCAACCCACTATAAAGATGACCCCGCCATTGGTTTCTGGCAGATAGAGAGCGAGCCGCTTGACAGGGCAAAAGGGAGCGGATGGTTCATCGGGCCGTCATTCTTACGTGAAGAGATCTCCTTGGTAAAAGGACTGGATAAAAGAAAGAGACCCGTTATCGTTACGGTAGCCGCGTATCCGAACAAAATACTCGGGTTTTTTCGGAGACTCTCGACCTTACACGATCCGTTAACGGAAGGTATAAAAAGCGGGGACGTTATAGGAATAAATCTGCACCAAACGGAAGTATATTCTTTTTTCGGACGGCGTTTCTTTTTTACGACAACACCGCGAAAGGCTGAACAATGCGCGGCGCGGGTTATGGCGAAAATAAAAAATGAGAACAAAGAAGCCTGGATAACCCGGCTGGATGCGGAACCCGCGGAAGATATCTACGGTGAAAGAGCGGGCGGGACAATAGCATCGGATGCTGATCCGGCGAGAACAGAAGAAACCCTTAAAAGAATTGAACGGGCCGGGGCTGATACTTTTTTGCTGTGGGGATCGGAATATTGGCTTTACAAAAGAATGAAATACGGTGATACCGAGTGGGTATCAACGATCCAGAGATTACTAGAGGAAAGTAAACAGAAGAAGGCGGAGCGGAGTGAAGAGTAAGGCGACAGAAGCCATAATAGCCGCAAAAACCGTAACAATAGCCGCGCATATCAATCCGGACGGAGACACAATAGGCTCTCTGCTTTCCTTAGGGCTAGGGTTAGAGCAGCTTAACAAGAAAGTGTATTTCATAAGTCAGGACGGAGTCCCGAAATAATACAGAACGCTCCCCGGGGCTGACAGGATACGAAAAGAACCGACGGTAAGGACGGATATTGCGATAACCGTGGATTGTAACTCCAAGGAGATGGTGGGGAAACCGTATGAAAAAATAAAAGAGTACGGACGGCTGATAGAAATAGACCACCATGAAGTGCGCAAACCTTTCGGCGACCTGCGGATAATAGACGATAAAGCCACGGCTGTCGGGGAACAGATCTACAGCCTGCTGAAAAAACTAAAAGTGACAATAGACAAAAATATCGCCCTTAATATCCTGACCTCTCTTATCGTGGAGACAGGATCTTTCAGGCTGCCGAACATGCGGCCTTTCACTTTCCAGGTATGTTCAGAGCTGCTTAAAACGGGGGCGGATTTTTATAAGCTTGCGGATATGATATTTTGGTCGCATTCAAAAGAGGTTGTGCTTCTTTCGGGGAAAGCGCTTGCCCGATGTCGTTTCTTGGAGCAAGGGAAACTGGTGTGGTCGCATATCAAGATAAAAGATATACAAACGGTCGGGGGTAAAGACGAGGATGTGGATGCGGGTGCCGATGAAATGAGGGCGATAAAGGATACTGAAATAGCGGTGTTTTTCAGGGAGAAAAGCGGGTCACGAGCTAGGGTAAGTTTAAGAAGCAAAAAACACATTAACGTGGCTTTGCTTGCGGAAAGATACGGGGGCGGAGGACATTCGGATGTCGCGGGATGCGTAATAAAGAACGAACCGCGGGAAATAAGAGGTCTTTTGAGAGAGGCACAGCGGTTGATCCGGAGAGACGGAAACAAATGATAAAAAGGATACTGAAAGAACTTCGGGAACACGCGCCGTTCACGCTTTTCGGAGCATTTACCGGGATATTGATCATGACGGTAAGCTACGGGATACCGGAAGGTGTCGCGTACAAATTGTTCTATGTTTTTCATCCTATGCATGTTGTTCTGAGCGCGCTGGTCACGGCGGCTTTTTACAGGAACTATAAAGCCGACAAATGCAACATATTCGCGCTTTTGATTATAGGCCTGACCGGGTCCGTGGGGATAGCAACAATAAGCGATTCGATCATTCCGTATATAGGCGAACGGCTTCTTAATATGCCCCACGCGGAAGCGCATATAGGATTCATAGAAGAATGGAAAATAGTGATCCCTCTTGCTCTGGCGGGAACGGTAACGGCGTATTTCTGGCCTAGGACAAAATTCCCGCACGCGGGACATGTGCTGATAAGCACGTGGGCATCTTTATTCCACGTTCTCATGGCCAAGGGGAGTCCGTTAGGTCTTGCGGCAAGCGCGGCCGTTTTCCTGTTTTTATTTATCGCGGTATGGGCGCCTTGCTGTATAAGCGACATTGTATATCCGCTTCTTTTTGTGGGGAAAGACGCGGGAAAATATAGATGAAAAGAAAAGGAGGGATGATGAAAAAAGCTATAGCAGTAATGACGGCATTGATCTTTGTGATGACTCTGATGCCGGTAACATCAGGAGCGCAAGATGCGGATAGGGAGGCGATAAAAGCCGAAATACGCAAACACCGGGAAGAGATCAAAAAGCTTGAAGAAAATCTCAGAGCAACTCATGATGGATCCCAGGATAGTGGGGATAACGAAGGGTATTCCGAAGGATATTCTGAAGGAGAAACAAGCGAAGGATATTCCGGAGCAGAAGGAATGGAAGGAAGGCCTCCCAAGAGACCGTTAACCCCCGAAGAGAAAAGATGGAGAGAAGAACACGGTAATCCTCCGGGACCCGCAGGCGGACCGGGCAAAGGTCCAGGACATCCGGATTGGAAAGGTAATCCTCCGGGACCCAAAGGCGGACCGGGAAAAGGACCGGAAATGGGAAAAGGAAATCCTCCGGGACCCGCAGGAGGACCGGGTAAAGGACATCAGATGGGAAAAGGAAATCCTCCGGGACCCGCAGGCGGACCGGGTAAAGGACATCAGATGGGAAAAGGAAATCCTCCGGGACCCGCAGGCGGACCGGGAAAAGGACATCAGATGGGAAAAGGAAATCCTCCGGGACCCAAAGGCGGACCGGGCAAAGGAAAAGGGCCCGCACCCAAGGGCGGAAGACGGAAATAATAAAGAGAGAGGGTCTTAATGCGCAAGAACGGAATTTTATTGATGTTATTAGCAGGGATCGTCTTAATGGAGCTCCCCGGGATCGCTGAGCAAAAGGATACCGGGGAGTTGCCGCCCGGCATGAAAGCTATAAAAGTAGGAACCGCTACTATTGTAGCACCTCAAGGGATAAGGACGATACGCGTAGCGGATATTATCCAGCTGGAAAGTATGGACCAGTACGTGGCGCGAACTTTTCTCGATTTTGAAGAAAGGATGAAGGATCTGGAAGCCAGAGAAGAGGAACTTACCGAAGAGCTGAAAGAACTAAAAAAAGAAATACAAAAAGAAAAAAGCCCGCCACCCGAAGGCGAAGAGAATATAGAAGCAACAAAAGAACCCGCGGAAGAGACCACAGAAACCACTAATCTGCTAAGAACCCTGCCAAAACCGTTGTAAATTAGTAAAGAGTATATCGGCGTATAAATTTAAAACAGTTAAAAAGACGAAATGTCTGAAGTCTAGCCGCATAGCGCACAGTAAACATCGGCTGTGTCTTCTTTAAAGTAACCAGTTGCCTGTTACCTGTAACCAGCGACTTGCCTTTTCTGGTAACTGGTAACCGGTTTCTGGTAACTTTACTTAACGGACCTTTAAACTTTAATCGCATAGCGCACAAAGCGTAGAGCACAGCTTAGTTAGAGGCACAGAGTCAAAATTCGTGATTCATAACTCGCACCCACTCCGTCATTGCGAGCGAATGAAATGAGCGAAGCAATCTCGTTCTTTGCTGCGACCCTCCAACTATTTAACCAGATCCCTCCGCTCACTTCCTGTCTGCCGTCAGGCAGGCGTTCGGTCGGGATGACAAGAAATACACCATTTTCACATCAGTCAATATAACGCTATGCGCTGTGCTCTATGCCCTATGCTATTTAACCTTTAAAACTTTTTAACTTTTCAAACTGCTCTCTCTGACTTCTGTCTCCTAATGTCTGATGCTTATTTCCTGACACAAGGATTTGCGTTCCGCGCGGACCGAAAAACCGGTCCGTGCTCACGGCCCCTGTAAGTGTATCGGCGAAGAATAACACGGTGTCAGTCCTTAACAAAGTATAGAGCATCGGACTACACATGCCCTTGCGGGCATGTGGATTGTTTTACAAGGAAAGGTGGGAAGAAGCACATTCCTTGTAAAACAATATGAAAATCCCTTTAAAAAAAGACGTCCCGCAGTAAAACGGAACGTCTTGTATAGAAATGGTGCCGCGGGACAGAAAACCAGGAGGCGCCAAGCACGCCTGCCTGCCATGCCTGCGGCAGGTAAACCGGCAGGCAGGAAATGTGCGAGGTGGCCCTGTTCCGGCCAGTCGTTCCGACGCAGGATCCTGTCGCGGGATTGATTTTTGGAAGAAAAGAAAGGGGAAAGAATAAGATAGCCTTAGATGGAAGCTATTTCTCCGTTCTTTTCTGAACAAAAAGCAAAGCAATGGACATATAGACTTGACTTGAGTAGGCACAATTGCCACGCCATAAAAAAACACAGGCCATACGGACTGTGTTTTTTAATGGTGCCGCGGGACAGAATTGAACTGCCGACACAAGGATTTTCAGTCCTCTGCTCTACCGACTGAGCTACCGCGGCACCGAATAACTTGATAGTGATTATAGCATACCGATAGATTTAGGCAAGCCTAAATTTCAACGGGGAAACACCCTTTTCAGAGGAAAGATATCTGCGGGGATATAGTGGAACGGGAAGAATAATAAATTTTTGCAATAATGTATATTTAGTGTAAACTCTATTGGAATAGGGGGATAACGATGAAACGGTGGGGACGGATACTTATAATACCGCTTTTTTTTCTTGGAACAGCGTCTTTTTCTCAGGAAGAGCCGGAAGATATACAAAAAGCGGAATTCAGCGTCAGGAAAGAAGGCGAGATCATCGTTATCGAACAGAACGAACAGAGATATGAGTATCCTTCAAGTAAAAGGGAGTATGCCGGCATAAAGAAGGTCGAAAAAGCGGACGTTAACGGGGATGGAGTGGAAGAATATATCATCGCGGCACAGCTGCAGGAAACAGAGATCATATATCCCAGCGGAAGAAAAAAAGAGCTGCCCATGTCTACATACGGAACGACTCTCATCTGCGAATACAGGCCGGTTTGGGGGGAAACCCTTATAGTCATGGGACAAATGTCCCCGGGGAAAATATGGCCCAGTTTTAAGATCCTGGATGTTGACGGGGACGGAATAAAAGATGTTATGGCGATAGGATACACATACGGGAACTGGCAGCAGCTTCAGATAGCAAGCTGGCAGAACGGAGGATATGCCCATATTTGGAACAAAGGCGGAGGCAGATATACCACAGAACATGCTTATAGTGTCGATGAAAAAGGACGACCCACGATAAAGGTCGGATACCCCACTTCTTCCGAGGGCGTCAAAAAACAGCAGTATATCATTGACGAATGGGAAACCTGGGTGTGGGACGGCAGCAAGTTCATCCCGGAAGGAGAACTCGAAGAAGAGGGCAAGAAATAAAACATTCCTTGAAAAATCCGTAAAATAATTATAAAATCTAACACACACCGGGGCCCGTGTAGCTTCCGCCTTCGCCAAACTATTTACATATCATTCGGCTACGGCGGACAAGAATATGTCGTTTGTATAGTTTTATGCAGTTTGGTAATATATAATATCTCGGACAGTCATTGTGCCCGTGTAGCTCAGTTGGTAGAGCAAAGCATTCGTAATGCTTAGGTCGGAGGTTCGACTCCTCTCGCGGGCTCCATTGTTCGGGCGAACCGTAGGCAAGCGAGGACGAAATGTCCGAGCGGGTGACGAGACCTCCGGGCGAGGCCAAGCGAGGACGAAATGTCCGAGCGGGTGACGAGGCCTCCGGACGAGGCCAAGCGAGGACGCCCGCTCTTTTTATCGTCGAAATCAGGAGATTTCGACGCACCTCGAACATTGCGTTCTCGGCGCCTCTCGCGGGCTCCATTATTCTTCGCCCTTCTATAATAGGGCTTACTGGTAGGGCTACGAAGGAACAAGTTCTTGATATGAAGTAAGCGAAGAAGAATGCCTCTGCGAAGCATCACCGAAGATTGACTGGAGGAATGCGAAGCAGGGCAAGAAAATCGCTCTTTAAGCAAGAAACTTTGGCAGAGCTTCGAGAAATAAGTTCTGGTGCAAAGTTTCTTCGAAGCTGTACCATTGTTTCCTTTTTGAACAGCGGAGAAGAACTACGCAGAGATCGGGTTTTTATTATGTGGGGACGATCCCTTTCCGAGGCTCCACTTATCCTATCAAGGAAAATCCTGTATGGTACGTTTCAGAGAAGTCCTCTTCAAAAAAAACTTCTTTTCTTTATGGGCAGGCCAGATAATATCCGAATTCGGTGATCGTCTTAATCAGATGGCTCTTATCGCCCTTGTGTACTCAAAAGCTCCCGGATCTGTCATGGCGCTTTCTAAGCTCCTGTTCTTCATCGTTATTCCTGTTTTTGTGATAGGTCCCGTTGCCGGAGTGTATGTGGACAGATGGGACCGCAAAAAAGTCATGGTTTTTTCGGATATAACAAGAGGATTGCTTGTTCTGACAGTTCCGGTGTTCATCCGCTTGCAAATAATGGTGCCCGTCTACGTAATAGTCTTTCTTATGTTCTCAGCTACGCGTTTCTTTCTTCCCTCAAAACTCGCTTTTATTCCCGCGATCGTTCCTGAAAAGAACCTGGTGGTAGCTAATTCTCTTTCCAACACTACACGCATGATCGCTACTATATTTGGGTTCGCTATTGCCGGCTTCATTGTCAAATGGGTAGGATACATATGGGGTTTTTATTTGGACAGTTTCAGCTATTTTATTTCCGCAGCCTGTATTTTTGGGATACATATTAAAAAGAATAAAGAGTCAATAAAAGCAGAAATAGAGCCGGGCGTAAAGGCGTTCGAAAGTTCTATCAGAAGAAATATATGGAAGGAGATCAAAGAAGGAGCGGGATACATGTTCCGGAAGGACGACATGAAAATAGTGACAAGCACACTTTTTCTTCTTATGGCGGGAGCCGGTTCGGTCTTTTGCGTGATAATAGTATTTATTCAGGAAACTTTCGGGTCTATTACGGAAGATCTTGGAGCGTTGGGAGTGTTCTTGGGTGTGGGCCTTTTTCTTGGGACTATCGTTTATGGGAAATTCGGGCAAAAACTCCCGAGAATACATACCATGTTCGCGTGTTTCACTCTTTGCGGTATAGGTATAAGCGCGTTCGCTATATACGCGGAACGGAACCCCGTTTTCGCGGTAAGCGCTTTGATCATAATGTTCGTGGGAGCCGCGGGCGCGCCTATACTCACGTGCACGAACACCCTTATCCATACGCTTGTCCCCGACGAGGTCAGAGGACGGATATTCAGCTCACTTGAAGCGGTGATGCATTTGGCGTTCATCCTGTTCATGTTCATAGCCGCGTATATGAACAAATATCATTCACAGGGATCCATACTGTTAGCAAGCGGGATCGTTTTTATAGCTAGCGGGGTAGCGGGCAGGGCGTTGACCAGAAAGAAGACTATTTAGAAAGAAGGTGCGATACCGGAGTCCAGCATTTCTCGTAAAAAACACAGGAAGAGCAGCAGACATTCTCTTTATTCTTTTCTCCTCTGTGCCATTTCGTTTCACAAGTCCAGTATGCTTGGCATTTTTCGCAGCAGTTAAGCTTTTTTTTCTTAGTGATACCCATCAAGGATTCCTTCTTGTGCCGGGAGAATGTTCCCTCCTTTGCATTATATAATGAGAGAATAGTTATTTCAACTATATTCGGAAAGCATAAAGGCTTAAGGGCTAACAATTGACAAACATATCACAGCATGTATAATGTATTTTCATTCTAAAAAGAGTATAATATAGGACAAGTATGAGCATATTCACGTTTTCGGGAGGAATACATCCCGGGTATTACAAAGATATTAGCATCAGTGAGCCGTTACGGAAAGTGGATCTTCCCGATACGGTTATTATCCCGCTATCCCAGCATATCGGAGCGCCGAACAAGGCTTTAGTGAAAAAAGGGGATAACGCGGAAGAAGGACAGATGATAGGGCAAAGCGATAGCTTTATTTCCAGTCCGGTCCACGCATCGGTCTCAGGAAAGGTCCTTGATATTAAAAAAGCCTTCCATCCCGTACTGGGAGACACAGAAGCGGTATACATAGAAAGGGATAAGGAAAAAGAACCAAAACGATACAAAGCGCAGGATGTCGATGATCTTAGTCCAAAAGAGATAATTGAAAAGATACGGTCCGCCGGAGTGGTAGGCATGGGAGGCGCGGCATTTCCTACACATGTCAAACTGAGCGTACCCGACGGAAAAAAGATAGAAACACTTATAGTGAACGGTGCCGAATGTGAACCGTATCTTACCTGCGATCATTCCATAATGAACCGCAAGACCCTAGAGATACTTAAAGGGATAGAGATACTGATAAAGTTACTGTCCCCGGAGAAAGTATATCTTGCCATAGAAGACAACAAAAAATCAGCGATCTTCGCTTTCAAAAAAGCCATCAAAGACGCGCCTTACGGGTTAATATCCAGAACAAAAGTTTCACTTGTTGAGACAAAATACCCACAGGGAGGGGAAAAACAGCTTATAAAAGCCCTTACGGGGAAAGAGGTGCCTCCCGGAGGACTGCCTCTGGACATAGGTTTCTTGGTCCATAACGTCGGGACGATCTACGCAATATATGAAGCGGTATATTACGATAAACCGCTTATTGAGAGGATCATAACAATATCCGGGGATTGTATGCATCGGCCCGGTAACTATAAGGTTCGGATAGGGACTACCCTAGAAGATGTGATAAATAAATACGGGATAGAACTGTACAAAAACCCGAAAAAGATAGTTTTTGGAGGGCCCATGATGGGGATAGCGCAGCCTGAGATAAAAGCGCCCATACTCAAAAGCACTTCGGGCATATTATTTCTTTCCGGGGAGAGGATCGCGGTATATGACGAAGAAAGATGCATCCGGTGCGCCAAATGTGTGGATGTATGTCCTGTAAGACTGATCCCCACGGACATAATGAAGAACGTTAAACGTAAAAAATGGGATAGGATGAAGGAACTTTGCGTTTCAGATTGTATGGAATGCGGATCCTGCAGTTATGTGTGCCCGGCGCGCATCCCGCTTGTGCAGTATATAAAGGAAGGAAAAGCCGCTATAGACGGAAAAAAATAAAAATGGAAAAATTAACGATAACAGCCTCCCCGCACATAAGCTCTGATGCAGACGTGAAATATATCATGAAAGAAGCGGTGAAAGCACTGCTCCCGGTGGTGGCGGCATCGCTGTATTTTTTCGGGATGCAGGCCTTCGGCGTTATTACGGCATCATTGGCGGGAACGGTTATCACGGAATTTGTTCTTCAGAAGGCAAGAAATAGAAAAGTCAGGATAAACGATCATAGCGCGGTAATAACGGGATTACTGTTGGCCATGGTCCTTCCGCCTTCACTGCCTTTATGGATGTGTTTTTTAGGAGGGGTGATAGCCATAGGCCTAGGTAAAGAGATATTCGGAGGGCTCGGGTGTAATATCTTCAATCCCGCGCTTTTGGCGAGAGCTTTCCTTATGGCGGCTTTTCCCGTAGCGCTTACTACTTGGACAAATCCCAGGGGAGTTGATGCCGTTACGTCAGCTACACCATTAGCTTTGGAAAAGTTCGGGCATAATATAACCGACTGGATGCCGCTTTTCGTTGGACGGGTGGGCGGATCAATAGGAGAGACGTCAGCGCTTGCCATTCTTGCCGGATTCGGGTATATGATGTACAAAAAGATCATCGACTACCGTATCCCCACGGCGTTCATAATGTCAGCGGTAGTGTTCTCGGGAGCGGTGCATCTCATAGACCCGAGCCATTCAGCCGGTCCGGTATTTCATGTTCTGGCAGGAGGGCTTCTTCTGGGAGCGGTATTCATGGCTACCGACCCGGTAACTTCACCCGTGACAAAAAAGGGACGATGGATATTCGGTGCGGCATGCGGGATAATAGCTATGATAATAAGGAATTGGGGGGGGCTGCCCGAAGGGGTCATGTATTCGATCCTTTTGATGAACGCCGTAACCCCTCTTATAAACATGATGACCAGACCAAAAAGGTTCGGAGCCGGGTATGCTAAATAAAATAAAGAACTTCATTCTTCACAACAGCGTTCTGCATATGATAACCGCGCTTACGGTAGTAGGTATGGTATCGGGATACGCTCTTGTATTCGTTTACAGTTATGCGACACCCAAGATAGAGGAGAATGTAAAAGAAGAAACCAAAAAAGCTATAAGCAGTATTTTCCCGGGGACCGACAGAATAGAGGAAAAAGAAGATATGTTCAAGGCTCTTGACGGGAAAGGAGACCTCTTGGGATACGCTTTTGTGGCGGAAGGGAACGGGTATCAAGGAACGATAAAGATCATAGCCGGGGTAGATCCGGGTATAAAAAAAATACAGGGTATCGAAATACTCGAATCTCAGGAAACCCCGGGGCTTGGAGCGGAAATATCGGGAGCAGGGTTCAAGGATCAGTTCAAAGGACTGCCCGCGGGAAAAGATATTGAATATGTGAAGAACCAGAAGCCGGTAAAAGATAATCAGATAGAAGCGATCACCGGGGCCACGATATCGTCGCGCGCGGTCGTGAATATATTGAATAAAAAGATCGACCAGATCAAACAAGAAAAGAAATAAAGATATGAAAGATCTTATCAAAGGATTGTGGAGGGAAAACCCTGTGTTTGTGCAGGTGCTGGGGATGTGTCCTACGCTCGCGGTAACGACGAAAGCTCTTTTCGGGCTCTCTATGGGGATGGCTACGGCATTTGTAGTTGTCTCGTCCAGCCTGGTCATTTCGGCCATAAGAAAACTTGTTCCGGAACAGGTCCGCATACCCATGTTCACGGTCATAATAGCGACGTTCGTTACGGTAGCCGACTATGTTCTTAAAGCGAACTTCTTCGAGATCAGTAAAGCGCTCGGACCGTATATCCCGCTCATCGTGGTAAACTGTATAATCCTTGGGAGAGCTGAAGCCTTCGCTTCTAAAAAGAATATTTCCAGATCTTTTTTTGACGCGTTGGGGATGGGGTTGGGTTTTACCTTTGCGCTTATCGTTCTGGGGTCGGTAAGAGAACTGCTTGGAGCGGGTGAATTGTTCGGGTTCAGGATAATGCCGGAAGGGTTCACTGACTGGATAGTGATGATACTGCCCGCGGGAGCCTTCATTACGCTGGGCCTTTTGGTGGGTCTTTTTAATATCGCCGACAAAAAAATGAAATATAAAAGGCAAAGTGCCGCATGACAGAACTCATCATCATTTTTATAGCAGCCAGTATAACGAATAATTTCGTTCTTACTTATTTTCTGGGCATATGTCCGTTCATCGGGGTTTCGAACAAGATCGAAAGCGCGGTAGGGCTCGGAATAGCGACAACCTTTGTTATGACCATGGCCGCTACGGTTACCTGGCTCATTTATCATTATATCCTTGTTCCGTTCGGGCTTGTCTTTCTGCAATACGTGACTTTTATCATAGTTATAGCGAGCTTTGTCCAGTTCGTCGAAATGTTCATCCGAAAAACATCACCGGGACTTTATAGGTCATTAGGGATCTTTCTGCCTTTAATAACCACAAATTGCGCGATATTGGGGCTTACGCTGTTCATGGTGTTAAGGGAATATTCTTTTCCCGAATCGGTTGTCTTCGGTCTGGGGGCGGGGGTAGGATTTACTATAGCTCTCGTTATAATGGCCGGGATACGGGAAGAACTTGAGTTTGCCGATATTTCCGAACCCTTAAAGGGGACAGGGATAACGCTGATAGTTGCCGGGATGCTGGCCTTGGCTTTTATGGGATTCAGCGGATTGATAAGCGGATAGAACTGAAAAAGGTGTATAATGGATAACCTTATGATATCATCGGTAGCCAGCATGGCAGGCCTGGCAGTGCTCTTCGCGGCCATACTGGCGTTCGCCGATAAAAAACTTAAAGTTAAGGACGATCCAAGGGTGGAAGAGATCAGCCGTTTGTTGCCGGGCGTGAACTGCGGAGCATGCGGGTTCTTAAGCTGTCATGATTTCGCGCAGCATATAGTCAGCGACGGAGTAAACCCCGCTAAATGCCGCGTTGTCGACCCGGAAACCAAGGAAAAGCTTTTTAAAGCGGCGGGCGGGGGAGGGGGGATCGTTTATCCGAAATTTCCGCTGATCCATTGCGCCGCCACGAACGATAAAAAAAGGACCAGTGTTGATTATAAGGGGGTTGCCACATGCAGCGGAGCGAACCTTATTTTCGGCGGCGGAATGAAATGCCAGTACGGATGTATGGGTTTCGGTGACTGCACGGCTGTTTGCCCGTTTGACGCTCTTCATATGAAGGACGGGCTTCCCGCGGTCGACACGGCAAAATGTACGGGGTGCGGGAAATGCAAAGACGCGTGTCCCCGGAAGATCATTGAGATAGCCGAGAAAAGATCCGCCGGTATCTTTTATGTGGCGTGTTCCAGCTTGGATAACGCTTTAAGAGTAAGGGAGATATGCGGAGTAGGATGTATAGCTTGCGGGATATGCGAGAGAATATCACCCGAAAAATTCTTCAAAGTTGAGAATAACCTTTCAAGAAGAGATCCTTCTAAACAGGGAACCGATGCTCAGGTTGACGAGATCCGGAAAATATCCGGGAAATGTCCAACTAAGGTGATAAAGAGCTTAGAATAAAAAAGAACGGTGGAAAAATGAAGATCGCTGTTTTCGTCTCGGGTAATGGTACAAACCTTCAGGCGCTTATAGACGCGGAGAAAAACGGAGAACTTTCCGGGGGCAAAATAGTTCTCTGTGTGAGCGACAAGGCGGGAGCCTATGCGCTGGAAAGAGCCGAAAAAGAAGGGATAAAATGTTTTGTTCTTGAAAAGGGGAATGCCTCTTCCGGAGAGGAGTATGACGGGAAAATAGCGGAAGAGCTCGAGAAAGAAGGGATAGAACTGGTCCTTTTGGCCGGTTTCATGAGGATATTGTCCGCGAACTTAGTGAAAACATACGCGGGGCGCATAATGAACATACATCCCTCGCTCCTGCCTGAGTTCAAAGGAACGCACGGTATCCGGGACGCTTTTTTATCGGGAACCGGCATAACGGGTGTTACGGTGCATTTTGTAACGGAAGCGCTTGACGCGGGGCCGATCATTATGCAGAAAAAGATCGCGATAGAGAAAGACGATACGCTCGAAACCCTTGAAGAAAAAATACATAAAGCGGAACACGAGATGTATCCCGAAGCCGTCAGGATGTTCATCGACGGCAAACTGTAAGAGGGAAAGAGGGAAGGGAATAGTCAAAAGTCTAAAGTCTAAAATGCGAAAGCCCAAGAATTAAAAAATAGAGCAACGGCCGATACAATTAACACAATAAACCCGACAAACTCTACAAACACGAAAAACACTAATAGGGAGGAAAAGAAATGTCAACGAAGATCAAAGCTATAAAAGGGCGCGAAATACTGGATTCCCGTGGAAACCCGACGGTAGAAGTGGATGTCCTGCTTGAGGACGGGTCTATGGGAAGAGCCGCCGTTCCAAGCGGCGCGTCCACGGGCGAACACGAAGCCGTAGAGCTCCGTGACGGAGATAGAACGAGATACATGGGCAAAGGAACAACCAAAGCCGTATCCAATGTTAACGGAGAGATTGCGCTGAAAATAAAAGGGATGGATGCCTTAGATCAGGAAAAAATAGATGAGGCCCTTATAGCGCTTGACGCGACGCCCAATAAAGGAAGACTGGGGGCTAATGCCATTTTAGGAGTATCCATGGCCGTTGCCAAAGCCGCCGCGGTATCACAAAAAAAACTGCTCTTCAGATATCTGGGCGGTGATAAAGCGAATATACTTCCCATACCTATGATGAACATTCTCAACGGAGGAGAACACGCGGATAATAACGTCGATCTGCAGGAATTCATGATCATGCCTATCGGGGCTCCATCGTTCAAAGAGGCGCTCCGGATGGGGACGGAAGTGTTCCACAACCTTAAAAGGATACTTTCCGCAAAAAAACTTTCTACCGCCGGAGGGGACGAAGGAGGGTTCGCGCCTGATCTTAGATCTAACGAAGAAGCCGTGGAAGTGATATTGGAAGCCATTAAAGCCGCGGGGTACGAAGCGGGGAAAGATATCTCCATAGCGCTTGATCCGGCGTCAAGCGAGTTCTATCAAGACGGGAAGTATGTGCTCAAAGCGGAAAAAGAGCAGAATAAAACTTCCGCTCAAATGGTGGATTTCTACGCGGAATGGGCCGGAAAATATCCGATAGTCTCTATTGAGGACGGGCTTGCCGAAGACGATTGGTCCGGATGGAAACTCCTTACGGAGAAGCTCGGGAATAAAGTACAGCTTGTCGGCGATGACCTTTTCGTGACTAATACTGAAAGATTAGCCCAAGGTATTGAGAAAGGTGTCGCCAATTCCATCTTAATAAAGGTCAATCAGATAGGGACGCTTACGGAAACATTGGCCGCTATAGATATGGCGAAAAAAGCGGGGTATACGGCAGTCATATCTCACCGTTCGGGAGAGACGGAAGATACGACCATAGCGCATCTTGCCGTAGCTACGGGGACGGGTCAGATAAAGACCGGGTCTACTTGCCGTACGGACCGCATATGTAAATATAACGAACTTTTGAGAATAGAGGAAATGTTAGGGGAAGACGCTGTTTATGGGAACGTGATATGGAAAGAAAAAAAATAGTTATCAGGGTATCGGTGATCGCCGTGTTGGTAGCGGGCATGCTGCTGCCCGGGCATATCCGTCTTAAGAAACTGAGAAAGGAGAACGAGCGGTACCGACAACGTATCGCGATCCTTGAAGATCAGAATAAAGAGCTCGAAAAGGAAACGGTTTTCGCTAAAGAAGACCCGGGATATCTGGAAAAAAAAGCCAGAGATAAGCTGGGGATAGTGAGAAAAGGAGAGATAATCTATCGCGGACCGACGGCGCACGAGGAGTAGATAGAATAGTATGCGTATTTTCGACAGAAAGTTCAAAGATCACAAAAGGCAATTTATTCTGCAGGCGGCATTAGGAGGCTTGGCTGTAGGAGCGGCACTTTGTCTGTTTGATGTGGTAAAAAGCCCGATGATAGTCGCTTCTTTCGGATCCAGCGCGTTCGGAGCGTTCACTATGCCGCACCGCGATATTTTCGGGCCGCGTTTTCTTATAGGGGGATATATCGTAGGTATCGTCGCGGGAGTGATCATGCATAAAATGGCGGTCATGCCTATGGATAGCGTTATAGCTCAGAGAGCGTTATACACCTTGGCGGGCGCGTTTGCGGCGTGTCTAGCGATATTTGTTATGGGGATAACGGAGACGGAGCATGCTCCCGGGACCAGTATAGCCATAGGGTTCGCTCTTAACTCTTGGACAATAATGACCATAATTCTGGTGCTCGCAGGCATAATAATGATATCAGTTTTACAGCGTTTTCTTAAAAGATGGATGATCGACCTGATATAGTTTAATGTAGATATCTTTCGCCATGTGAAAGACCAGAGAAGAAAGTGAAGTGAGAAGATAGACGGGAGTAAGGTTTTTTATCTTGCAGTAGGCGCGTAAATTTGTTATAATCCCTTTTCTGAAAGGGATTTAATTCTGTCGCGGGGTGGAGCAGAGGTAGCTCGTGAGGCTCATAACCTCAAGGTCGAAGGTTCGATTCCTTCCCCCGCAACCAATATTAAAAAAGGACGCTTTTTAGCGTCCTTTTTTAATATTGGCATGGCCCGGCACGCTTCGCGGCCGTGCCAACACCTCTTCGTCATGCGTTCGTGAGAAGAACTTCTCCCCAACGCATTCCTCATCGGTGTTTGCGGGGGAAGGGCCCCTGCGACACTCGCTATGCTCGTGTCTTGGTGTCCTTCCCTGATAATATGAAGAAAAGAGATAAAGAATGCTTTTTAGCGTCCTTTTCTAATATTGGTTAAGACTCGAGCTTTGCTCGATGCTTAACACTCATTCGTCATATCTTTGTGAAAATGGTTTCCCCCAAAGATATTCCTCATTCGTGTTTGCGGGGGAAGGGCTCCGTAACCTCACTACGTTCGGTCACGTTGTCCTTCCTTAAGAACCGTTCACTGTTCACAGTTCACTAAAATTCGGGCCCCTTCAACCTTCGCTATTTAAATTAGTAAATTCGGGACGTTTCCGAGGGTGAAGTACGAAGGAAGAAGGACGAGGGACGAAAAACGACGTAAGTTTCCCTTAGATCCATCCGGGATAAAATTGTCCCGGATGGATCTAAGGGGATAGGAATTTATATAACCAGGTTACAATACAGAGAAGCAATTTTGACATTTTCGATATAAGTTGCCTGTATCAAAGATGTTACAACCTGACATTTCTAACCAGGCTAGCTAACCTGGTTAGAAAGCAAGAGGAGTGTTTAAGAGGCACATTATCTAAATTCAATACTTCTATTAACCACATCCTCCTAAAGCGGAAGAATAGCTATAAAAGGAGACAGGTATCTTCATTGGCACCCGTTAGAGCCTGGCCTCTTCAGGGCTCTTTTCCCCGTCTTTTTTGCATTAATAGCCATATTCTCATATAAATAAGATTTTTATTGACTTAACTAACTTTTTAATGTTATAATGCGGGCAGAGAGCGAGGCATATTATATATCGTATTATGAAAATACAGTCAATTTGAATGTAACACGCATAAAAATGATGAATATTTCTAATAGGGCTAATTTTAATAAGAGGATAAAGGCCATTGCGATAAGCGTTATAGTTACGTTTATTGCCAATGATATTTCTTTTGCCGCGCAGGCTCTTTCACCTCAAAGCAATAGTTATAAACTTACTCCTGTCTCAAGAATGAATCATATGTCTGAAGATAAGGCGTTTCAGCTTATCGGCAATAGCTATGATCTGAACCTTGAACTGACCGAAGTGTTCCTGAAAGAGCGGAGCTACAATGAAATACTCAATATCAAAATCTTAGACCCGGCTTGTGGTTCTGGCTCATTTCTTATTAGAGCCTATGATGAACTGCTTAATTACCATGCTTATCAGCGTGGTAAGCCCGTCTCTGAGCTAGACCAGTGGGAACGCCTGCCCATTCTTACCGGCAACATATTCGGCGTTGACCTGGATATGCAAGCGGTAGAAATCGCGTGCCTCAACTTGCTACTGCGTAGTCTGGCTAGACGTGAAATCCTACCAAGCCTTGCCGATAATATCAAACAGGGCAATTCCCTTATTTCCGGCTCTGCAGAAGAATTGAAAACCTACTTTGGTGATAGCTGGCGGGAAAAGAGACCCTTTAATTGGGAAGAGGATTTCCCCGAAATCATGAAAAATAGGAAGTTTGATGTGATAGTCGGGAATCCACCATATATAAGATTTGGCTCTTTGCAGCAGCAAGAGA
>JBDRKO010000005.1:0-6044 GCA_043813915.1 Candidatus Omnitrophota bacterium
AAGACGGCGTAGAGGGTTATGAACATATCCACAATATTAACAAAGAAAGAAAAAGGACCAAAAAGAAAGAAAGGCTGCTACCGCTGTAAAAAACCACCTTATTTTAGACAAAAAACTGTCTAGACAAACCCGACCACCATAAACTCAACATCAATCACTATTATTTACTTTTGTTCTCCTAACAAATTGGGGACGTTTAGATATAAAAGCTAGGTTAGAGGGCTATCAGAGAAAGGGTTAACTTCGTGACTAGTGACTAGGGATTCGTGGCTCGCCGTCTCTAACTTATCCTAAGAGCTTTCCCAGATCTATCCGGGATAAGATTTATCCCGGATAGATCTGGGGCCAATGTAGTCTATAGTCTTTGGTCTTCGGTCTATCAGGGCTTTCGACCTTTGACTCTTCTTCTGACTTCTAACGTCTGACTTCTGTCTCGGCGACCGACTCCTGTTTGACCTGAACATTAGAGCATTGGAACATTAGACCGCATTAGAACATTTGACCTTCCGTTAATGCTCTACTGCTCCAATGTTCTAATGCTCTGGTTAATAAAACGGCCCTCTGGGAGGACCGTTTTATTAACCCAAGCGATGGGACACCGTGTTACTCTTCCCCGTTACGCTATCAGGGGCCCCAGCGTTCGCGACATAGTTATGAGCCGAACTCGTCGGGAAATGTAATTTCACGTACGATTTGGCGAGTAACTATAAAAAAACGACCGCGTTTTCCGGTCGTTTTTAAATGATCTTTTGAAAAAAGATCACGAAAAGAACGATGGGGATCGAACCCACATAGGAAGCTTGGAAGGCTTCTGCAGCGTCGCGAAGCGACACC
Organism: Candidatus Omnitrophota bacterium; assembly: GCA_043813915.1. Classification (GTDB taxonomy): domain Bacteria; phylum Omnitrophota; class Gorgyraeia; order Tantalellales; family Tantalellaceae; genus Aadella. Next base: position 835 of record JBDRKO010000005.1, read on the forward strand.
TATTTTGGGATTTTAAATCCCACACCCCCACCAAAATCGCCTTCCAATGCGCCTCATAGCGTGAAGATCTATGTACAGTGGTTTTCCATGGCCCCAATAAAAACATCACCCGGGAGAGGTTTCGAAGCGAGTTCCGCAGGCCAAAGGCCGAGGACTGTCTGAGCGTCGAACACCTCTCACGGGTGATGGATTTTTCTAAGATCATGGAGCGAGCGATGGGAATCGAACCCACATAGGAAGCTTGGAAGGCTTCTGCACTACCACTGTGCTACGCTCGCTCTAAAGATTTTATATGATACATTCAATGCCGGTTTTTGTCAAACACCTTTATCCGGCCTTTCGCTTTTTTATCTGCTCTAAAATAATACATCCTGCCCCAATAACAGCTATCCCTCCGAACGCGTACAAACTGTTCCATATCCCATACCCTATACTTATCTTCACGATCGTGTTAGAAAGATCCGCGTTATAAAGATTATAAAGCCCCGCACCTGAAACCGCCCCGCTCAGCACCGTCATCACGGCAAAAGCGGCGGGATACCTTAACCCCGCACCCGCTAAGAGCACGCATAATACCGCCAAACCCGGAATAAGGTAAACCGCATAACTTTTCCAGCTCAGCCCCTCCGCGCTTTTGAACATTATCTCCGCTATAGCAAGCGCCATCTTAGAACTTTTACTATTCACAAGGCCGGGCACTTCCGCGCCGCTGACGCTTTTCTTAACGCTTACATCCCCGACCACCTCGTTAACCTCATTACCGAGGTTTTCTATCCCCCCTATAACTTTGCTGCCGAGCGACACTTCCCCGAACGTCCCCTTCAGTATGCCAGTAAGCCCGCCAGACACGTTTCCTACGGAAGTGCTCACTTCGGCCCACGGTTGAAAGAATCCCGCTAGCACTATAACGGCGCATACCGCGACTAACCCCGCACAAATCTTACTTATCATATTTCACCTCGTCTTTTTTTATCCATTATTCTCGATATCTGCCTTAAAAGAAGATGGCTTTCATACGGTTTAGGAAGATACTCGTATGCTCCCAGTTCTATCCCGTAATCCCTGTCAAATTGTTCGCCTTTTCCCGTAAGCATTATCACGGGTATATTCTGAAGCGCGGGATCGGCCTCTTTTTTCAGCGCGACCAGCACATCCCTTCCGTCCATCTCCGGCATGGTGATATCAAGTATTATTATATCGGGCCTTTCCTTCTTTATCACTTCCAGCCCGGTCTTCCCTCCGTGCGCAAAACTTATATCGTAATCACGCGCTTCAAGGAACTCTTTAATGGTCGCTACAAGCTCTTTTTCATCGTCGATTATTGTTATCTTTGCTTTACTTGTCCCTTCATTCATCAACATTCTTCTCTCCTCCTTCCTGCGGCAGGACTTCTCTTTCCTCTTCCGACGATAACACTCCTCCCATCTTATCACGTACCGTCCCTTTATCACTGTCATTTTGCTCTTCCGTTATATTGCTGTTACCGGTCCTGTATCCTTCCTTGGATATATAATCCCCGTCCCAGATATCCTGTCCTTCGGTCCTTTCCCCGTCCCCCGAGGTATAATCACCTTCGATACCGTCGGCATGCGCTAACACACACGAGCATATCAGCATCACAGCGTAAAAACATATTTTCATATCATATCTCCTTCAGTACCAGTTCTTTTTTTTCCGCGTCAATATGCATGTTGAACCGTTTAAGAAAAGACATCCCCAAAAGCCCCTGTTCTCCCTTTTCCGTTCCGGCCACAACAGCCTCCACGTTCTCAGCCTTCAATCCCGCTACCTCAACGGACTTCAGTGTGACAGCCGTCCCTTCAGCAGTGCTTCCGTCAGCAAGACGCATCGAGACCTTACGCGAAGACGCCGTTAAAGCGTATCCGGCCTTCTCAGCCGTCGAGGGAGAGATAACCACCAATGCCGCGCCCGTATCCACAATAAACCTTGCCGATACTTTTCCGTCTATTATCGCTTCCGTTTCTATACTTGCCGGATCGTCAAACTTTATTTTATGTTCCGCGGCCCTCTGCCTTTTAATGATAAGTTCTTCGGATATACGCTTATTCTTTTCTATTCTCTCCTTCCAAGCCTGTTCTTCCGCGGTTTTATTCACGCTACCCGTTCTCCGGGACATCCCGTACGCTTCATTCTCATCAAGAATATCCACTCTTTCTATATCGACCCGGGATATCGCGGTAGTTCCGAACCCCATATCTATGGTCACATATCCCTCGTTCTCTTCCAGTACCGTTCCCGATATCTTCCCCTTGTTCTTGAGCGTTACGCGAACCGCGTCACCCGTTTCTGCCGGACAAAAAAGGCTTGGGAATGTTAGCATCATCAAGGCGGCGCAGATGATAAGACCTCCGCATCTCCTCGTGCATACCCTATTATCCCTTTTCCGGTCCACTCCAACCATCCCTTTTTATACCATCATCAGCATAATGCCCATTATTATCAGACATCCGGCCCATATTCTGAACACGATAAGAGGTTTGTCCGCCCACCATCCCGAAATATTCTCGGATGTTTTTGCGGTTATGAGCATAATGGCCTTTATCGCTATGATCATACCAACCGCGCCAAGCGCTTTGGCCAACACTCCGGGCACCTTCATTACGCTTCCTATCATAAGGAATGAGAATAGAAGCACGAACCCATATACTATCCGTTTGACCTTTTTGGACATTTTTCGGCCAAACCGAGCTTTGAGTTTCTCGGGCTTTATCACCCAGAACGTTCCCAGCGTTATCCACACGGCACCCAGTATTTTTGAAAGCATATCCTTCTCCTTACCCTATAAATAATAAAAACGGCCGCCTTGATGTTTATGGCAGCCGTTCGTTATCTAGCATCATACCGCTGTAGTATCGCGCCGAACATGAAACGCCCCTTTTCTGAAAAGGTATGGTCTTTATTTTATTATGTATTATACCCCGAATTCATAAAAATGCAAAAAAAATTGGATATATGGGGGCGGGGTAATCGCATAGAGCACAGCGCATAGAGTAAATGCGATCTAAAAGTCGAAAGCCCTGATAGACCAGAGACCGAAGACCAAAGACTATAGACTACATTGGCCCAAAATCTATCCGGGATAAATCTTATCCCGGATAGATTTTGGGTTGGTATTTGGGGAATGGTCGTAGGGGCACGGCATGCCGTGCCTCTACGAGTCACAAATCACGAGTCACGAATCACGAAAGTTTACGCGAAGATCTGGACCTCATACATCTTTCTGTGTTCATCATAGTCCACAGGCCTGGCCTCGGGCGTGAACAGATAATATCCGTCCATTTTCTCGATAGGCACTTTAGACCTTTTCATGATAGACTCTTCATCTCCGATCTCAAACGTTATCTTTAGGATGGTCAGGAGCATATCCAAGATCGGCATATAACTAGCCGCTGTCAGTTCTTCATTATTTACCCCAGCGAGGACCGCGTTTTCCAGCGCTTTGAACTCATCCGACTTGACCACAGATTTCCCCGCGAGTATAATGGCTTTCGCATCAGGCCGTTTTTTCCTTTCCGCTACTACGAGCCCCAAAAGTTTATCATCCTCACCGACGACCATGGGCAAATTATTCTGCCCGCAGAACCTCCACAAAGCGGTTATAAGCATATTTATCTCTCTATGCTGCATATGTTCTTTTTTCGCATACCCTTTTATCCAGCTAGTCCCCAGAGCCACAATAGGTCTATCCTCGAACTTTATCCTAGCCCCGATAAACCTGACCAGATCCGGAAATTCCGTTTCTACATTGACCCCGTCTGCGGCTATCGGTTCTTCCCGCGGCATTTTCTCTGCATCATGCTTCTCTACGAGATCAAGCACATACCCCTCATCTTTAACCGGCGTGAACCCGTACGGCACGAGAAACTTATAAAGCACCGAATCGGGAGACTGCTCCGCGTTGTCAACGGTGTAGAATATAAATTTCTCAGGCGCGTTTTCCAGCCCTTCTCTTTCCGCAGCATACAGTATCATTTTCAGCAGTTCTGCTCCCTTTCCCCTGTCCCTATTCTCGCGGAACACCTGGAATCTGAAGAACCTGCCTTCTTCCTCGTTACTCCATATCCCGTATCCTATGACTCTTCTGTTAAACTCATCGAGCAAGACAAAACATCCTTTACTCAGAGCATCTATGTATTTAAAATGCACCATCCCAAGCCCCAACTCGGGTATATAGTACTTTTGCGCGTTCAGGAGATCAAAACTCGCCGACGGTATGATTTTGCCGCTTATATTCCCTTCTCCATAGTCTCTGGTTATAACAAGACCCTGTAATTCCAATTCCCTCTCCATCTCCTTAGCCGCATCTCTGGCTTCCCCCGGAGAGACTTCTCTCGTCATCACGTCGCCTTCACGGATGAACCGTTCCGATCCCCGCACCTTTTCGGAAAACGCTATTTCGTCAGATATCCCGGGCCTGATATCAACATATATCTCACGCCCGTCCTGGAGCGCAAAGATCAAAGCCGAAGAGCCCTTTTCGCCCTGTGTAGAATACCTAAGCGTCCACCCGGCTTTTTCTCCTTCAAGGATATTTATCCGGACCCCGCTTAGCTGTCCTTCCGCGTATATTTCCTCGAGCCCTCCGATATCGAACCGCTCAAGGAACATCGTCCCTTCGTTTCCAATACGTTTGAATTCTTTTTCAAGTAGCGGTACCATTACATTTTTCACACTATTCATCCCGCTCACCAAAGCGGTCTCCAAGGTTCTTGAGACCACATAATGCATCTCCATGAACATCCATTTATCATGAGATGCCTTCTCGGCACCAGCCGTGTTATCGGAAACTGAAATAGTGGCATCTTTGTTCTCCGTTACATCGCATATGGGAGAGGTATCTAATCCCGGTGCAAGATGGCTTTTTGAAGTATCTCCGTATCCGGATATAGCACCGGATAGCGTAATGAATACAGCCAGAATGGCTGAAAACGCCAGAATAGTAATATTGTTCTTGTTTTTTGTTATCATAACGGAAAAAGTATATCACATTGATTAGGTTAGACCAAGGAAAAGCTATCTAGATATTGTTTTTTTAACATTGAGGAGAGTATGGTGGTCGGGTTTGTCTAGACAGTTTTTTGTCTAAAATAAGGTGGTTTTTTACAGCGGTAGCAGCCTTTCTTTCTTTTTGGTCCTTTTTCTTTCTTTGTTAATATTGTGGATATGTTCATAACCCTCTACGCCGTCTT
>JBDRKO010000006.1:0-38896 GCA_043813915.1 Candidatus Omnitrophota bacterium
CTGGTTTACCGAAATGCTGCCTCTTATCTTCATTATCCCGGAATCATCCGGGTCCGTCTCGATATCCGTGAATGACGCGTTATCCTGCACTACTTTGAATATCGTCGTATCCGTCAGGTCCGCCGATACAGGCACCGTCCAATCATAACTGCCCGATCCTACCGGAGGCGCTCCGTCAACGAACACGCTATCGCTGAACGGATTAAGGTTATCCATTACCAGATAACTGTCCACCCCGAAATCTCCCGACGGTGACGCCAGCACTTTGACCTTGACCATCTGTCCGTGCTCCACGTCCCATGAAATAATATGACCGCTAGTATTCGTGTTCCATGTCGCCGTCGTTAGCGGCGCCGTTAACGTCAACGCCCCTTTGACCCGGAATGCCGCGCTCTCCACAAAGGTGCCTGCCTCACCGGCCATTTCATATTCAGCGTCTTCTACCAATATTTTATATGCCGCTGTTATAGGCGTCTCGGGGCATTTAAAATCTATGAGCGCGGTAGATCTCTGAGTAGCGTCATTATCCGCAAAAACAAAGTCTGTTTTAATATTGTGAGTATAGTTGATCCCGTCCGTCGCGTACTTTACATTAACCGCGTTTATACGGCCGTCCCTCTGCCATGTTATTATATAATTCGTACCGCAATTAAGCCCCGATCCTACAGTCGGCGCTATCAGTGTAAGCTGTCCTTTGACTATAAAATCTGGCGATATATCGGCGGCATATGTCCCGAACGCTGACGCGTCGCTTACCTTAATATATGAACTGTGACTGGTAGGAGCATCCACCCTTGTTATAAAATCGTTTGGATCGGACGGTGAGATCGGTATAGTCCAGGGCCACGCGCCTTGATTCGCATCACCGTCACCCGTTTCGGCGTTATATGAAGAATCTAATGTCTGCCACGTGCCTTGTGAGTCACGTGAATATTCTATTTTAACATTATCGCATTTTCCGTAAACATCCCAGCTTATCGTATTAGCTGTGGATCCATCCGCTGTCCATACAAGTCCCTGTGTAGGAGAAGTAACCGTGATATCCCCGCATATGACCACCGGATACGATTCCAGTTCCGTGTCGGGTTGGGCGGGTACGGCTGCGGTTATCCTGAACTTTAGGCCTAAAGACGCGAGGTTGATCGGCAAAGGTTCGTTCTGCGTGGTCTTCCACGTAAAACTGTTCTCGGTCGCCCCGTGATTAGGACTGTCTATATTTGCGCTGACGGCGTCATTATAAAGCGTTCTCCATCCTCCCTCGCCCGTATTGTCCTCCGTATTCCAATACTCTATTTTTACTTTAGAGATATTGCTTCCCAGAGCGGTCCATTTTATATCAAAGGTCGGGGTAAGGCTGTCAATGTGAAATGTCACCCCTTCCAACGGTTTTGTAAAAACAAATCCGCCTATGATGCTGAAAGGATCGGACGTATCGGACGCGTCCGCTTCCGCGTCGGCGTCGGCGATCTTTATCTTCACATTGTTGCCGACATGGTCGCCTATACCTTCGTCCGACGGGTCACCCGGGTCTTCCCATGTCCAGCTGTTATATCCCGTCGACCCCGAATATGTGTTAAGTGTTTCGTCCATCGTCCCGTCGCCGTTATAGTCCGCGTATATTTTGACGTTCCCGATATTTCCCTTCACGGTCCATTCTATAAGACGGTTCGTGTCCCCGACTTTCCAGTCGGTGCACGACTCGTCGGGTTTACTGATGACTATCTCCCCTATGACCCTGAAAGGACCGGTGTCACCAACGACAAAATCCGCATTCGCGGTATCGTGGTCCCTTACGCGCAGTTTTACGCTGTCGGAAAGCGTGGCGGGGATAGCAATGGCCGTTGTGCGGGGAGATGCCGCTACCGCGATGCCCGATCCGCCGTTATTATCCAGCACCAGGGTTTCGGCGTCGGTCCAGTCATCATCGCCGTCCATATCCACTAATATATCCACAAGCGTGGTCTTCGCAGGCGCCGAACATGTCCATGTAACCGTCGGCGCTACCTGCGCTATAAGAGGCGCGGGCGGCGTCGTGACTGTTATCCTGGGCATAAAAGTGAACTCTTCCGAGGTTATATTGACACCTGAGTTCTGTCCCGAAGTGATCTTTATCTGAGCGGCTTCGGTCTTCTGTTTCTGAAGAAGGGCCCCTGTATATGTCCAGGTATAAGGGCTCCCTCCGGTATACCCGGTAACGATGTTCTGGGTCCCCTGCCCCGGGATAATGATATCAATGGTCACCGAGCTCATCGTTCCTGTCGCGTCCCATGATATTTCGTGACTGTCCCCTACATACCATATTGTTGACGATTTCGGAGTGACTATTTCGTCAAACGCGCCTTTTATCGTGAAAGCCGAAGCGTGTTCCGAGGAAAGTGTCGGGTACAAAGCGTCTGTTGTGCTTATCTTTATCTTGCATATGCTTCCGTTCGATATCTTATCCGGTACGGTCCAATTATAGGTAACACCTGTCTCACCCGACGCTCCCGAAGAATAACTGTCGGGAAGGTTGCTTCCTCCAGCGTTATTGAGATATTCTGTCCCGTTCCATAATTCGAATTTAATATCCCCGATATTCCCGTATTTTTTCCATTTTACTGTTATACCTTCTCCTACCAGGAACTCATCCGGGGTCACGGGTTCTAAGAGCTCCAGATAGCCCTGGACCGTATTACCGTCCGCGGGAAGCGTTTCCGCGTATATACTGGTGTTGTTAGCGTCCTCTACCTTGAAAAGTATCTCGTTCGACGCGTCAAGCAGCGTTACCTCGTTTTCCGCCGGGTTATAATGATGCGCTATGTCGGTCTGTTCGGGTGAACCTGCCATATACCCGTCACCCAAGGGCGACCAGCTTACATCCCCGTTCTCTTTGTAATATACGTTCACTCCGCTGAACGTCCCGTCGAGCGACCAGTGTATCTGATGTTCGTCCGTCGCGCTCATGGTTATTATCTGGTTCTTGGTGCTGGGGTCTCCCGCGGTGGGCTTGTCGAATTTTATGCTTCCTATTATCTCGTGTTCGTACTGGCTCTCACCGTATACGTATGGATATGTCTTTTCCCTTATCCTCATTTTCATCTTAGGAGCCGTTTGACTTGGGACAACGAAATCATAATCCGTCGCGGAATAACCGTCCGCCTGTATATCGGTCCCTATGACCTGCCAATCAACGTCGGGATAACCGCCGGACTCGTTTAAATTGTATACAAGCTCGACATCACCTATCCCCGGGTTCGTTCCTATGGTCCCCGTGACCGTCCATCTGAAAGGCGAACCCGTTTGTCCCGTACTCGTGTCGACGCCTACGTTATATGTCTGCGCTGACGCGGGCTGTGTAATGCTTATCTTCCCTTTTATCGTGAACGGAGGGGATATGTCGACGACATACGAGTCCTCATCGGGGTTCTCATAACGGACGAGCTTTATTTTAACATTATTATGCGCGACCGCGTCCGTCGGTATGCTCCATGTCCCGGCACCGTCGGATGCCGTATAGGTGGCCTGCAAATCCGGGTCCCAGGTATTACCGCCGTCTACGGAAAAATACAACCTTAGTTCTGATATATCACCCGTCGTTGACCATGAAAGACTTTCGGTATTCTGCACCTGCCATTTCGTGCTTATCTGCGGTGGCGTGGGGTCATCGGCCAGGAACACTCTGGGCTTCATCGCAAAATCATAGTCCGATGAATCCTGCGGAGCTATGCCTGTATAGCTCCCTTGCTCGATCTTGATCTGACATTTATCGGAAGTGACCGTCACCCTGTCCGCTTCCTGTGCCGAAGGAATGTTCCATTGATAAGGAGACACACCGGTATAGCCGGTAGCGATTGTATAATCGTTATAATCAAGCCCATCGGAACTATCTGTGTCCAGGTATATATCCACTTCGGATATGCCCCCGGTAACTGTCCACGCGATGTTATTAGTGACATCGACATACCGAGGCGCCTGTCCTTCGCTCATACCCGGAGCCGCGGCGGCTAAAGTTATATTACCTTTGATCTCATTATTCGTTTCTGACCGTGCGTATACATCCGCGTCCGTGGTAGAGACTACTTTGAATTTCAATTTTTGCGTAACTATGTCCGGGACGGTCCATCCGTCATAATACGCTATACCCACTGCCTGGGGCGCCCCCGCGTCGTTATAATCGTGATCTATTGTGGCAATGGGCCCCTGATCATAATTATTGTTCCCGCCATCCAGGTCATAATATATAGCTACGGTCCCTACATCTCCTTTATACCGCCATTTTATGGTCGGCGTGCTCATCGCGGACTCATATACGCTTCCGCCGTTACCGTCTTCAAGGGCATATTCGATATCGTTGCCGGTCTGCACGGCGTAAAGCATACCTCTTATCTCAAATGCCTCCGAGGTATCCTGCGCAAGACCCGAAGTGTCATCATTGTCCACGAGCTTGATCCTGCACGTATCTATAGGTATAGACGTGGGATCAGGTAAAGGGGTCCACTCATAAGACGCCCCGCCGCTGGACGCTATCGTCGAGCTGATGGTCGTACTGAAAGTATTTCCGTCTTCCGCGTAATAAAGCGTAAGATCTCCCATATCTTTGTCACCTGTTTTTCCTGCTCCGTTATTCACTTTCCATGTTACCAGAAAAGTATCATTTGCTTTTAAAGCTGTCGGACCGGCCTCACTTCCGTCCGGTAATAATATCTCCAGCATACCCACAACATCATTATCCGTGGTTACGGCATACACTTCGTCACCCGCGGGTTTACCGAAATAATGCGCCGCGCTTTCCACCATTATTTTCAGGTCCGCACTTAAAGGAACGCTCAAACCATTCGGCAATACACTCGTTGAGAATGTCGTGCTCGATCCCCCGTCACCGATATTTGTCACACCCGAAGCTATGGTCCCCGAGTAAGTTCCGGCATCGCCCGTATCATATCTGATATTGACCGTCGGAATATCACCGTCGGTGCTCCATATGATATCCTGATCCTTGTCCCCTATCTGCAGCGTAGCGCCGCTGGGCGAAAGGCTGTATATCTTTGATTTTATCGTAAAAGACGACGTCAGTTCATTATTCACCTGGCTCGGAAAATCATCCGACTCTATCCTTATTCTCATCTGATCGTTATACCCGTCATCCTGGTCTCTGAAGATACAATCCCCCACGCCGTATTTATCCGTCGGTATGCTCCATAAATATTGTCCGGCGCTTGATTCCACGATCCCTGTAGTTTCTATAGGTATAGTAAAGTTGTTCCCTCCGTCATTGGAAAGCCACAGGTTCACCGCGCCCATCGAAGAACCCTGCCTGGTCCAATATATGGTCTTATCATCTCCGCATAACCAAGGCGTTCCCGTTGGAGCGGTCAGCGTCAAACTTCCATATACGGCTGTATTAGAGGATGTTTCATCATGCACATTATATGCGGGAGTTTCTCCGGCCCAATCAGCCGCGAGCCTCACCTGAAACCTTATCTCGTTATACAGAACGTCCGCGTCGGGTATGGTCCAGTCGTATGATTCTGTCCCGTCACCTACATCCTCATACGCGTCGACTGTCGCGATAATATTCGCATACTCATCACCGCTCCCCGGAGGGTTGCTTGATGTAAGGTCCGGCCCATCACCGGCATATTTATCATAAGCCACTTCCACGCTGCCAAGATTCCCGTTCCCCGTAGGATACGCGTCCCATGTAATATCGATAGTGTTTCCTATGTTATAAGTCCCGTTCTCAAGCCCGTCCACTTTGACATTAGTTATACTTCCTATGAACTTGAACGCGTCGGAGAACCCTACGGTCCCGTTCACATCATCGGCGTCCCCTACTTTACCTATTTTTATTTTCGAAGTAGCAAGCCTGAGTCCCGTCGTATCCGGCGTAGTCCATTCATATTCTCCGTCTCCTATGGCGAAATCCGCCGGCGTCGCGGCAACATCTATAGTAAAACTCGATCCGTCAGTAGCGTATTTAATGGTATATTCCCCTGTCAATATCCCTTTATTCGTCCATCTTATCCAACAGCTTCCGCTGGTATCGATAACATCGTTAAGCGCCGGCTGATAAACATCAATCCATCCTTTTATCGTAAAGGTGGCGTCCGATTCATCATAAATAGTATTGTCGTCAAAATCCTCTACCTTTACCGCGCAATCGTTACTGATAGCATTGGGAACCTCCCATGACATACTGCCGGTCGCCGCGGGCGTCCCTCCGGCACCCGTAATCTGGACCCATGTCTTTGCGGTCGAGAAATCTTTACAATAATACGCGTGTACGGTGGAAATGGACGTCCCCCCTCCTAAAGTCCACTCTATAGCGCTATCTTCGTCATCCTGAAGCACCCTTAAAAGGTTGTTCCCGTTAGGCTGATCTACCTTTATCGAAGGAGTAAGGTTGAACCTGGCCTTACCGCCGGTAGGCTCGTCGCCTGTTTTAAATACCCATATGAACGCGCCGTCAAGAGATTCGCCTAAAGGCGGTGTCCAGGGATGTGATAATGCTGACGCATTGACCGTGGCTAACGATATGGGGTTCCAATCGGCGACGTTCGGGACATTACCGACAAGCGAATAATAGATATCGACCGTTCCCGAGGACCCGCAATCAAGTGACCATGTTATATTCTTCTGATATCCCGTAGGCCACTGATCCGTCCCTGTCACCCCTCCCGAAGGATATGTGATATTGATAGCTCCCTGTATAGTAAAAACATCATCACTCTCGTCATAGACGATCGTTGGGTTCTGATTGGATTTAACGCGGACTATAACGTCATTTCCGCCGGCGGTAAGAGGGATATTGTCCCAGTCATACGTAACGTTCGTTCCATAACTCGTCCCGGTGCCGGTATCGTTGTCGTAATAGACGGTATCTATCGTATTCCATGACGAGTACGGTGAGAACGCGTATTCAAGCACTACCTGATCCGGTGAATCAAAGTTCCCCCAATATTTCCAAACGATATCCTGATCGCTGCTGACAGCCCATTCTTCCGATCCGTTCGGTGATACCACCTCAAGCCGGCTCTGTATCGTGAACGCGCCGTTCGACTGGTCCTCATAACCCGTATAACCGGTCTTCGTATTGTTCATTTTGAGAAGACAATCGGTATCGACTTCAGCTGTTGCCACCGGTACCGTCCATGCGAACCCTTTATTGGAAGGCGTGACAGCTGTCCCTCCGGTCACATCCGTCCAAGTTGGCACACCATCATCCGACCACTGCAGTTTTATGTTCTCGAGATTACTTGAAGTCGATGTCGACCAAACAATATTGCAAGTCTCGCCGACTTCTAGGCTCTCGGAACCGTTAGGATATTTTAAGGTGAACGGCGCGAGTTCCACGACCTGCCACGGCACATACGCCGCGTCGGTATCCATACGCGTCAGCTGCAGATTGGTTACCGACGTAAGTTCGGATTTTACGTTTATGGCCGAATTGTTCTTGAAACCCGCGTTCACTGATATAGATGTCAGAGGGAACGCCCTTTCAAGGTCTACCGTGGATATGCCGATATCCGTGGGTCCCGCGGATGTCCAGTTGGCAAGCGTCGCGTATTGAACGTCGGTATTGTCGCTGAACGTGACTATATACCATACGATGTTTACGGTCCCGTCCCCGATAGCCCTGTAAAAGGTCGGACGTTTACACGTCCCCGTGGTCCCGTCCTCGGTAAGCTCTCCCCTTGTCATATAATCCGACGGCGCGCCGTTCGCCAACGCGTCCCCGGTGAACGTAACATAGATAAAAGATTTGTCTATATCGACCGTAGTATCAAGATCGGACGGGATCTGTACGGAGGTGCTCGACATATCGATCGCCCCGCTTTGAACAAGTACGTCCGTCGCGAAAGACACGGCCTGCCACGTTACGCTTACCGTAGCTTTGGTATCATTCCTGAAAAATTTTAAACTGGTTGTGGAATAGAATTCGGCTGTGGGATACCCGGTCTCGTTCTGGTTCTGGCTGCGTGTCGAACATGTGGTCGTTATGAACATCGCGGTCTTTGAAAGATCCACCGCTCCCACCAGATCCGCGTATCTAGTTGTCATTTCCGCGGGTATATCGCTGCGTCCTCTCTGCACGGTAACACCTTCATCAAATTCTATTACAGTCCAGCTCATACTCGCCGCTGAATCTTCATCTATACGGGCTATATACAGCGTATCCGAATCATAGAACTCCGCCGCGAAAAGAAAACCGAACATATATTCGCTGCCTATAGACCAAGATACCAATATTACCGTCTTTGATGTATCTACAGCCGTTATGTCGACGGTCTTGGCGATATCCAGAGCCGCGAACTCTACCGTCCCTTTCTGCACTTTTTTCACCTGGACGCCGTAAGCCTTCGCCGCATCCATTATGTCAAGCGCCTTCGACAGCGCCCTAACAGGGCGCGGCGCTCTCTCGGGTAAGGGCAAAGGAACCCCCATCACTATCAGCGAGAAGACCATCGTATAAACAACGGTCCTGTAGAAAAACCTATTCATGGGAGACTCTTTTTTCCTCCCACGGCTTTCTTTTAAATAGGCTTGGTCCTTCATTTCTCTCACCTTACCCTTTGGTTTCTTCGCTCTTACTTTTATGATGACCGAACACTTATATCTATACGATACTTTTGCCTCAGGTTCTTAGAACTTACTGGACAAAGTACCGCTGCTTTTCTCGGCTCTCACGAATCTTATTTTAGTAGCCACCTTTTTTACCAGTTCCTCTTTGCCGTCTTCCGTATCGCGCACTGTCTCGTCATACGTTACTGTTATGACATCCCCTACGTTTATCTCTATGAACTCTTTTTTGTTCTCGAGTTTCATATCTTTGTCGACATAGAAAAAAACATCCCTGCCCATATCCTTTCCGCTTCCGTCAACCAGAGATATGCCTATCTGCACGGGCGCGGCCATCGGGCTTCTTGAACAAAGTTTTCCCGTTATTGTTTTAGTTACGGTTCTTTCTTCACCTTCGAACTCGTCCCCGCAATAGGCCTGCAAAGAAAAACTGACGGTTATCAGAACAGCACAGATCAAAGATATGAATCGTTTTGTCCTCATTTTTTCTCCTTCTATTTGACCAGCTTTATTCTGTCTCCCAGACTTTTAAAAGAAAAGACCCTGACTTCTCCGTCCGGGTCCTTTATGCTTAATATGCCTTTCATATGCGCTCCGTCCCATTCCCCGCGCCAGTTCGCCGTATTTCCCGCGGCGGACCGCTGTATGGTCTCCCATACCACTGTCCCGTTTTTCATCTCTTTTTCCGAATATCTCGACCTTTCAAAACCCTTCCCCGACATCTTCTGCGAAACAACATAGTTATCCTTTATGGAGATAATATCCTCTTCTTTCCCGCCCACGTTCTTTCCTTCTATCTGGGTAAGGTCGATCTTCCAGGTATACCCTTTTATCCCGCGCCGCTCTTTTACGGCTTTGTCTCTTTCCGCCCTCAATTGTTCGAGCGCGTTTTCAGTAAGCTCTATCTTCCACACATATTTTTCTATATCCTTCTGCGCCGCGGCCGCGTTGTCTTTTTCTTTTTCGAGTGTCCTCAATGTCCTTTCGTAGAGCGCGGTGGTCTTGGCGTATTCGCTTTTAAGAACGGCTTTTTGACGGTAGAAAACAGTCGCCGTTACAGCGAATATCAATATAGCGGCGCTTCCTATGGCAAGATACGCGGTCGATATCCTTTTCTGCCTTCTGTTCTTTTGTTTCCGGGCTTCTTCGATGGTCTTTTGTACCAGTTCCATGAACTTTTTCGAACCCAGTATGTTCTTTTTATGAAGATGCCGTTTAAACTCATCTATCTCCCGCTTTTCCGCCTCCTCCACATATTTCTTGAAGGCTTCTTCTCTCCCCTTCAGCGCGCCGAACACTTCTTCCACCTCTTTCCGGATATCGGGATATTTTCTTTTAGCCGGATCAAGGAACTGCAAATGGCTGGAATAGTTATAAGAACCGGCGTCCTTTGCTATTCCTTCTCTTGCGGGCCCTAAATGGATATGCCTTATGAGGGGTAAAAGGTATGGGTCTTTTTCGGAGAGAACGGCTTTGAACCGTTCCTGGAACAGATGTCCTTTTTTCCCGTATCTGCCGTTGAATATTTTGGTATAGAGCGAGTTGATATCGTGCATGATACTGGAGATCGGGACCTTGTTCCTTGACTGGATCAGCATGTGCAAATGTGTAGGCATGAGGGCATACGCGAAAAGCCTGAATCCGTGTTGCGCTTTATATTTTGAGACAAGGGAGATATACTGTTTGTAGTCCGCTTCATCCATAAAAAGCCCCTGACTATGACTGGAACTTTTAGAACTAATATAATACAGCGTCCCTTCAACGTATATCCTGGGAAATCTGGCCATTTTTTCCCCTTTTAAGTTGAGCTGTAGAATAAAGCCGAAAGCGGGTTTTCCTTGTGTTTGTGCTTAAAGTGCCAGGCACTTTTAACATAACTCAAAAAAAAACCGGACAAATTGTCCGGTTTTCATACGGCATACCTACCGGCAATCTGCCTACCCCGAACCACTCGTCTCTGACGAGACTCGGGTACGGGGCGCACGACTTTGCGTCCCCGGATCACTCCGGGTTTGCCACAGCTCTCAATGAACCAATTTAAATGCATCGGTTTTGTATCTTTTCCTATTGTGTCTACTTTAAAGTCTACCTTTGGAATAGACAAAAATCAATTTATTGGTGCTAACTTTTTTTAAGTCTACATCCCTTCGTCATCGCTCAGGGTCGTTCGGTCAGAATGACATAAAAATGCGTCATCTCTAGCTAAATGCCGTCATCCCGAGCGAAGCCGAGGGATCTTTTGACTTTTAAACTTTTAGACCTAAATTTATCTCTTCTTTTTGCTCTTTTTGGAGCGTTTTTCGGGCTTTTCTTCAGTTTTGACCGGAACCGGAGCTTCCTCTACTACCGCTTCTATCACTGCCATTTCTTGTTCGGTTTGTTCCTGGACCGTGCTGTCCCCTTCTGCTTCGGCAATTACTTCTTCGGTGATTATCTCCTCCTGAACCACAGGTTCCACTGGGGCAGGCTTTTCCTTGACCACTCCGTCGGGACCCCATTTATTGGACCCGTCCCCCGCGAAAGAATAATCTTTGACCTTGTTCTCTTTGATGTGCCAGCTCAAGACAC
This sequence comes from Candidatus Omnitrophota bacterium, assembly GCA_043813915.1. Classification (GTDB taxonomy): domain Bacteria; phylum Omnitrophota; class Gorgyraeia; order Tantalellales; family Tantalellaceae; genus Aadella. Next base: position 11,128 of record JBDRKO010000006.1, read on the forward strand.
CTCTCATGGGCTGGCCTTCCCTGAGTTCCCCGCGCCAGAACGCTATACCGTTCTTCTCGCTGGTCTGCATGGTCTCCCATATCACGCGGTCTTTTCCTTTTATCCTTACGGTAAAGTTCGTCGCCGCAAACCCTTCGGATACCATTTTATCAGAGGCTATTTTCCCCTCGCTGAACCTCAAAATGTCCTTCATCTCTTCCCTGTTCTTTTCGGTCGACATCTCTTTAAGTTCTACCTTCCACACGGTATTATCGATCATTTCTTTGGCCTCTTTGGCCGTTATCGTCTTCTCCTCGGCAATATCCTGGGAGAACACGACTACGGGAATAGATGCCGCCACAGTAAAAACCAGTAAGAACAGCATCGCCGCGCTGGTTATTTTTCTATAAAATACCATCCTGACCTCCTGTTTATCGTAAAACATTTTTTGCTTTCTGCTGCCAGCCTTCCCATTTCATTATATAGGCTTTGGCCCATTCGGCATTTGTGGATCTGTTGTCTATTTGTATATACTCAGTAAAATAATGTATGGCTTTTTCCCTGTCGACCTCATGTTCCGCGTAAATAAGCCCAAGATTATATATCGCGTCCTTATCGGTAGGCTTGATCTTGAGTACCTGTTCGTATTCCGCTATGGCCTTTCTGAACTTCTCCTGACCGCAGAAAAGAACCCCCATATTGTAATGCGTATCGGCAAGCTGCTGAGTAAGTATCTCGTTATGCCGCGCCAGGTTCTTGAAATCAACGGGTACTTTTCTACCGGCCCTTTCCAGCTTCAGCAGTTCCTCTTCCACGCCCTTTTTATCTTTTTCCGTGTTGTTCAGACGGTCTGTCAGAGAAGCGACCTCTTCTTCCAATTTAACTTCCCTTTTCTCGGACTTTTCAGCCTCTTTTTTCAGTATCAAGATCTCCTTATCTAAAGACCTTCTTTCGGCTATCCATTTCTTATTCTCGTCCTTTAAAGCATTCTCGAGGTCTTTGACCTTGTTTTCGAAGGCCCGGACGGTCTCTCTGGCCTCGTCTTTAACGGCTTTTAACTCCAGTTTGTTCTGAGCTATGAGCCCGTTTACCGTCTCTTTGTCTTTGGGATCCCAGACCATACTTTCGAGTTCGGTCTTCTCCGCTTCGAGTTTAACGGCCTCTTCCTCCAGCACCTCCACTTCCGCTACGGCGGCTATGATCTTTTTCTCCAATTCCTTGTTCTTTTCAAAGAACTCGTCCCGTTCCTTCTTGATCTCGGTGAAGGTATCAAGCCCCTGTTCATACTCTCTTTTATTCTTGAGCATTTTGCTGGTCTGAAGCAGTATATTGTCTCTGTCTATCTTCAGCTTTTCGTATTCCACTTGAAGTTCGGAATAGGACATCTCCCTGCCATCTTCCCGTTCTTCCGTGACTGCTGTCTCCGATCCTGAAATCTCTTCCTGAGTATAACTATTATTATAGTACAATACCGCGACAGCTAAAGCAAGTACTTTCAGGCATGCCCCGCGGATATGTTCTTTCGTAAATTTCGAGTATGCATCCATATTATTCAGCTCTTTCGGGATCTTCTAACTTAAAGTCCGTATAATCCCTGTATTGTTTAAATCCTCTTTCCGATTCATCCATTTTTCTATCCCCGGTAAAAAGATTATCTCCGCTGACTATTGTCGGGGTTATCATTATCAGAAGTTCGGTGCTCTCGACATTATCGTTCCGGCCCTTAAAAGCTTCTCCTATAAAGGGTATGTCCATGAGATACGGTATCCCCTGATGACTCGTACTCTTATCGTTGCGCCTCAGACCGCCTATAATGATGGTGGATCCGTCCTTGACTATTACGGTGCTTTCCGCCATGGATGTATCCACAATAGGTATCTCGTTATTCGACGGTGTGGTATATACATCGACAACGCTCGATATTTCCGGTTTGATCTTCATGGTGATATAACCGTCGTCGTTTATGGTAGGCGTTACGGCAAGCTGTATACCCACATCCAGGAACGTAGCTTCCTCGGCCGTCGTCTGTGTCTGGGATCCGGTAGTTGTAGTCGTAGTCACATATACTTCTCGGCGCCCCACATGTATACGGGCCTCCTGATTGTTTAGAACGGCCAGACGCGGATTGGATAATATCTTGGTCTCACCTATGGTCTTAAGAAATTCCAAAGTCGTACTGTATCCCGTGGAGTCTACTCCGGCGAGCGTCATCGACCCCAGAGCCTGTGACGCGCCCACTATCGGGAATGTTCCCCCTAGGGGAAGCGTAGCTCCTAGAGTAAGAAGCCCGTCCCTCCCCATCATCCGGTCCAGATATTTGCTGAGTTCGCTGAATATCAGGTTCCATTCGACTCCGGTGGCGAGATCATCCGTTACCGTGATCTTCATTATCTGCGCGTTTATGAACACCTGCTTGGACTTTTTATCCAAGGCGGCTATGATACCCTCTATCTCTTCCATCTTACCCGGGAGCGTATACACGACGACCTGATTGTTCCTCTCGTCGGAGATGACGGTTCCCAGATTTTTGCTGCTCAGCTGATCGTTAAGATATTTCTCCACGTCCGCGGCATTGGCGTACTGCAGATTGAACACCTTTACACTGCTCCGTTTTTCAAGAGCGGACACGGCCTTCTCTATCTCTTTTATGCTTTCTTCGGTATCAAGGACCACTACCGTCCCGCTCTCCTGATCCACTACGACCCGGCCTATATCGCTTTTTAACGCGTCTATGAAGTTGAACGCCTGCTCGGGTATTGCGTATTCCAGACGAAATGTTTTTACTACACGTCTGTCGCTGAAACTCTTGCCGTAAAGTTTCTGATATTCGGCGTCCGTCATTATGTTATAGATATTTCCGCTCTTGTCATATGCCAGATCCGTGCTTCTAAGGATCAGATCAAAGGCGTCCCTGAGGGGTACGTCTTTGACGGTCAGAGTGATCTTACCCGCCGCGGATGTGCGGACCACTATGTTAAGACCCGCCTTAAGAGCAATATATTTGAGCGCGTCCTCGACGTCTATGCCCCTAAGGTCCAGCGATATCCTGCCTTCAAAGCCTTTCTCGACAGGGGTTATGCTGGAAGGTTCCGACGTCATTATATTATCCAGAACGGGAGAGTTCTCTATGGCCCATGAAACAGGATATATATCAAGAGCTAAAAAGAGAAAGACCACTATGCCCGGGGACGTTCTGTGTATTGTTCTTATGATCTTCATTATTGTCATTTATCTCAGCTCTATCTGTTCTCCGTTATACTCTATAACTATACCATCTTCAAAGATCTCCACTACCTTCGCGTCACCGAAAGTAGAGTTCTTTTTAAGGAAATATGTCCTGTTCAGTTTACGATTACGCAAAATAACGTCCGGCTCGTCGGACCAAGCGATACCAACCACCTCAAGTTCACTCGCGAATCCGGAAGTGCTTACCGATACACCGGGAACAACCTCTCCCTCGGTTACCACTTCTTCCACTTTTGGCTCATAGGGCCTAAATATATCCCTTTCACCCACTTTATTGCCGTAATATGAATACGGTTTCAAGCTCGACTGGACCTCTAATATATCTACCGGAGCCTGCCCGATCGGGTCCTGTCTTGTTAATATGCTCGGAACCGCGCGGGAACTATTCATAGACGAAACAACGTCCACTATCAGATAGGCCGCGGCAGCGGCTATACATACTTTCAACACCCAGTTAAGGACCTGAAAATCTATAGACAGCTCATGCCCGCCGCCGATAAAACCCGAACCCGGCATTTTAAAGAGCGTCCCTAGAGACTTAAAGAATCCCGCGGAAAAAAGCCGTTTCGTCTTATATCTGGTCTTTGCCCGGCTCAGGGTTCCGCCGTCAGGGTCTTCTATAAGCTTCAATAATTGCTTTTCTGGAGTAATACGGGAGCTGTTGTCCTCGACCATCCCTGCCTTACCTCTTCGTCTATTAGTTCGCCTATAAGTCTTTTATCCACAACGACTTTGTTCTTTAATACCATCCCTTTTAAAGCTTTGTGACACATCATGCCGATCTTCCGGGGATATCCGCCGGTATACTTGTGTATTTCCCTTATCGCTTCTTCCAGGAAAAGCTGCATACGCCCTCTGTATCCTGCCTGGCGTATGCGGAACTCTATCATCTCTCTGGTCTCATCAAGGTCCAGCGGATTAAGCGTGTATTTAAAGCTTATCCTGTCAAGGAAATTGGGTATTTCCATTATTTTAGCGTGCAGCTCCATCTGGCCTAATAGTATTACCTGAAGCAGTTTATGCTCGTTAGTCTCAAAATTGAGGAGAAGCCTTAAAGACTCCATGGTCTCTCTTCGAAGAGTCTGGGCTTCGTCCACGATCAGCACCACCGTCTGGCCCTCTTCAATGGTCTTTGTAAAAAGGAATTTTTCAATGGCCTCCATCAGGTCCAAGGTCTCGGTCTCTCCTTCTCGGATCTTTATGTCAAAATTCCGTATAAGGGATCTGAGAAACAGCTTTTCATCGCTGAAATGCGGGTTCAGTATCATATGGAACATTATATCCTGCCTTGTCCGGAGTATCTGACACAGTTTCCGGCTCAAGGTGGTCTTTCCCGTTCCAACGTCCCCCAAGATAACGCTCAGGCCTCTTCGTAAACGCAGTTCTATTATGAGATTCGTGAGCGCCTTCTCATGTTCCCGTGATTCATAGAAGAACTCCGGGTCAGGGCTGGTAGAGAAAGGTTCTTTTTCTAGTTCTAATATTTTATAATAGCTCATTTGTGTACCTTGTTATGTATCGTGACTCGTAATTCGTGATTCGTGACTCGTGATTCGTAAACAGCGATTCGCCCTTACTCTGTCATCCCGAGTGAGCGCTAGCGAATCGAGGGATCTTTTCAAACTTAACACTTATTTCCCTATCACATTTATTTAAAATGCTTTCAGCATCTTTCTTATTATTCTTAACGGATATCCCATATTAGCCAGTTTATTTATCCTTACCCGCGTCTTTCTCACCTCGTCCACATCATACAACCTGGCATTCCCGTCCCTCTTTTTGACCTTAAAAAGGCCCAGATTGGTGTAGTAGTTGAGGGAAGAATATGAGATGCCGTATCTTTCCACTACTTCCTTGGCGGATATATAGTCTTTTCCCATCAGATCTCCCGATCTTGTTAGTAGTTGTAGTAATTACTATAAGTGCAGCAAGAGTATGCCTGATTTTTTTTGTAAAGTCAAGTTTAGGAAAGATATTTATGAATATTATATCTTATTAAGAGGCTGGAGGCATCTAGTATTTGGTGAATGATAAAAAGTAACCAGTTGCCTGTTGCCAGTAACGATTAGCATAGCGCATAGAGCATAGGGCATGGTGTTGAATTCGTGTATCGTATAGCGTTATATTGACTGTAGCTCTAAGGTTAAAACTCTGGTAACTGGTAACCGGTTTCTGGTAACTGGTTTCTCTTGGGGAGATTGCTTCCATTGCAAAGGGGACACTTCCCTCACTACGTTCGGGAGGATGTCCCCACCTGCTGGGTCAGCGAATATTGGTTCCTTCACATAACACATGACACTTATAACTTAACACTTCTTTATCGTCCTTCTTCCTTAATCCTTCGTCCCTCTAGCTTCTGACTTCTGTCTCTATTTTCTGAGACGCTTCACCAGGCTGAACCATCGAAGCCCGGACCTGCCTGGTGAGTTTATCCATCGAACTTTCCAATTCGGACAGGCGGTCTTCTACCTGAGAAAGGACATCTGAGAATTCATCCAGGACAGCGGACATAGCGTCGAATTTTCTGCCCAGATATTTATCCAGACTTTCCGGTTCTATGTACTGCCCATTACTGACTATACGCCTATCTTCCGCGATGAAGAATTTCAGGCCGTTTATCGTACGTTCCCCTTTTTCGGCGTCATAGCTGCTTCGGCTCATATCCACGTCCTGAGCCTGTACCGGACGGCACGGCATATGAAGAGCCAAAATGACGGTCATAAAGGCCGGGATCATGTGTATCCACCGTTTTATCATATTTTCCGCGGGATCCTTATTCGGTCCGGTCATCGGGCCGTTTTAGGTTCTTGTGCAGCCGCAAAGTTATTTCCAAAAGTCTCGCAAGCTCCTCAAAGCTGTCTTTTTTCTTAAAGAAACCCGATACCCCGAGCTTATTTAGTTCTTCCATAGAATACGCTTCCTGCACGTTCTCTATCACGGCGGAGGTAAGCATGATCACAGGTATATCAAGGTTTACCCGGCGGATCTTCTTCAAGGTCTCTACCCCGTTCATCACCGGCATAAAAATGTCCAGAAAAACTATATCCGGAGGATCTTTCTCTATTTTTTCAACGCCCAACCCCCCGCTGATAACGGTATCGACATCATGCCCTTTGGATCTCAGCCAGAACGCCATGGGTTCGGTGAAATCCTCCTCATCGTCTATCATTAGTATACGTATTTTATTGCCCATGTATGCCCCCTTCTCCTTTACCGACCGTTACAAACTACAATGCACTTATCACGCCAAAGGTAACGTGAACGTGAACGTCGACCCCTTGTCCTTTTCGCTTTCTATCCATATACGGCCGCCATGAAGTTCAACGATCTCTTTGGCTATGGGAAGCCCCAAGCCCGTACCCGTGATATCCGTGGTAGTCCTTTCCCCTATCTGGAAAAATTTATCGAATACCTTTTTGCTGTCCTCTTCCGACATGCCTATACCGCTGTCGGTCACGCTTACTTCCACCGTTTTCCCGCCCTCGGCGCGTCTTATCCCCACGGTTATCTTGCCCCCTTTCGGAGTGAATTTTATCGCGTTGCTCAAAAGGTTATTAAGGACCTGCGCTATCCTGTTAGGATCGAATATCTGCGGAGGAAGATCGTTCTGGAACTCTTTTACCAGTTCTATGGATTTGGTCGTCATCCATGTCCCGATAGTCTCGCATATATCCTCGGCTACGTCCTTTATCGACCCTTCTCTCGCGTCCATGCTCATCTTTTTTTCTTCCAGTTTCGAAAGATTCAGCAGATCGTCTATAAGGAGATTAAGCCTCTCCAGATTTCTCTTGGCAATGGAAAGGAATTTATCCTGCGCCTGGTTCAGCTGTCCCGTAGCCCCGCTCAGCATTACCTGTATGGATTTCTGCATGGCCACTATAGGCGTCCTGAACTCATGTGTTACCGTATTGATGAAATTATTCTTCATTTTGTCCAGTTCTTTCTGCTTGGTCATATCGGTAAGAATGGATACCATGCCTACGGTCTGACCGTTCTCGTCCTGTATGACCGCGCTGGACGACCTTATGGTCTTTACCGTCTCGTCCTTGTCGCTCTCATATTCTATCGTCTTGGTGCCGTCTTTCGAGTCCTTGCTGAAAGAGACCATCTGGCCGTCTTTCATGTCTGAAAAGATGGACCTGTTTATTTTTTCTTTCTTCGTGGTATCGAGAAGTTTTTCCGCGGCGGGGTTCATAAGGAGGACTTTGCCTTTTTTATCTACGACAACGAGTCCTTCCGAAACGCTTCTCATAATACTTTCTGTCTGTTTTTTCTCAAGGGATATCTTCTGGTATTTTCTTTCTAACAGCTGTTCAGACTTGTCTTTATTCTCGATGATCTTCTCATATTTGCCCGATACTTCTTTCTCCGCTATTTCGACGTTCTTTTTTATCTCGGCTTCCACGACATTACCTAATGTCCGCATCAGTTCCTTTTTGCTTTTGGAGGTTGTGACTATTTCACTTATTTTATTCTGGACTTCGGATAATTTAGATATTGTGCTTCCCGACCTGTGCTGGATAGATGTCCGGCGGAGATCAAGGCTGGCCGAAAGTTTGGCCACACGCACAAGAGCCAGAGCGAGAGCCACGCTTAAGATCACCGTGACGAGTATTATTATGGCTAATGAGTTCATATTATGAGCGCCGTTCTTTTTTTAGGGCCTTCATTCCCCAGCCACATATGCCTTTATTATTTTCTGATCTTCCACAGGTTTATCCCGGGCATCCTTCTCCGCCGATTCTATGGCCTGGACCGCGTCAAAACCTTTCGTGACTTCCCCGAATATAGTGTGTTTATTATTGAGCCACGGGGTAGGTTTAGTGGTTATAAAGAACTGGCTCTTATTGGTATTGGGACCGGAATTGGCCATGGCCAGTATGCCCGGCCTATCGAACACCAGATCATCGCTGACCTCATCCGCGAAAGGCTGTTCCCATATAGAATCTCCCCCTGTCCCGGTCCCGGTGGGGTCTCCCCCCTGTATCATGAAATCCTTTATGACCCGGTGGAATATAAGACCGTCGTAATACCCTTTATCGATAAGACCCAGAAAATTCTCGCAGGCCAAAGGCGCCGCTTCCGGATAAAGCTGTATTTCAATGGCCCCCTTATCGGTCTCAAGCGCCACTTTAGATCTTTTTTTCATATCTTCCACCTTTTTTTCTTGCCTGTCCTCAAGCACATAATCCCTAGCCGCGGCGCGTCCGATCAGGTCGTCAAAATACTCTTTGGATATCTTTCTTTTTTTCGATTCGGTAAGCGTCTTCCTGTAGTATTCTTTTTTCTTTTCGTCGAACTGCTCCATATCCGCGGTTTTTTTTCTAAGCAGTCTGAAAACGGCGTCCCCGTAAAAAAACTTCGCCACAATAAAATCCCCCTGGTCGCTTTCCAATATACGGTATGCGTCTTCTTTAGGTATTTTCCAAAGATCTATCAAGGCTTCTAAGGACATAACGTTTATCCAGGCGGCTCCTTTCTGCCCGTCTTCTCTTTTCTCGTCATATGTCTTCTTCCATAAACCGCGGTCCTTTGTCACCTTTTCAAAGAATTCTTCGGCCTTTGCCTTATCTTCGAACTGTATATATTCGCTTTCGAACGAGTTGTACTGATTGCGGAACTTCTGCTCTATTTCTTCGTCCGTAACGGTAACTTCGGCGTCCGCTTTCAGTTTCATAAGTTTGTTCACAAGAAGGAGGTCTTTGATGCGCTTCTCGAACGTATCAATGCCGTCCTTTATCTGGGTGATGACCCAGATATCATACTCGGGTGTTCCATATTTGATCTCTTTTTCTCCGACAAGCCTTGATATCTCGTTCTCGAGTTCTTCCCTCGGGACTTCCAGCCCCAGTTCTTCCGCTCCCCTGCTGAATACAAGGTTCTGCCAGGCTTCCTGCCGGACATCTTCATCTGTCTTGGACTCCTTTTGGTCCCGTGAAAAAAGAGAAGCCGTCTTGTAGTAATAGAAAAAGTCCTGGCTGCTTATCGGTTCGCCGAAAGCTTCGCCTACTGTATCGGGATCTTCCGACAGCCTGGGTTTTTTGTCCTCGGCAAAAGAACCGTAACACGCCAAAGAGACCGATAAAAAAACACCTATGAACAGATTTAAACGTTTTGATAATGCCATGGTCCTTCCCCTAATTGAACTGCATCCTGTCCTTAACATCAATGACCTCTACTTTATATCTTAAGATCTTTCCGGCAAGAGAGTGATTAAAGTCCAGAACGGCTTTTGTTGCGTCTATTTTCTTTACCACGCAATTCACCGGTCCGCCGTCTTTGCCGGTGACCGTAAGCACTTTACCTTCCGCGCGGGAAGCCTCGGGAACCTCTTCGATAGGCACTTCGACAAAATAATCTTTTCGTATCTCTCCGTAACCGTCCTCGGGTTTTATCACTATGTTCTTTTTCTGACCCTTTCTCATACCTGCGAGCTCTTTTTCAAGAGCGTTCAAAAGCTGACCCTTACCCTGGACATATATCAGGGGTTTTTTACCCTTAGTGGTCTCTACTATGGTGTTACCGTCCGCATACAGCGTATAGTCAATGGACACTATACGGTTATCGCTCACGCTGAGGTCCAGGCTCTCATTCTTCTCCGCGTTCGATATCCCTGTTCCGGCGAAAAGCGCAAGAAAACATACAGCCGCGCACAATATCTTTTTCATAATACTACTCCACGACCTTTATGACCGAAGGTTTTGATGTCAGTTTGCCCTTAAAAGTATCCACGCCTATCTCCTGTCCGCGTATATTCTGGTAAACAGCTGTCACTTTATAATCACCGGGCTTACTGAAATCGAAAAAGTATTTGATGTTCTTATCCCGTTCGGGTTTCGCTTCCTCTCCCGGCGCGAGCAGAACAAAGTCCGCCGTTCTCGGCAGGCCCGTCTCATAAGATACTTTGCACGGCAGTTTCTCTCCCGAAGGGGACTCTACGATAAGATAGACGTCTCTGTTTTCGGAAGACGCCTCTTCGGCATTCATGAAGAAACGTTTATTGACATAAACGGGGGTTTTGCCTGCATTTTTCAGCAAGAGCTGTATACTGATACCGTCACTTGTCTTATATTCGTTCTTATCAAAATTGGCGGAAAGTTCAAGATCATTTTTTGCGTTCGCGTAGGAAGTCGGTAAAAACAGAATAAAAGCCGCAGTTAGGAGGACCGCTACATATTTTTTTTTGAACACCATATGCTCCTTTATTTTACGATACCGCGTCCGGAAGGAAAATCACTTAGTGATATTATATAGGCCTTCGAGAAAATGTCAAGAGTCCACGGGGCAGTATCCTTATCCTCGGTCGAAGAACGGGTTTTTCCCGCTGGCGGAGAGAGGTATCCCTATGGCCTGAACGGCATCTTTTCCCGATAGTCCAAGTTCTATAACGGCTTTCCCGATAGAGAACATGATCCTGTTATCCACGCGCAGATCCGCCGCTACGGAAACAGCTGACCCCAGCGCTATTCCGAGATCCATCGGATTATAGGCGCATACGCCTTTTGTCCTTTTCAGTTCACGGCATGACGCGTATCCGCAAAACCCGCAATCCAATCCTAGTGCCGCTTTTTTTGTGGCTATTACAACGATATGTTCAGCGTCTTTCAGGTTATCCGCATCACGCTTAAAACTGGGTCTGTTATTCCTTTCGGCTATTTTTCTCATGCGGGATACTACTTTCTCTATCTCGGTCCCGTTCAACGAGATTATCACCAGATTGTCCTTACCGCGCGTTTTCGGGGCCGTACGCGCGGCTGTGCACATAAGATCGGCGACATACCTTAAAACGGAACTTTTTATTTTACCATAAGACCTGGACATGATACCCTCCTCGCATTATCGCTGCGCTGTTACCTTCCTTAACTACTATATAGCAAAAAACACGAAAATGAAAACAAAATCATCGCTCCTTTTAACTCGTGTCACCAACCCCCCAGAAAGTATATAGTAGATGGTATTTAGTGAATGGTTGGAGAACAGTTTAAAAAGTTAAAAGGTTTTAAAGGTTAGATAGCATAGGTCATAGAGCACAGCGCACAGCATTGAACAGTAACTCTTCAAAGTAACCAGTTGCCTGTTGCCAGTAACCAGTGACAATTAGCACAGCATTTTATTCGTATATCGTATAGCGAATGTCGTATAGCGTGAACAGAAATAAAAATATATTCTGGGGACATTCTTCCACCAGGGCTTATACCCCCGAGGGAAGAGTGTCCTCAGAACTTCCACCCTCAACTTTCAGACTGCTTCCTTCCTATTACCCATCCCACATAAAACATTACACGGCATGCCGTGCCCCTACACAAACAAAAAGGCCCGGGGAAGAACCCGGGCTTTTTTGCGATCTACCACAGTTACTCTTTGCTTTTTATTTTACTATGCCGCGTCCGCGGTTCCCTCGCTGTTCGCATCCGCTTCGCTTGCGGGTTCGGAAACGGTATCGGCCTGGGGACTTTCGGATGACGCTTCGGCATTCTCTTCTGCCGGCGTCTCCGGAACATCTTCGGCCTTTTGATCGGACGGAGCGTCATTCATACCTTTGGCGCTCAAAGCTATTTTCTTCTGAACACCGTCGATATGAAGTATTTTTACCGTTATTTTGTCGCCTACTTTGAACTTATCCTCCATACGTTCGGTGGACTTAAGGCCTATTTCGGAAACGTGGAGCAATCCTTCTAAAGCCTCTTCCAGTTCTACGAATACACCGAAATTCGTTATATTCGTCACTTTTCCTTCCAGCTCGGAATCGGGCTCATATTTCTTTATGATCTCATCCCATGGGTCCGTTAAAAGCTGTTTCACGCCGAGAGCTATTCTCCTGTTATCTTCATCAACGTTCAGGATAATAGCCTCTATCTCCTCATCCTTTTTAAGGATATCCTTAATATGCGTTATCCTTTTTGTCCATGAGAGATCGGAAACATGCACCAGACCTTCGACGCCTCTTTCAAGCTCCACGAACGCGCCGTAATCCGTCACAGCCCCTATTTTCCCTTTTATGCGGTCCCCGACATTATACCGTGAAGATACACCCGTCCAGGGATCATCACCCAGCTGTTTTATCCCCAAAGAAAGACGCTGATTATTCTGATCCGTTTTCAGGACCATTGCCTCAACTGCGTCCCCGATCTTGAACTTTTCACTGGGATGACCGTATTTTTTTGACCACGAGAACTCGGATATATGGATCAGGCCTTCTATACCTTTCTCCAATTCCACGAATATCCCGTAAGGCATGATGTTCACGATCGTCCCTTTAACAACTCCGCCTTCGGGGAACTTCTCGTTGATATTTTCCCATGGGTTTGACGTTTTTTGTTTGAGGCCTAGGGATACTTTTACCTTTTCCTTGTCAAAATCAAGGACCTTTACCTCTAAATCGTCCCCGACCTTAACTACTTCCGTCGGATGGCCTATTCTTCCCCAGCTCATATCCGTTATGTGCAGAAGACCCGTTATCCCTCCTCCTATATCGACAAAAGCGCCGAAATCCGTTATATTGCGCACAACACCTTTGACCAGATCTCCCTTATTAAGGATATCAAGCATGGCTTTCTTCTCGTCCCTGCGTTTGTCATCCACGATCTCTTTGCGCGAAAGGACTATGTTCTTTCGGGGCACGTTTATTTTCACTATAGTGAATTCAAGTTTCTGACCCACTAAGCTGTCGGCGCCGCCGAACTCCTGCATTACGGAAAGACTGGCCGGAAGGAACGCCTGCATGCCTACATCCACCATAAAGCCGCCTCTGACCTTTCTGGCGACCCTGCCTTCCATAACATCTCCCTCTTTCTGATTCTCGATTATATTCTGCCAGCTCTTATATCTTTTGGCCTTCTCATGCGACAGGACCACCATACCCTGCTCGTTCTCTTTGGACTCCAGCATGACATCCAGTTCATCCCCGATCGCAAGTGTTTCCGGATCGGATACTTCCGATTTAAAAACACTGCCTTCGGATTTATATCCTATATCTACAAGGATCTCCTTTTCGGTAAGATGCACTATCTTGCCTCTGATTATCTCACCTTCTTTCAGATCGACCATACTGTTCTCGTACAACAGCGCTAGCTCTTCGTCCAGTTTAGCGGACTCATCGTCAAAACCGTTCTCTTTTACACTCTCCATCACTTACCAACTCCTTTTCTAAGTATTTTTGAGCCCATATTTTACCCTTTTTCAATAGATTTTGCAATATATTTAACATTTGCGTCAATTGTAGATAAACTCTGCCCTAACGCTCGGAATTTATCTACGATCGATCCTGCAGTGTCCCGAGCAAAGCGAGGGGAACCCTGCCTTTTTTCTCCGCACTGAAGCACTATCCTTAGGCGTGGCGAACGAGTAAATGACCCGCCTCGCCCTGTGTCCTTTTTCATCTATAACGTTACCCCGCGGGTATTTGTATAAAAAAAAGCAGGTCGTATTTTTCCTGCTTTATCGGTGCCTCACGCAAAGACCGTGTATCCGGCCTTATTCCCGTAATGAAGCTATCCGGTCCATAACCATATTCGCGACTTTTTCATAATCTTTTCCGCCGGAACCGTCGCTTTCAAAAAACTCTTCCGGCATTATGGGTTTTCCTATAATAGCTTTTATCTGAGAACCCGGCTTAAGCGGACCAACTTTGGGAAAAGCTATATTCGTCCCGCTTATGAATATTGGAAGCACGGGTACTTTCGCCTTCGCTACAATGAACCCTATTCCTCTTTTAGCTTCCTGAAGCGTCCCGTCCTCGGAACGCGTCCCTTCCGGGAACATAGCGACCACCCTTCCCGCCGCTATGCGCTTAATGGCCTCTTTAAGACTGCCCGAACTTGCCGAACCCCTTTTTACGCGTATGCATCCCACTGAACGCGTCCACAGCCCTAAGATGGGAGTATCGAAAAGCTCGCTCTTCGCCATAAAATCTACCGCGTCCTTTTTACATGCCGCCCCGACAACCGGCGGATCCGCAAGTGACGCGTGGTTGGAAACTATCAAATAAGGCTTCTGCGGTATATTCTCCCGGCCGTTGATCTCCACTTTAAAGAGAAGCCTCAAAAAACATTCAAATAAAAAACATGAAATGCGGTACATCATGATTTGCAGTTAAAAAGTTTGAAAAGTTAAATGGTTAAATTGTTAGATCAAGAACACATACCAATAAATGTCGATCAAGTAACCAGAAACCAGTTACCAGTGAGTCAGTCAATTTAAACAGCCTAAACAGATCAGAGACTATAGACTACATATTTTCAAGATTTTTCAAAGAAAAATCTTGGGCTACGGTCTCGAGTCTGTGATCTATAGTCTACATAGATCTTTATCTTTTCTACCGTTCACTTCTTCACGTAACCGATTATTTCCTTAACCACTTCTTCTATGGACATATCGGTAGTATCGACATAGACAGCGTCTTCGGCTTTTTTAAGAGGCCCGGCCTTGCGCGTCTTATCAGTATGGTCACGCTGTTTCAGGTCTTCCGCTACCTCACTGCGTGTCGAGGGAAGGCCTTTTGCTCTCATCTCCGAGAACCGTCTTTCAACCCTTTCGTCAAAAGACGCGTCCACATAGAACTTATGCTGCGCGTCAGGCAGAACGACCGTTCCTATGTCTCTTCCTTCCATAACGGCGCCGTTCATACCTTTTACCATTCTTCTCTGCAGTTTGACCAGGTTTTCCCTGACCTTGGCAAGTTTAGCCACATGTTTAACATTAGAAGTGACCTGCATCATGCGTATATTCTCGCTGATATCCTCCCCGTCCAATATCACGCGTATAGTGCTTTCTTTTCCGTCCGACGGCATAAGCTCAAGATCCATGTTTTCCGAAAAAGCGCATATGCTCTTTTCGTCGGTGAACTCCACTCCCTTTTTCATTACCTTGAACGTCAGGGCCCGGTACATCGCGCCGGTATCGACGTATGTATATCCCAATCGTTCCGCGACCATTCTGCTTATAGTGCTTTTTCCGCTGCCCGCGGGCCCGTCGATCGCCACGGCATTCGTTCTGTTAAACAAGCTCATCTCTCATCCTTTTATATCCGCTTAGTTTCTTTTCCAATTCATCGGCATCGCCCGAGCTTATTGAGTTTTCTATATCAGAGATTATCCCCTTATATTTCTTAAGGGCCTTAAGGACATTTTCCCTGTTACTGGCAAAAATATCGCTCCAGATCTTCGGGTCCGACGCGGCGATCCTGGTCGTGTCCTTGAACCCCGTGGAGAACATCTTATGCGATATATTCTCGTCCAGGATCCCGGCTAAAGCGTAAGCGGCTATATGCGGCAGATGGCTAGAGAAAGCCAGACATCTATCATGCCCATCGGGGCTGATGCTGACCGTTTCAGCGCCTATAGATGTCCACAAGCCGTTCAATATTCCCTGTTTATTTTTATCGGTATTATCATCCGGCGTGATTATACATACAGAACCTCTGAATAGGTCTCCCGAAGAATGTTCTACGCCCGTTTTTTCGGAACCGGCCATGGGATGGGACCCTATGAAGGTGAACTTGTCCTTATATTTCGCGGCATGGGTTACTATCTCTTTCTTCGTACTGCCCACGTCCGTGACTATAACATCTTTGTTATTGATAACATCAGCTAATCTATCGAGAATATCTTTTACGGTATGGACGGGGGTCGCTATAATGACGATCTCCGCTCCAAGAACGGCCCTCTGATGATCATCGACCATCCCTGAGGTCAAGGCTTTTTCCTTAACGGCCTTATCCAGAGAGACCTGCCTGCGGCATACTCCTATGACCTCTTCCGCGATATCTTCGGCCAAAAGGGCTTTCCCGATAGAACCTCCGATAAACCCCATGCCGATAATAACGATCTTTTTGAATTTCATAATCATGGCGCTCACCCTTTAAAGTTCATAGTTCATAGTTCGGAGTCCGTAGACTAGAGCTGCGGTCAATCTCCCCAAGAGAAACCAGTTACCAGAAACCGGTTACCAGTTACCAGAGTTTTAACCTCAGAGCTACAGTCAATATAACGCTATACGATACACGAATACAACACCATGCCCTATGCTCTATGCGCTATGCTAATCGTTACTGGCAACAGGCAACTGGTTACTTTTAAAAATTACTGTTCAATGCTATGCCCTATGCTATTTAACCTTTAAAACCTTTTAACTTTTCAAACTGTTCTCTAACCAAATACTAAATACCAAATACTAGATACTTCTCCCTACCGCTTTCGCGACGGCGGATATCTCTTTCATCAAAGAATCGAATTTTTCCGGAAGCAATGATTGGTCTCCGTCCGAAAAAGCGTCTTCGGGATTCGGATGGACCTCTATCATAAGCCCGTCACATCCGGCGGCTACTCCCGCCCTAGCCGCTGAAGCTACCATACCCCATCTGCCGGTCCCATGGGAAGGATCTATTACTATTGGAAGATGGCTCAATTCTTTTATGGCCGATACCGCGTTTATATCCAGCGTGAACCGCGTGAAATCCTCGAAAGTCCGTATGCCTCTTTCGCAAAAGACCACATTAGGGTTCCCGGACGATAAAATATACTCGGCGCTCATGAGGAACTCTTTTATCGTATTGGCCATCCCTCTTTTCAGAAGCACGGGTATCTTTGTCTTGCCTACTTCTTTGAGAAGATCATAGTTCTGCATGTTCCTCGCGCCTATCTGTATCATGTCGGTATATCTCGCCACGATGTCAAGACTCCGTATGTCCATCAGTTCCGTTACGACCGCCAGACCCGTGATGTCTCTTGCTTCGGCCAGATATCTCAGGGCTTCCTCACCCAGGCCCTGAAAACTATACGGACTGCTCCTGGGCTTGAACGCGCCGCCTCTAAGCATTTTCGCTCCGCTCTTTTTAACGGATTCGGCGGTCTTTATGAGCATATCTCTGTTTTCCACAGAACACGGACCCGCCATAACTACTATCTCTTTTCCGCCTATTTTAACGTCTTTCGATATTTTTATCTCCGTCGGTTCGCTCCTAAGATCGCGTGAAGCCAACTTATACGGTTTAAGGATCGGCATGACCTTTTCCACCGCGGCGAACCCTTCAAGCGGCAGATCGCGCACAACGTCCTCTTCGCCGATCACTCCTATGATCGAGCGTTCCACCCCTTCTGATATCCAAGGCTTGAGACCAACACTCTTTATCTTTTCGATAAGATGGTCCACATCCTCTTTTTTAGCGTTCGGCTTAAGTACTATTATCATTTTCTCTCCTCATGATCGATCATATCTTTCTGTTTCTCTCACCGGATATGACACATAACCGTTCTATTTTTCCTTTTCAACCGCGTTCAAAGCGTCCCCGAATATCCTCAAGAATTTCTCGTTCTCTTTCTTCGTCCCAACGGTCACACGGACGAACCCTTTGAATCCCCAAGACGACATTTCCCTGACTATAATTCCTCTCTCGAGCAGGAACTTGAATATCTTCATCGAGTCCCTGAAAGTCTCTATAAGTATGAAGTTCGTACTGCTGGGGACGGCTCTCACGTCCATGCTTTCCATTGCCCGGAACAACTTATTTTTTTCCTTATTGACAAGATCGACCGACATCTTCATATACGCTTCGTCGTCTAACGCCGCTATCGCCGCTGTCTGGGCGAGCGAATTTATATTAAAAGGTTCTCTCACTTTGTTAATTGCCGCGGCTATATCCTTTCGCGCGAAACCGTATCCTATACGCAGTCCCGCAAGGCCGTATGCTTTGGAGAACGTCCTGGTCCTTATTATGTTCTTGTCCGGCCTTTGCACTGAAACCATTTCATCATTACTTCCGCGGTCCGGTCCGAATTCATAATACGCTTCGTCTATGAACAATATAACGTTCTCCGGAACCTTTTCCACAAAACCCGATATTTCGGCTTTCGAGAGATAGCTTCCCGTGGGATTATCCGGGTTCGCGATAAATATCATCCTGGTCCTCGGAGTTACGGCCCGGAGGATGGAACCCAGATCGTACCGCAGCTCCTTTGCGGGGACGGTAACCACTTTAGCGCCCACGACCGAAGCAGCTATACTATAAACAAGGAATGTCGGGCTGGAAACTATCACTTCTTCGCCTTCCGTCACGAACGCCCGGAGAGCCAGGACTATAAGTTCATCCGATCCGTTACCCAGCACTATATTGTCCTGCGGAACGGAAAATTTACCGCTTATCGCCTTTTTAAGATAAAAACTTCCCCCGTCGGGATATCTGTTTATATCCTTTGCCGCTTCTTTTACCGCCTTTAAGACCTTAGGAGAAGGAGATACAGCGCTCTCGTTCGAAGCGAGCTTTATAACATCTTTAAGCCCCATTTCCCTTTTAACTTCTTCTATAGGCTTTCCCGGCTGATATGGAGTTACGTTCTCCAGTTCTTTTCTAGGTTTAATGACCATAAAACACCTCATATTAGAGTATATCGTATAGCGTATATCGTATAGCGTATACGATATACTACAACTCTATATCCCCTTAGGATACGATCCCAGTATTTTCATGAAATGACATTTCTTTTCAAGTTCTTTCAATGCCTTACTGATCTTAGCATTATCAATATGCCCTTCCATGTCTATGAAGAAATAGTATTTCCATAGTTTCTTCTTTGACGGCCTGGACTCTATTTTGGTAAGATTGATACCCCTACCCTTGAAAGCGCTGAGCATATCGTGCAGCACTCCGGGCCTGTCCTTCACGGAGAACATTATGGATGTCTTATCCTTGCCCGACGCCTTACTGGTATGTTCACCTATAACAAGGAACCTTGTAACATTGCTGGAACTGTCCTCTATGGACCTGGCAAGCACTTTAAGCTTATATTTCTTGGCCGCTATCTCGCTAGCGATACAGGCGGCCCCTTTATGTTTCGCGGCTATTTCCGCGGCTTTCGCCGTCGATGACGCTTCCCTGAGCTTTGCCTGGGGCACGTTCTGTTCCAGCCATTTACGGCACTGTCCGAACACCTGGGATTTGGAATATACCGTAGTGATGCCTTTCATATTCCCGCTTTTACTGAGAAGACTGTGCCGTATAGGATAATGCACTTCCGCGCAGATCATAAGCGGAGAATCCACGAACATATCGAGAGTATGGCTTATCGCGCCTTCTGTGGAATTTTCTATAGGGACCACGCCGTAATCGGCATTACCTCTTTCGACTTCGTTGAAGACATCGGAAATAGTTCCGCACGAAAGATATTTCACGCTTGAGCCGAATTTTTTTATGGACGCCTGATGTGTGAACGTAAGTTCCGGCCCCAGATAAGCTACGGTCAGAGGATGTTCCAGGGCGAGACACGCGGACATGATCTCTCTATACACGGCCTCTACGGACTTGTCCGTCAAAGGCCCTTTGTTCCTGGCGACGACCCTGGAATAGACCTGGCTTTCCCTGTCCGGACTATATACGGGCTGGTTCTTTTCTTTTTTTATCTCACCGATAGCGTAACTGGCCCTGCCCCTGGCGTTGATCAGTTCTATTATTTCAGTATCTATCCTGTCTATGTCTTTTCTGAACTCATTTAGGTTTTTTTTCTTCATGATCTCTTCTCCTTATTTCAAGCTGTAAACAATACCAAATCTTATTAGCATAGCGCAGAGAGCATGACGCATAGCAGTATTCGTGAGTCGTGACCCGGAACACATGACCCGTGAAAATGAAAACCGTCATCTCGAGTGACAAAACACTGTCATCTCGAGCGAGCGTTAGCGAGTCGAGAGATCTTTACTTATGTTTTCGCAGATTCCTCGACTCATTCACTCCGTTCATTCGCTCGGAATGACACAAAAAAACTCAAACCTTACTCTTGCCCCTCTACTACTTGCTATTCGTCCTTCTGGTGACCTGGTGACTCGGTAACCTGGTGACTTTTAAGCTCTGCCTCCGTCGTCCCTCGTCCTTCTTCCTTCATCTCTCCAGGCTCTTCGTTCTCCGCTTCTATTGCCACATCGATCGATCCTGACTCTCTGACACTTTGCCCCTCTGACACTTCGCTTATCGTCCCCTCTGACCCTATTTTCTCCCCGGTCTCCTTAGCTTCCGCCATATCCACCAGAACGGGTTCCTGTGGTTTACCGTACTCAAGATCCTCTTCACTGAAATCCCTGAGCGCGGGAAGATCATCCAGTGAATTAAGCCCGAATATCTCGAGAAATTTATCGGTTGTCCCGTAAAGAAGCGGTCTGCCTATAACCTCTTTTCTGCCTCTTACCTGAACAAGATCCTTGTCCAGCAGGGTTCTCAGCACCCCTCCCAGGCCTACACCGCGTATGCTTTCCGCCTCGGTCCTGGTCACGGGCTGTTTGTAAGCGATTATCGCGAGCGTTTCAAGCGCCGGCGAGCTCAAGCGTTCCGTTTCTTTTTTGTAAAGGTTATTTATCCACTGCAGATACTCCGGTTTGGTCACTATCCGATACTTACCCGCTATTTCGGCTATATTAAAAGCCCTCTCCGGGGTGTCGTATTCCCGCCGCAGAAGTTCTATACCTTCCGTTATATCTTTACCGTCGGTCTGAGGGATAGCGCTTTTAAGATCGTCTACGCTTAACCCGTTCTCCGATACTATCAAAAGAGCTTCGATGATATTTCTTGTCTGTTTCTCTGCGTTCATGACGTTCCTCAATGTTCTGGTTTTACGAAACCCCCGCTGCTAAGCTCCGGATTTCTCATGACCTCGATCTCCTCAAAATGTCCCTTTTGCACCACAAATATCTCGCTCCTTTTCATAAGCTCCAAGATGGCCAGAAATATGACTATTACCTCGTCCTTGCTCCCGGCTCTTATGAATAATGAAGAGAAATATATACTGGGTTGTTTGGCCAGCATATGATATATCTCGTGTATCTTATCATCAACGCTGAACTCATCCTTGAAGACCTTATGGAACGCTTCTTTCGTTACACCCGTAAGTATCTTTTTAAAAGAACTGATAAGGTCGAACAGGCTTGCCTCGAAATATTCGGTCCCGTCGTCGGATATGATCTTTTCAGACATACCCGAACCTCTTCTTAGGAATACTTCCGAGTGCAGGTCCTGCATTTCTTTCAGATGAGCGGCGGCCTCTTTGTATTTCTTATATTCAAGAAGACGCCTGACAAGTTCTTCTCTTGGATCTTCTTCTTCCGTCTCGTCTTCTCTGTCCTCTTCGGGAAGCAGCATTTTACTTTTAATATGGATAAGAGTTGCCGCCATGACCAGAAATTCGCCCGCTATCTCCAGATCGAGCATTTTCATGAGGTTCATATACTCGAGGTATTGATCGGTTATTACGGCTACGGGGATATCGTAGATGTCTATCTTATCTTTCTTTATAAGGAAGAGCAGCAGATCGAGCGGTCCCTCAAAAATGTTAAGCTTTACTTTATATGACATGATCGTGTTTGTCGAGTTTATCGGGTTTCTAGAGTTTGTCGGGTCATCTTGCCTCTTCAGACTCCGATCCTACATCTGATGCAGGCATTTCTTTACTTTCGCCATGGTCTTCTTAGCCACGATCCCGGCCTTTACGGCGCCTTCTTCTATTATCTCCATAGCTTTCCGGTCCGAAAGCTCCTCTCTTTTTTCGCGTATCGGATCCAGGAACGTATTGATCGCCTTCGAGAGTTTTTCCTTCACTTCCACGTCACCCACCTTACCCAACTTATACCTTTTTTTAAGATCATTTATCTCTTCTTTGTCGGGGTTGAATATATCATGGTATATGAACACCGGGTTCTCTTCGACTTTTCCCGGAACATCCGCCCTGACCCTGTCGGGATCCGTGTACATGCTGAAAACTTTCTTTCTTACCGTCTCGGCCGGATCGGTCAATGATATAAAATTCCCGTAACTTTTCGACATTTTTCTGTTATCCAGCCCGACAAGTTTGGAGACCTTGGTCAGCATAGGTTCGGGTTCCGGAAAAATATCTTTTTTATAAAGCCCGTGAAACCTTCTCACTATCTCTCTGGCAAGCTCCAAGTGCGGCAGTTGATCAACCCCCACCGGGACTAGGTCGCTCCTGTAGAGCGCTATATCCGCGGCCTGCAGAACGGGATACCCCAGAAAACCGTAAGTCGCGAGCATCCTGCCCTTTATTTCCCGCATCTGTTCCTTATATGTCGTACATCTTTCAAGCCATCCCAGCGGCGTGAGCAGAGAGAACACCATGGCAAGCTCCAGGTGTTCCGGTACCATGCTTTGTATGAATACCACGCTTTTGTCCGGATCTATACCGAAGGATACCCAGTCCTTCACTATCTCTATGCTGTTCTTCTTTATATCCGAAGGGTTCTCGTATTCGCTCATGAGCGCGTGCCAGTCGGCGACCATAAAAAAACAGTCGTTCTCTTCCTGCATTTTACGCCAGTTATTGAGCGCTCCCACTACATGACCGAGGTGAAGCCGTCCCGTAGGCCTCATTCCGCTTAATATGGTATGCTTTTTTGCGTTCATAGTATTCCTACTTAATGACAAATGTCAAAAATCAAAATGACAAAAAGATCAGAGAACCAAATTCAAACAACCAAATAAATTTACACTTTAGCTCTAAACCAACAAAGACGTTCTTAAAATACAAAGGTATCTACGCTTTACTTCTTATCTCTTCTCCTTCGTTTGACATTTGTCATTTGGATTTTGTCATTCATTCGTTCTTTATCTGTTACTTTCCATCCAATCTTCTCGCTATCTTCTCTATAATAAAAGATTCAATGATATCGCCTTGCTCCACGTTATTGAACCCTTTTATCGACAAACCGCATTCAAAACCTTCTTTTACCTCTTTCACGTCATCTTTAAAACGCTTAAGGGCCCCGATATCACCCTCAAATATCACTTCATCTCCCCTGGTTATCCTTATCTTGTCCTTTTTCCTTATGGTGCCTTTTACTACTTTACATCCCGCGGCTTTGGTCTTTTTGGCTGGGAACACTTCAATGACCTTAGCTTTTCCTTGCGTCACTTCTTTAAGCTCCGGTTCCAGCAAACCTTCCATTCCGGCTTTCACGTCGGCAATGGCCTCATAAATGACATCGTATAGACGTATGTCCACACCTTCTCTTTTCGCGAACTCTTCGGCCTGGGAATCGACTTTTACATGAAACCCTATTATGACCGCTTCCGAGACCATCGCGAGCATGGCATCGGATTCATTTATCTTTCCTACGGCGGAATGGACCATCTTCACTTTGACCTCTCCCGTAGAAAGTTCTTCCAGCGACTGCGTCAACGCTTCCATCGACCCCTGCACATCGGCTTTCAATATTATCCTGAGCTCTTTTATGCTTCCTTCCAGGATGCGGCTGTGCAGATCCTCAAGCGTGACACGCTTGCCGGACGTTATTCTCCTGTTACGCGTATTGCTCTGTTTCAGAAGCGCGAGCGTCTTGGCCTTTTTTTCGTCCTTAACGACAAAGAACTCGTCCCCGGCCTCCGGGACACCTTGAAGCCCCAAGACCTCCACGGGCGTGGATGGCAGAGCGCTTTGCATCCTCTCGCCTCTATTATCTATCATGGCCTTTATCTTTCCGTAATGCGAACCGCAAAATACCACATCCCCTGGATAAAGAGTCCCGTTCTGCACCAAAAGCGTAACGACAACACCCTGCCCAGTTGTTTTTTTACTTTCGATCACCACACCTCGGGCCTTTAGGTTAAGGTTCGCTTTCAACTCAAGCATCTCCGATTCCAGCATGAGCATCTCCACAAGATGATCTACGCCCTGACCGGTGATCGCAGAAACTTCCACCATAACGGTATCTCCTCCCCAATCCTCGGGGTTAAGACCTTCTTTCTGAAGCTCCTTTTTCACTCTATCGGGATCCGCTCCCGGAACGTCGCACTTATTCAGCGCTACCACTATGGGCACATTCGCCGCGCGCGCGTGGTCTATCGCCTCTTTTGTCTGAGGCATAACTCCGTCATCCACCGCCACGACAAGGACCACTACATCCGTAGCGTTCGCTCCTCTGGCTCTCATGGCCGTGAACGCCGCGTGTCCCGGTGTATCCAGGAACGCTACCGACCCTTTTTTTGTTTCGACTTTGTAAGCGCCTATATGCTGGGTGATCCCGCCTTTTTCGCTTTTCGTCACCATGGTCTTGCGTATGTAATCCAGCAACGATGTTTTTCCGTGATCTACATGCCCCATGAACGTCACTACAGGCGCGCGGGACGTTTCCCCTTTTTTATCTTCCTCGTGATGCTGCTCTTCAAAAAGTTCTTTTTCCATCGAATCCGCGTTCTCCGGAAGTTCGAACTCGTACCCGAAGAACGCCATGACATCTTTTACCGTCTCCTCATCCAGATCCTGGTTTATGGTCACGGATTCACCTTTTCCCATAAGGTACTGTATTATCATGTTAGGCTTGGTATTTATCTGGGGAGCCAGTAAACGTACGCTGACTGGAAGCTGAACCGCCACTTTCTGCGGTATTTTTCTGGATTGGACGGGCTGTACTCCTCTGAACACTTCATCCACTTTCGCGTCACTATCTCTTTTAGAGCGGGATTTGGGAGGTCTTTTCCTGTATATGGCGTCCCGTTCCACTATCTCTATATCCGGTTTCCTTTTCTTTGCCTTTTTAGGGAATATTTCTTCCGCCTGTTCTTTACTTTTCGTTTTCGATTTAGGTTTTTCGGGTTTTTTTTCTTCCTTCTGTTCCTGCGGAGCTCTCGATATTATCTGTATGGACGTCTTGGAGACGCCTTTTCTTACCGGTTCCTCCGCTTTGACAGTTCCTGCTGTCCCCTCCTCGAGAGGCTGTGTTTTCACATCTTCGGGTCCTTTTGCGCTATCTTGCGCCTCGGGTGATATTTCTTCTTTGAGAACATCCGTTCCTTTCTTTTTTTTCTTTTTCGCGCCTGCGTCCTTTTCCGTCTTCTTGGCTGTCTCCTCGGGTTTCTTGCTGACAGGT
This sequence comes from Candidatus Omnitrophota bacterium, assembly GCA_043813915.1. Taxonomy (GTDB): domain Bacteria; phylum Omnitrophota; class Gorgyraeia; order Tantalellales; family Tantalellaceae; genus Aadella. Next base: position 36,208 of record JBDRKO010000006.1, read on the forward strand.
TTTTTCTTAGGTTTTTTCTTGACCGTGACAAACCCGCCGAGTTTTATACGAATAAGGCCGGCTATTTTGTCATCCAGAGCGCTATTCCCGTCTTCCGCCTCTACGTACAATTTGTTCAACTGCTCTATAACAGTCTCTTCGGGAACTCCCAGTTCCTTAGCAAGCACACGTACCTTTATAGACATAGATCTCCTTTTAGTTATTACGCGTCAGTTCCTTCGCCGCTTTCGGGATCTTCTTCGTCTTCAGCAGCGGCATCGTCTTCCGCATCTTCTTTATCGTTACCCGCGCCCTCTTCCACGGCCGGAACTTCTTCCTCACTCTCTTCGGTCTCTTTTGACGCTTCCTCTTCGGCCCGGGCCTCTTCTTTCTGTTTTTCCGCCTCTTTTAATTGTTCTTCTTTGACGCGGTCTTCCTTTTTCTTTTCTTCTTTTCTCTTTTCCAGTTCTTCCCGTCCGGCTGCGAGGATCTTTTCGGCGGTCTTCACGCCTATCCCTTCCAGCGCGGACAATTCCTCCATATCCGCCTTAAGAAGTTTCTGCACGGTCTCAAATCCGGCCGTTTCCAGAACTTTCCGTTTTTTATCGCTTATACCGGGTACTTCGCTGAGCGGCACGGTAAGCGCCGGGTCCTCTTCCACTTCCGCGATAAGTTCCCATCCGATAAGTTTGGATGCCAATCGTATGTTCCTTCCCTTCTTACCTATAAGCATCGATAACTGGTCCTTCGGGACGGTAAGCACTATACTTTTGTTGCTGCGGTCTATAGCCATTTTAGTTATCTCGGCCGGGCTTACCGCCGCGGGCAAGTATTCTCTTATATCATCATGCCATCGAACTATATCTATTCTTTCGCCGTGAAGTTCCTTGACGATGTCCCGGACACGCGACCCTCTCATGCCGACACAGGCTCCTACGGGGTCTATTCTTTCCTCTTTTGAATAGACCGCTATCTTGGTCCTTTCTCCGGCTTCCCTGGATAATGATTTTATCTCCACTATACCCTGGGATATTTCGGGTACTTCGAGCTCAAAAAGTCTTTTTACGAACCCTGCCGCGGCGCGTGACAATACGATCGAAGGATTTGCCGATCCCTTTTCTACCTCGAGAAGGTATGCCCTGATAGTTTCACCCTGCCTGAACCTCTCTTGCGGTATCTGTTCCGACTTTGGGAGAACCGCTTCGGCATCATCAAGCTCTACGATAACATTTCCTTTTTCAAAACGATGCACCGCACCGCTTATTATGGTCCCTACTTTTTTCGCGTACTTACCGTATATAACCTCTCTTTCGGCCTCTCTTATCTTCTGGACTATTACCTGTTTGGCCGTCTGAGCGGCGATCCTTCCGAACCTGTCGCTCTCTATCTCTTCTCCTTCGGAGAATATCTCTATAGCGCCTGTTTCCCTGTTAATAGTTACCGTGATATCCTCTTTAGCTACGTTGGGATCGTCTATGACCTTACGGGCGGCGCTGACCAAAGCGCTTTCGATAGCCTCGTACAAGATCTCCTTGTCTATCCCTTTTTCTCTCTCTATTCTTTCTAATGCCGATAATAATGCGCCGTTCATAGTTTCTTTCCTTTTTCTTTTTTGCTCACATACAGCTGTTTCAAATATGCAGCTTTATTTTTTTAATGTTCTTTTTCTTTACGGAAACGTCTTTGCCGGAAGCGTTCCTCACAATGATCTCTTTTCCGTCCTCCGCCCCTATCAGCTCCCCTACCATCTCGAACCGTTCCTCCAGGGGTTCGTTCATTGTGATCTTAACCTGTTTGCCTGCGGCCCATAAGAATTCTCTTGGACTTTTCAGTTCCCGGTCCAGTCCCGGCGAGCTTACTTCCACGGTATAGTTCTTATTCGAAAGATCGCTTTCCCCTATCCACAAGACCATGTCGGAATTGAACCGGGCGCATTCATCAAGCGTTATCCCGCCCTTTTTGTCCAGAACGACCTCAATGAAAGAGGCTCCGCCTTTCGTGGCGATATCGACCACATCATATTCTTTTTCTTTCGCCAAGTTCTCGATGAGATCCATGATCTCTTCGGGTATATTACTGCTTTTCATATTATCCTCTTTATTCCGGACGGATGAGCCAGTACCCGCATCACGGTCCGGGTCGGCCTGACTGTCCTAGCCCGATAAAAAAATAAGTGGGCGCGCGGCCCACTTACCTTTTGCTGCTCCATAAGTAGATATGATTTTAATATAAGTGGCATGGGTTGTCAAGAATATTCGAGTTTGTTGGGTTTGTTGGGTTTGTAGAGTTTGTTGGGTTTGTAGAGTTTATAGAGTTTATATGGTTTGTGGGGTTATATTGACTGATGCGCCATTAGTGAATAGTGAAAAAACAACGTCCGCATACCCATCATATGGGGACATCCTCCCGACCTTCGTTGTTCGATTTGCAAAGCAAATCACGGGGGGAGGGAAGTGTCCCCTTTGCAGCCCTATTAAAGCGTTGTATTGACACCTTTCTAATCTGGTTAGAAATGTTCTAGGAAACTTCGCTAAATTAAAGGCTTAGATGCTCTCTTCGAGCCCTTTAAAAATATTTATGTATCAGAATATGGATTGAAAAGAGAGTCCGCCTTCGTCTACTTACTTTAAACATATCTGACTACGGCGGACAGCTTTCGCTTTTTCCTGTATGGCCTGCCAGCTGAAGCCAGATAAGATCAAAATAGGTA
>JBDRKO010000007.1:0-19327 GCA_043813915.1 Candidatus Omnitrophota bacterium
AATATGTTGGGGCCGGGCTGGCCGGGCCGGGTTTTATAAACCGTCCGGGTGCTTGGGCCCGGCTTGCGGGGCCCCTACGGTGGAGAGGTACAAAAATATGCAGATAGACGATCTTTTGAAAGGTAAAAGCGAATGGCTTAAAGGCGAAGGTCCGAGATCTAATATCGCCATATCTACAAGAGTAAGATTGGCCAGGAATATCAAAGGGCATCTGTATTTTAATCGGGCGAGCGATATTAATAGAGAAGAAACGCTTGAAGCTATTCTCAGAGCTCTTGAAGGAAGCGCGTTCTTTAAAAATTCGCTTTTTATCAGAATAAAAGAGACCTCGGAAATAGACCGGGGGTTCCTTATCGAACGGCATCTTATGAGCAAGGAACATGCCCATGATGTCGAACAGAAGGGACTGGTAGTGGAAGGAAAAGAGATATTAAGCGCCATGATAAACGAAGAAGACCATATACGGTTCCAGGTGATGCAGTCGGGGTTCAACGTCATGGAAGCGTGGAGGATCATCGATGAGGTCGATGACGAAGTCGGGAAGCTCATTCCTTTTGATTACTCCAATATATTCGGATATCTGACCAGCTGTCCGACCAACACAGGGACGGGTCTGAGAGCATCGGTCATGCTGCACTTATCGGCTCTTGTTATGACGGACCAGATAGATACGGTCTATAAAGCCATATCCAAGTTGGGCCTTACTATGAGGGGATTTTACGGAGAAGGGACGGAGGCCTTGGGTGATTTTTTTCAGATATCCAACCAGGTAGCTTTGGGACATTCGGAGATGGATATATTGGATAATCTCGAGAGGATCATAGGGAAGATCATTACGCGGGAAGAAGCGACAAGAAAGAACCTAATGATGAAAAGTAAACAAGAGATATCGGACAGGATCTTCCGGTCCTACGGCACGCTTAAAAGCGCGAGGATAATAACATCGAATGAGACGGTGAAGTTATTGTCGGCCATAAGGCTTGGAGCGGATCTCGGTCTGATAGATAATGTCGATACGAACCGTATAAACGAAGTACTGCTGATGGTCCAGCCGGCGCATCTGCAAAAAAGCAGCGGGAAAACCATTCCGCCGTATGAGAGGGATATAAAACGGGCCGACATGATAAGAAAGATATTGGGAGTGGAGGGGAAATAGTTCGTAGTGGGTAGTTCATAGTTCGTAGAGAAGAACAGAAGTCAGATAGACGAGGGAAGAAGGAAGAGGGACGAAGGGCGCTGTGTTATGTGTGATGTTATGATGTGGAAGTGGTTCTTATTACTCGTCATTGCGGGAAGAGAGCGCCTGCCGGCAGGCAGAAAACGAACGACGAAGCAATCCCTTTCGAGTCACGGGCCACGACTCACGAGTCACGTTCAGCGCCATGCTCTATGCGCTATGCTAGTTACTGTTTACTGTTTACTGTTTACTGTTCACCGATATACCTGGCAGCGTTAACCAGATTAGACTATTAAAGGAGGACTAAATGCCTGCGTTCAACAGATTTACGGAAAGGGCCCGAAAGGTAGTGTTGTTGGCAAAAGAAGAAGCGAAGAGGTTCAACCACGATTATATAGGGACCGAACATATTCTTTTAGGCTTGGTGAAAGAAGGGGAAGGGGTAGCGGCCGCGGTGCTTAACAGCCTGGGCCTGGATTCCGATAATATCCGTCTTGAGGTGGAAAAACTTGTTCAGCCGGGACCGGATAAACTGACGGAAGGTGAGATCCCGTTCACCCCCAGATCGAAAAAGGTCATAGAACTTGCTATGGATGAAGCGCGTAACCTAGGACATAACTACATAGGAACGGAACATCTGCTGCTTGGGCTGATACGCGAGGGCGACGGTGTGGCGAGCCAGGTACTTATAAATCTTGGACTGGACCTTAAAGGCGTCAGGGAAGAAGTGCTTAACCTTCTCGGATCGGGTGTCCCCGGGTTTTCCGCGGCGGCGGAAGAAAGCAAAAGAAAGAAAAAAAGCAAAACTCCGGCATTAGACTCTTTCGGCAGGGACCTTACGCAGATGGCTTCGGATGACGAGCTCGATCCTGTGATAGGGCGCAGTAAAGAGATACAGAGGGTAGTGCAGATATTGAGCCGGCGCAAAAAGAACAATCCCGTCCTCATAGGAGAAGCGGGAGTGGGTAAGACGGCGATAGTGGAAGGGCTGGCCCTCAAGATAATAGCGGGCGATATCCCTGAGACCTTGAAAGGTAAGAGGCTGATCATTCTGGATCTGGCGATGATGATAGCCGGGACAAAATACCGCGGTCAGTTCGAGGAACGCATAAAGGCCGTTATGAAGGAGATAAAGAGCTCTCCGGAAGTGATAGTCTTTATAGACGAGATACATACGCTCGTGGGCGCCGGAGGGGCCGAGGGGGCGATCGACGCGTCCAATATACTCAAGCCTTCTCTTCAGCGCGGCGATATACAATGTATCGGAGCAACAACGCTTGATGAATACAGGAAGAACATAGAAAAAGATCCCGCTCTGGAAAGGCGTTTTCAGCCCGTTACCGTTGAACCGCCCAGTGTTGAAGAGACCATTGATATATTAAAGGGCCTTCGTGACAAATACGAGGCTCATCATAAAGTGAAATTTTCCGACAAAGCGCTGGAAGCCGCCGCGAAATTAGCGGACAGGTATATCAGCGCGAGGTTCCTTCCAGATAAGGCCATAGATCTTATAGACGAGGCCGGATCTAAAGCGAAGCTAGCCACTATGGTCATGCCGGAAGAGGTCAAAGAATACGAGAAAAAAATAGAAGACGTGAAAAGAGAAAAAGAGGAAGCCGTCAAGAACCAGGATTTCGAAAAAGCCGCGCGGTTCAGGGATTCCGAGAGGAAAAACCGTCAGGAGATGGACGGGCGCGTCTCGGAATGGAAAAATTCCCAAAGCAGGAATGAAGTGATAGTGACCGAAGAAGAGATCGCGACCATAGTTTCGGATTGGACCGGGATACCTCTGATAAGACTGGAAGAAGCGGAGTCGGCTAAATATCTCAAGTTGGGAGATACACTGAAGAAAGAGGTTATAGGTCAGGATGAAGCGATAGAAGCGATAGCTCACGCGGTAAAGAGGTCCCGTGCGGGTATAAAAGATCCCAACAGGCCCATAGGGTCGTTCATTTTCATGGGCCCTACCGGGGTGGGAAAGACCTTGCTCGGCCGCAAACTGGCCGAAGTGATATTCGGCGACGAAGACGCGATCATACAGATAGATATGTCGGAATATATGGAAAAATTCAATGTTTCGAGACTTGTGGGAGCTCCTCCCGGATACGTAGGGTATGAAGAAGGCGGACAGCTCACGGAAAAGGTCAGAAGACGTCCTTACTCCGTGGTGCTGCTCGATGAAATAGAAAAAGCGCATCCGGACGTGTTCAATATACTTCTTCAGCTGCTGGAAGAAGGGAGGCTTACGGATTCTTACGGCAGAAAAGTGGATTTTAAGAACACGATACTTATCATGACGTCGAATATCGGAGCGGATCTTCTGAAAAAAACAGGATCGATAGGGTTCCATACCGAAAAGGAACAGGAAACATACAAAGATATGAAAGGTCGTCTCCTGGAGGCCGTAAAAAAAACATTCAAACCGGAGTTCCTGAACAGGATAGACGATGTGATAGTATTCAGAAGCCTCACGCGGGAAGATCTTAAGCATATAGTCGAAATAGAGGTAAGATCGGTGCAGCAGCGTCTGAAGGATAGGGGTATCGTGATAGAACTCGGAGATAAAGCCAAGGAGTTCTTGATAGACAAAGGGTTCGATAGAACGTTCGGGGCCAGGCCGCTTAAAAGGACCATACAGAGATTCCTGGAAAACCCTCTGGCCGAGGAAATGCTCTCCGGGGCGTTCAAAGAGAACGATACGATAAAAGTAACGGTATCAAAAGATAAAGAAAAATTTGATTTCGAAAAGCAAAAAGAAGCATCTGTATCAAAGAACGGATAACGGGACGTTATGAGAGGAGCGGCTTATCATAACAGGAAGGTAAGGCTTCTGACGCTGCTGATGATCCTGTCGGCGGCTTGGGCCTTCGGTTCGCATCAAAAACATTTCGTGAAAGATCTCGCTGAGAAGAAAGTATCCGAATTCTTGGGGAACAAGCTGGCGGTCAAGATCGGGGCCATAAACGGCGGGATCTTCGGGGATATGGTGCTGGGTGACGTGGAGTTCTACGCAGGCAGCAAGAGCAAACCGTTCGTAGTGGAAAGGGTGGAGGTATCGTACAGACTATGGGATGTCGTGGCGGAGAGGCTGAAGATAAGTAACCCTTCGGGCAATCCCGTAAAGAACATAGCCGTATATTTCAGCGATGATAACGCTTTTATCAGAGGGTTCATAAAATTTTACAAATATCCCGGAAAGATGGAGATCTTCGGACACCTATCGCCTCTTTTGTTCGGGGAAGGAAAAAAAGGAATAATAGGGAGTCTTACAAGACGGGAAGACGCGCGATACGACTGTGATCTTCTCTGGGGCGGACAGCTCCGGATAACCGGAATAATAGATCCGACGGAACGTAAAATGAACCTTGATCTGGTGCCTGTGACCGAGAAAAAAGGCACGATGAAAATAAAAGGGGAGATAAACGAGAAAGGACAGACGGAAACATATTACAGGCTTGATAAGGTCAATATAGCCGGGTCCGAGGTTATCGGAGATATATGGCTTTCCTACGGGACTCTCGGGACCCCGAGATTCTCCGCAAGGGGAGAGAATATAGTCATAAATAAACATCCGTTCTGGGATATAAAAGCCGAAGGGATAATATTATACAAAGAGAAATTGTTCATGCTGGAAAGATTCAGTTTCGGCGACAGTATGATGCTCAGCGGGACCGCTCACATGAACCCGCCGTATGACACGGACATGAAATTCGTAATGAACGATCTGGATCTTGCGGAAATTAAGACCGTGTTCACCGACGGGAATATGCCTATAGCCGGTACGGTAAAAGGTGAAGTGGGTATCAAGGGACCGGCAATATCGGCACGGGTAGACGGGAGAATATATGTCGCAAGCGGCGTTATCGGAGCGCTTAATTTCCGTTCGATATTCGCGACGTTGAAAGGCAACTTTCCGGTAATAGAGATCACCGACTCAAGGGTAATAAAGGACGGGGGGCGTATTACGGTGGACGGCAAGATGGATTTCAGTAAAATGGGGGAAGGGAAAGCGTTCGACGGAGTGACTTTTGAGACGGATAATAAGGTCGCCGTATGGGAAACATGGCAGATAGAAAAAGAAGAAGATGGCAACGTCGTTCAGGCCAGCAAGGACAGGTTCACTTTATCTACGGCCATCGAGAGCGAAGGAAAGATATTGGAAGACTATATGACCGACCAGAAACAGAAAGAGATGGGGTTCAGCTATAAGATCGACGAACAAAACAGTCTCAAGCTGGAAGTGGACGAAGAAACGGATTTTTTCGGGGTCGAACATAAGATACAGTTTTAATGAAAATTAGCGTGCACAAAAAAGGCAAAGCGCATAGGGAATACAAAGCCCGGATTTGATCCAGGGAAAGAAGTCTAAGATAATTAGTGCTATGCGCCATGCTCTTTGCTCTATGCAACTTATGCGGTCTTAAACACTGTTTATTATTACGGATACTTTAGAGAACGATTGGATGTGATCATGGATAGAGAAAAGATATTGAGTTTTATAAAAAGACCGGTCATTTATCTCAAGATGAAGATCATCGCTTTTTTCGCGTATATCGGAGGATTGGCCGTTCTTCTCGTTCAGACCATATTCTGGATGTTCGGGCCTAGGTTCAGAAAAAGACAGCTGCTGGAACAGATGTGCAGGGTAGGTGTAGCCAGTTTCCCGATAGTCTTTCTGATAAGCATTTTTACGGGCATGGTGCTTGCGCTGCAAAGCGCGTATCAGATGCAGAAAGTCTCCGCGGAGATGTATATCGCGTCTCTCGTGGCGCTTTCGATAACGCGTGAGCTGGGACCCGTACTTACGGCCCTCATCGTTGCCGGCAGGTGCGGCGCCGCTATGACCGCCGAACTTGGGACCATGAAAGTAACTGAACAGATAGAGGCTTTGGAAACATTGTCGGCTAACCCGGTCCAGTATCTGGTGGTCCCCAGGTTCCTGGCTCTTGTGGTCATGCTGCCGCTCTTGACGATAATCTCCGATTTTTTCGGCATCGTGGGAGGTTACATCATAGGTGTGAGCAAACTCAATATAGCGCACGGGATGTACCTAAAAATGACGTTCGATCCTCTGACCATAAAAGATGTCGGGACGGGCATCATAAAAAGCATTTCATTCGCGGTGATCATTTGTATTATAGCCTGTTTTGAAGGTATAAATTCCGCCGGCGGGGCCGAAGGCGTGGGGAGAGCTACTACATCAAGTGTTGTCCGAAGCTTTATCCTTATTATCGTCGCGGACTGTTTTTTTACCGCGCTTTTTTATTTTATAATGATGCGGTGATCTTAATCTCACGGAAGGGAAAGAATGATAGAACTCAAAGATATAGAAAAATCGTTCCAGGGACAGCGTGTCCTGGAGGGGCTTAATCTTACCATCAATACCGGAGAATCCATGGTCATAATAGGCCGTTCGGGATGCGGAAAAAGCGTTACTCTGAAACATATAATTGGTTTGATCCATCCGGATAAAGGTAAGGTCCTTGTGGACGGGAAGGACGTGACCCGCCTAAAGGAAAAAGAGCTCAATAAGATGAGAATGGACTTCGGTATGCTTTTTCAGGGAGCGGCATTATTCGACTCTTTAAGCGTCATGGAGAACGTGGGGTTCCAGCTTTTTGAATATACGGATATGGGCGCGGAAGATATAAAAAAACGTGTGGCGGAATGCCTGGGAAGAGTGGGGTTAAGAGGAGTAGAGAACAAGAAACCGGCGGAGCTTTCGGGAGGGATGAAAAAAAGAGTGGGATTGGCTAGGGCGATATGCATGTTCCCGAAGGTCATTCTGTTCGACGAACCTACTACCGGGATAGACCCGATAATGGGGGACGTCATAGACGAGCTAATAAGACATCTGCATGATACGCTTAAAACAACGTCCGTGACGGTCACTCACGATATGAAAAGCGCGTATAAGATAGCGGACCGCATAGCCATGCTCTATGATAGGAGGATAGTGGCGATAGGGACGCCGGACGAGATAAAGAATTCGGATAATCCTATAGTGAGGCAGTTCATTACGGGCAGTTCCGAAGGCCCTATAACCGATGATGACGCGAACGGCGAACTGAGATCCAAGGACAACAGCAGCCTTTCGCAAATAAAAGAGCTGAAAATAGATCTGTAATACCGCAAAACAGGGAGGATTAAATGTTGAGGAATGAAAAACTGGAAGTCAAGGTAGGACTGTTCATCGGAATGGGTATGTTCATTACGTTCCTTATAGTCTTTTCCATAAGCGATCTGTATCTGCTTAAAAGCGGATATAACATAAAGACCGAATTTGACTACGTTAACGGGATCACCGAGAATGCTCCCGTAAGATTTGCAGGTGTGAACGTCGGGGAAATAAAAAAGACGGAAATATTTTACGATGAAGAAAGGGATAAAACACGCGTGAGGCTGGATGTGTGGATAAACGACGGCGTTAAAGTGGAAACGGATGCCGTCGCGAGGATCAATACTCTGGGCCTTTTAGGTGAACAATATCTGGAGATCACTCCGGGGACGGAGAAAACGTTCCTGGAACCGGAGCAGGTCATGCAGGGGAAAGATCCCGTGAATGTCGGACAGCAGATGGAAGGCATGAACGATCTTATTCAATCCTTCAACCGGGTGATGGAGAAGGTCGAAAGCGGGGAAGGGACGCTGGGCAAACTTCTTACGGATGATTCGCTGTTCACAAGGCTCACCGATATTCTAAAGAAGATAGATGAGGGTAAGGGGACAATAGGTAAACTTCTTTCGGAGGATAAAATATATAATGATCTGGAGAGTTTCGTCAGCGACATCAAAGCTCACCCTTGGAAACTGCTGCACAAACCGTCGACCAGAAGCAGAAAAGATGATGAAAAAAAAGATGATGATACCGGCCGGTAGGAATGTCTACCGGAATATCCGGATGTAGGGACTTACAATATTATAATGAGGAGAGAAAATGACTATTAGACTGATAAGGGTGTTCTTCTTGATGTTAAGCACGGTGTGCGGTTATTATTTGGGTCAATTATTGACGGGATTGTCACAGGAAGGCGCGATAATAGGCGGAGGAGTGGGTTTCGCGGCAGGACTTATCCTGATACTCATCGAGAGCCGTCTTGAACGCGTATCTCTGCGTAATCTTTCGGCCGCGGCGTTCGGGCTCTTGTTCGGGTTCTTCATGGCGTGGATGGTGTCGCTTATTTTAAGGCTTCTGCCGATCAGCGAGATCGTATTCTCCTCGATGCAAATAGTGTTCACTCTTGTTTTCTGTTATTTGGGAATGGTCATATCCGTTAAAGGAAAGGATGAGTTCAACTTGGTCATACCCTATGTGCGTTTTTCGAGGCAGGACATGAGGGATCAGCTTTTCATCTTGGATACCAGCGTTATCATAGACGGAAGGATATACGGTATATGCGAGACGGGTTTCATGGAAGGTAAGATAGTCGTTCCCCGGTTCGTTCTGCAGGAACTGCATCAGGTAGCCGACAGCTCCGACGATGCCAAAAGGAACAGAGGCAGACGCGGGCTGGATATGCTGGAGAAGATCAAGACCATAAAAGGCATAGAAGTGATAATTCACGATGAGGGCCTTAGCGAGATAAAAGAGATCGACTCTAAACTGGTGCGTCTCGCGAAGATGCTTAACTGCAGTATCGTGACGAACGATTTCAACCTCAATAAAGTGGCCAAGGTCGAGGGTGTGAGCATACTCAATATAAACGATCTTGCTAACGCGCTGCGTCCCGTGGTGTTCCCCGGGGAGCCGATGGACGTGAGCATAAAGAAAGAAGGAAAAGAACGGAATCAAGGCGTGGCGTTCATGGATGATGGGACCATGGTAGTGGTCGAGAACGGCAGGAAATACATGGGAAAGAACGTTAAGGTAGCCGTAACAAGCGTTCTGCAGACGTCCGCAGGAAAAATGATATTCGCGAATCCGGTAGGCGAACCGAAGACGGATAACGCTAAACCGGCGGCGTGAGGGATAGAAGCTAGAGGCTAGAAGAAGTGTCAGAGTGTCAAAGTGTCCCCGTACCAGTCACTTCGTTCCGGTACAGGGCAGGCGCCGTGTCAGAGTGTCAGAGTGTCAAAGTGTCAGAGTGTCAGAGATGAACGAAGGAAGAAGGGCGCGGGACAAAGGCGCCGAGAACGTAATGTGCGAGGTGGGCAAAACGTCCCCGTTTTGACGCAGAAGTGTTAAGTTTTAAGTGTTATGTGGGATGGAAGGTGGGAGAACCAACTTTCGCATACCAAGGATATGGGGACATCCTCCCGAGCGTAGTGAGGGAAGTGTCCCCTTTGCAAGGGAAGCAGTCTAAAAGTTGAAGGTGTAAGTTCTGCGAGAAGTAAAAATAGAAATGCTAACCTGGTTAGAAGCTGCCAGGTTAGCATGAAACCAGATCTTTTACCTGGCAGCGTTAACTAGGTTAGATTATTATACGCTACACCAAACAAGGAAACACACATGCGCATCGGCATAGGTTACGATATACATAGGCTTGAAGAAGGAAGGACGATGGTCCTAGGCGGGGTAACTATTCCCTGTTCTAAAGGCCCGGACGGCCATTCGGACGGAGATGTCCTGATACATGCCGTCTGTGACGCGGTCCTAGGTGCCATAGGTAAGGGGGACATAGGATGCATGTTCCCGGATACCGACATGGCCCATAAAGGCAGGGCCAGCATAGAGTTCCTTAAAGAGGTCACTTTGGTCATGGAAAGAGCGGGTTATTCTATATGTAATATAGATTGCATAATCATAACGGAAACACCCAAAATAGCTTTATACAGCGAGCAGATAAAGCACGTTATCGGCAAAGTGATGAAGATAGATAAAGATATCATCAGCGTAAAAGGAAAGACATCCGAGAAGCTCGGGGATATCGGCAGGGAAGAGGCGATAGCGGCGCATGCCGCGGTCCTGATCGAAAAGAAAAGGTAGCCGGATGTCCCGCGTAGCGGACTGATAAACAAGGGAGACGGGTAATGGGTATTTTAAATATACTGGGTATACTGACCGCCGTAGCGGCCGTTTATTATATCGCGGTACGTTCTTTATGCGGGAATATGATCAGGGCCGCGATGGAAAGAGATCCGTCGGCGACATGCTACGCGGAAATAATTTTTACGTATTCCGGGTTCCATGCCATGCTGCTGTATAGATTATCCCATCTTCTGCATGGGATGGGGGTGCCGTTCGTTCCCCGCTTTCTTTCACAGATAGGCAGGGCGCTTACAGGCATAGAGATACATCCTGCCGCTAAGATCGGTAAAGGGTTTTTTATAGATCACGGCATGGGCGTGGTCATCGGCGAGACCGCTGTAATAGGAAAGAACGTTACGCTGTTCCAGGGTGTCACGCTAGGCGGGACAGGAAAAGAGAAAGGAAAGAGGCATCCTACTTTGGGCGATAACGTGGTCGTCGGTGCCGGAGCTAAGGTGCTGGGAAACATAACTATAGGAAACAACGTGCTGATAGGCGCGAACGCGGTAGTCCTGCGCGATGTTCCGGACGATTCCACGGTCGTGGGTGTTCCGGGAAGGATAGCCAAAAAACGGGGAGAACGTATCCCGGGCGGGGTTAACCTTGATCACTCGTCTCTCCCCGACCCTTTGCAGCAGTCATTGGAAAGGCTGCAGCATGAGATAGACCATATTGAGGCAGAGCTGGATAAACATCAGGAGAAATAAGGATAGAGAGTAGGGGCACGGCATGCCGTGTAATGTTTTATGTGTGATGTGTAATGGGAAAAGGAAAGAAGTTAGAGGGTTAAGGTAAAGGTGAAGAAGCCAGTGTAGGCTAGGTTGAAGGGTCAAGGTTTTAAAAACTTAACCCTAACCCAAAGACCAAACTGGCCTCCTTACCTATACCCTGAACCCTAACGTAGCTTTGGTCAATATAACACTATGCGCCATGTTCTATGCGCTGTGCTAATTGTTACTGTTCACGATTCACGGATCACGAAAACATGCTTACTATATACAACACTCTAACCAGAAAAAAAGAAGAATTTATCCCAGCTAGCAAAGGCAAGATAAATATGTACGTCTGCGGTCCCACCGTATATGACGTCCCGCATATAGGTCATGCGCGAAGCGCATATGTCTTTGACGTTATCAGAAGGTACCTTGAGTATAAAGAGTTCAAGGTAACTTTTGTTCGTAATGTTACGGATGTTGACGATAAGATAATAGCCCGGGCGGTAAAAGAGATCTCGGGCGCGGAACAGCTCAAGGATAAGGTTCGGGAGATAGCGGTGAAGTATCTTGATGTATATCATCATCAGCTTGATATGTTCGGGATACTGAGGCCTACGCACGAACCCAAAGCTACCGAAAATATCCCTCAGATGATAGCGTTCATAGAAAAGATCATTGAAAAGGGTTACGGGTATGCATCCGGGGGAGATGTGTATTTCAGCGTTGATAAGTTCGACGGATACGGAAAATTATCTAACCGGAACAAGAAAGAAATAGAGGAAAATACCGTGTCCGAAAAGGATACGCTAAAAAGGTCGCCTCTGGATTTCGCTCTATGGAAATCCGCCAAAGAGAACGAACCTTCCTGGAAAAGCCCGTGGGGTCCGGGCCGTCCGGGTTGGCATATAGAATGTTCTGTTATGAGCACCGGGATACTCGGAGAGAATTTCGATATACACGGGGGTGGGCTTGACCTTATTTTCCCGCATCACGAGAACGAAATAGCGCAAAGCGAGGCCGTAACTGGAAAACCCTTTGCGAAATACTGGATACATAACGGCCTTTTGACCGTTAACGGCGAGAAAATGTCAAAATCCTTGGGGAATTTTATCACCATATCGGATTTTTTGGATAAATATAAAGACCCGGACGTGCTCAAAATATCTTTTCTTAACAGCCAGTACAGGAGCCCTGTGGATTACAGCGGCGATAAAATGGAATCCAGCCGGAGCGCTAAAGAAAGGATAATGATATTCCTGGATAAAGCGAGAAGCGCCGAATGGATCCGAGACGCTGACCGGAAAGATGTAAAGAACAGTTTCCCCGAGGTCCGGGAACTGTATTCGAAATTCGATGCCGCAATGGACGACGATTTTAATACGCCTTTGGCCCTTGCCGTCATCTTTGAAGCCGTGAAAATGGGTAATGAGATATTATCGCGCGAGACGAGGGCCGGGAAAGAGGGTATATTAGTGGAGCAGATACAGGAATTCGTTGAGAGTACGTCGGATATTCTGGGTCTGTCTTTGGAAAAGCCCGTGGTCGATGAGGAGATATCTAAAGGGATAGACTCTATGGTAGCCGAACGCGAAAAGGCCAGGAGAGAAAAGAATTACAAGAGATCCGACGAAATAAGGGATGAACTGCTTAAAATGGAAATAGTGATAGAAGACACACCGGAAGGGCCGATATGGCGCAAAAGATAAGAAAAGGGCTTTTTATAACGTTTGAAGGGCCGGAAGGATGCGGTAAAAGTACGCAGTCACGCAGGCTATCCGAGGATCTTTCCGCTCAGGGGTTAGATGTCGTATATACAGCTGAACCCGGCGGGACGGGGCTGGGAGAATGCATAAGAGAGATAATCCTGAAAAAGGATACCGTCAGAATGGACAATAAGGCCGAACTGTTCCTTTTTGAGGCCGATCGGGCGCAGCATGTTAAAGAGATCATATTACCCGCTCTGGACGCGGGAAAGATAGTGATATGCGATAGGTTCAATACCGCGACTTTCGCGTATCAGGGTTACGGTCTTGGTATTGATCTGGGGAGTATAAAGCGTATGGATGATATCTCGACAGCCGGGACGACTCCCGATCTTGTAGTATTGATGGATATAGACGTCAAGGCCGGGCTTGAAAGGGCCGGTTCTTCGGGAAACGCGGATAGAATGGAAAAAAGGAACACGGAATTCCACGAAAAAGTGAGACGCGGATACCTTGCTCTGGCTAAAAGGAGCAAAGGAAAAATAAAAGTAATCGAGGTCAAAGAAGACATAGACGGGACATATGAAAAGGTAAAGGATGTGGTAAGAGGTGTTATTGAGGGATATAAAAGGGCAGGGTAATGCCGTAAGATATCTTTCTAACAGTATCCGATCGGGCGATCTGTCAAAGAGCTATCTTTTTTCAGGGCCTGAAGGCGTCGGAAGAGCGCTTTCCGCGAAAGCCTTCATAAAAGCCCTTATCTGCCGGGAGAGATCTTCTTCGGAAGACGGATGTTCTGTCTGCCCGGCCTGCAAAAAAGCCGACGCGCTCACGCATCCCGACATAACCTGGATAAAACCCGAAAAGAACAAGGCTATAAAGATAGAGGAGATACGCGCGGTCAGGGACGCTCTTAGTCTCAAACCTTTTGAATCCCCGCTGGGTGTATGTGTGATCGAGGACGCTCATTGTATGACCGTAGCGGCGTCCAACGCTTTGCTGAAAGTGCTGGAGGAGCCCAACGAAAGTTCCATGCTTGTCCTTATAACGAGTAAAAGGGAACTTTTACTGTCTACCATAATATCGAGATGTTCCGAGGTAAGATTTAACGCTCTTCCGATAGCGGAAACTAAAAGGATCATAGAGGAAAAAGCGGAGGGCATAAACGGTAAGGACGCGGAAATGCTGGCGTATTTTTCGCAAGGGTCGCCGGGAAGAGCGCTTGAGATAATATCGGAAGGGTTGGAAGAGAAGAAAAAGGATATTATCAGCATAATGGCGATGGTGGAGAAAGCGGATGATCCCGCCGGACTTGACTGGATACATGAGGACAAGGACGCTATCATGGAAGACATAGATATGTTGATAATGTTCCTGAGGGACGCTGTTGTCGGCGCGGAAGGCGGCAGCGGAATGATGATAGATAAGGGATTTAAGGACACCGCCATGTATGGGTTCTTGAGCGGATATAATGCGGACAATATATACAAAATGACAGAACGTCTCATAGAAATGCGTAACGCGCTGGTATCCAATGTGAACCCGAAGATGGTAGCGCAGATGCTTCCGGGGACGTTCCAATGAGGAGAATATAATGCAGGAAGTGGTACAGGTACAGCTGAGAGCGGCAGGGGAGATACAATATTTCGTATCCGGCGGCATGAAATTCGTTCCGGGTGATAAGGTCATAGTCGAGGCGGACAGAGGGCTTGAATACGGAGAAGTCGTCGCGGATAAAGGGCCGGCGAAGGATGTTGAGTCTCTCGCCAAACCCGTCAGAAAAATAATAAGAAAAGCGAATCCCTGGGACGAACAACAGATAATAAAGAACAAGAACAAGACAAAAGATCTTATGAAGGTATGTTCCAAGAAGATAGAGGAACATAAGCTTCCCATGAAACTGGTAGACGCGGAATACTCTTTCGATAGATCAAAGATAATTTTTTATTTCACATCCGATAACCGTGTGGATTTCCGCGTTCTGGTGAAGAACCTGGCTAGTATATTCAGGGTAAGGATAGAACTCAGGCAGATAGGGGTCAGGGATGAGGCCCGTATGCTGGGAGGGCACGGACCTTGCGGCAGGAACTTATGCTGTATGACATTTCTGAAGGATTTTAACCCGGTGACCATAAAAATGGCAAAGACGCAGAACCTGCCGCTGAACCCGGCCAAAATATCGGGCCTTTGCGGAAGGCTCATGTGCTGTTTAGGTTATGAATACGGGCATTATAAAGAATGCACTAAAGACATGCCGAAACCCGGAAGGACGATAAAGACCGAACACGGTGAAGGTAAGATCATCGGCGTGAACCCTCTTACCCGAACGGTAACGGTCGACATGGGAGAAGGTAAGATAAAGGACATAAAGGTCTGCGAGATCATAAAACCCGCTAAAGAGAAGAAAAAGATCCCTCTGATCCTTCCGATAAAAAGGAAAGAAAATGCCCCGGAATAAATTTTATATAACGACCCCGATATATTATGTGAATGCCGCTCCGCATATAGGACACGCGTATACGCAGGTCATCGTCGATGTTATCGCCAGATATCATAGGATGTCGGGTGAAGATGTATTTTTTCTTACAGGGACGGACGAACACGGGGAAAAAATAGAAGAAGCGGCTTTGGCCGCGGGGTTCGAAAAAGGCAAAGAAAAGGATTTCGTGGATGGTATAGTGAAAAATTTCAAAGAGGCATGGGCCGAGCTGAATATCGGATACGACGGGTTCATACGTACCACGGATAGGGCCCATAAAGAGGTAGTCCAGGATTTTCTGGAACGTATGAAAAAAAAAGGAGACATATATCTCGGGGAATATGACGGATGGTTCTGCACTCCCTGTGAGACCTTCTGGACCGATACGCAGGCTGAAGGCGGGGTATGTCCCGACTGTTCACGTAAAGTCGAGAGGATCAAAGAGAAAAATTATTTTTTCAAGATGAGCGGATATCAGGATTGGCTGATCAAGTATATAAACGATAATCCGGAATTCATAATGCCGACTTTCAGGAAGAACGAAGTGATGGGTTTCCTGAAAGAGGGTCTCAACGATCTTTGCATCTCCAGGCCGAAGAAACGCAGTCCATGGGGAGTAGAGCTGCCGTTCGATGAGGAATACGTCGTATATGTATGGTTCGACGCGCTTATAAACTACATATCCGGTCCCAAGATCGCCGGCAAATTCGGCGATATGTGGCCTCCCGATATTCATATGCTGGCCAAGGATATCTTGAGGCATCACGCGGTATATTGGCCCGTGATGCTGAAAAGCGCCGGGTATGATATGCCGGTAACTATATTCGCTCACGGTTGGTGGAAAATGGGCGATGAAAAAATGTCAAAATCAAAAGGGAATATCGTAGACCCCATAGCGTTCTCGCGGCGGTACGGTGTGGATGCAGTGAGATATTTTCTCATAAAGGCCGTTAATCTGGGGCTGGACGGTGTTTTCAGCGAGGACGCTTTCGTTGCCGTGTATAACAGCGATCTGGCGAATGATCTGGGGAATCTGCTGAATAGGACCCTGACCATGGTCGAGAAATATTGCGACGGGGTAAGCCCCGAAACCACGGATCCGGTTTCGGATGAACAAGCGCGGAGAAGTGATGATCTTAGAGGAAGCATAAAAGCGTTACTGCCGTGCGTGGACGGTAAGATGCGAGGAAAAGACCTGCAGCTCAAACAGGTCCTTGACGAGATAATGGGGCTTGTCAATAAGGCCAATAAATATATAGAAGGATCCGCCCCATGGGAATTCTCTAAAAAAGGCGATATGGGAACTATAAAACTCATTATGGCGGATCTCATGGAAGTTTTGATGGTGGTCACTATATCGATATATCCGTTCATGCCATCGACCGCCTCTAAGATGTGGACACAGATGGGACTAGAGGATATATGTTTTGAGGGAAAAGACCGGGAACCGTTCAGGAACAATGTTCCTAAAGAGGGAAGAATGTATCCGTCAGGGACCAAGATCGATAAAGGCGCACCGCTTTTTCCGAGAATAGAGAGTAAAGAGTAAATGGTGAATGGTAAATGGTGAATAGAACGCGTGATAAACAGCTTCTTGTAAAAATAGACACCGACCCCGGCCTAACATGCTTTCAAAAAAAAGTACTTAAAACTGTCCTTGCCATTCCAAAAGGAAAAGTTAGGTCCTATTTGTGGATAGCCGAACGTGTCGGCGCGCCGGGCTCCGCACGGGCGGTCGGTAACGCGGTAGGAAAGAACCCGTATGCACCGCGTGTTCCGTGTCACCGTGTAATACGTTCCGACGGGTCTATCGGAGGATATTCCGGGGGCATCGCTAAAAAGATGGAGTTATTGAGGAAAGAGGGCGTGGAGATACAGAAGATAGTAGTCAGGGAACAGAGGACAGTTGATAGAGGATAAAAGAAGTGTCAAAGTGTCCCCGTACCAGTCACTTCGTTCCGGTACAGGGCAGGCGCCGTGTCAGAGTGTCAGAGGGACGAAAACAGAGAGAGATAAGTGGTAAGTATTGATGATTTGAAAGTCGAAGGTGGAAGTTCTGAGGACACTCTTCCCGCGGGAGCATAAGCCCTTGCGGTCGTCTGAATATGAAAGTTACCAGAAACCGGTCACCAGTTACCAGGTCACCTAGTCACCGGTGACTGGAGACTAGGCAACTGGTTACTTTAAAGAAGTACTGTTCAACGCTGTGCTCTATGCTAACGTAAGAACCTATGCGGAGATGAAATGCAATTAGTCGATACGCATTGTCACTTGGATCTCGGGGATTATAGTAACGATCTTGACGAAGTGCTGACTAGGGCAAAAGCGGCCGGGGTGGTCAGGATGATCGTTCCCGGGATAAGCCTGGAAAGCAGCAAAAAGGCGGTCGCTTTGTCGGAAACCTACGGCGAAGTGTTCGCGGCATGCGGGATCCACCCTCATGAGGCGGATAGGATAGGCGGCGGAGATCTGGCCGAATTGCGTGAGCTGGCCATGAATTCCGAAAAAACCGTAGCTATAGGCGAGATAGGACTGGATCATTATAAAAAATTCTCGGGTGAAGAAAACCAGAGAAAGATGCTGGAAGAACTGCTTCAGATCGCGTCCGAACTCGACCTTCCCGTAATAATGCATAACCGTGAAGCGGGCAATGCTCTGTTTGATATGCTTAAGCACACAGGGTATCATCTGAAAGGGGTGATGCATTGTTTTTCCGGGGATATCGATATGATGCAGAAAACGCTTGATCACGGTATGTACATATCTTTTACGGGCAGTATAACTTTCAAAAACGCCGGCGCGGCAAGAGACCTAGCCAGACTTGTTCGGCCCGAACGTCTTCTTCTGGAGACGGATTCACCTTATATGACCCCGATGCCGTTCAGGGGAAAACGCAATGAACCGGCCTATGTCAAATATCTGCTTGATATATACGCGGAAGTTTACGGACTAACTGTCGAGGATATAGCCAGGATCACGACCCATAACGCGGATGAACTTTTTTGTCTGGGATTAGAGGGGAAAGCGGCGGTGACATACGCGATACGGGATTCCCTGTATATAAACCTCACTAACAGATGTACAAATAAATGCGGGTTTTGCGTCCGGCAGACCTCGGATTATGTTAAAGGTCATAAACTAAGCAGCGATACCGAACCTTCTTCGGAAGAGATAATAAACGCTTTGGGGGATATCGGGAAATATAAGGAAATAGTGTTCTGCGGGTACGGAGAACCGACTTTGAGGTTCGGTACCGTAAAAAAGGTCGCTTCGTATATAAAAAGCAAAGGAGGAAAGGTCAGGGTCACGACTAACGGGGAAGGCAATCTTATCAACGGCCGTGATATTACCCCGGAGATGAAAGGCCTGGTGGACCGTGTAGCGGTGAGCCTTAATGCCCCGGATGAGGCCGCGTATACGGAACTTTGCAAACCGGTCTTCGGAGACCGGGCCTATGGGTCTATATTGGGGTTCATCAAAGGATGCGTAGATGCCGGTATAGAAGTTGAAATAACATGTCTGGATATGATCGGTGACGAAAGAGTAAAAGGATGCAGGGAAATAGCGGAGAAAATGGGCGCTTCTTTCAGAATGAGACATATGGGTGCGGTGGGATGAATTTAGGTAGAGACAGAAGTCAGGTGGTGAAAGGTATTTGGTATATGGTATTTGGTGTATGGTTAATAGAGGGTAGAGTAGAGTGTCTTGTGATCTATTAAATTGTCTCCCGAAGTGGCAAGTGTTCCGGACTCAGACAGTCCTCCCCCCGCTGCTTCACTTTGCGAAGCAAAGCGACGGGGGTGCGGAACTCGTCGTGAACACCCGCCCCTTCGGGTGACAAAGTTATTTACATAACTCTGAATCTACGGGTGATGGCGGGGAAGAACTCGGAAGATTGTGGCATGCAGTCCGCTACAGCGGACTGAGGAGAGAGGCGCCGAGAACGTAATGTTCGAGGTAGATTAAAACCTCCGTGTTTTGACAACAGAACGACGAAGCATCTCTTTTGAGTCACGAGTCACGAATCACGATCGACGCCGTGCTATTTTAGGCATCAAATATTAAGTATACGGAAGGACCCACAATGAAATACGATACTATACGATGGAGGAACGGTAAGGTGGAACTGCTGGACCAGACCCTGTTGCCCGGAACGGTGAAATATGTTAAATGTTCGACCGATAAAGAGATATATCACGCTATTAAAACTATGATCGTCAGAGGCGCGCCGGCTATAGGCGTTACCGGGGCGTACGGGGTATATCTTGGAATAAAGAATATTAG
>JBDRKO010000008.1:0-46065 GCA_043813915.1 Candidatus Omnitrophota bacterium
ACTTGGTCTTTTATAACTTCGAGCGGCCTCATTTTGGCCCTGTAAAAACCGGCGTGTTGCCGGTCGAACTATTGACATCCAAATTACATGTTTTACAACAACGTTTTCAAAAATTGTTAACTTGACTCGAAGATAGTACATCTGGTAACTGGTCCCCGGTTTCTGGTAACTTTGCTCAACGAACTTTTAAACTTTTTAATTTTTAATCGCATAGCGCATAGAGCATGGCGCATGGTGTTGTATTGACTGAAACTCTGATTCTTCGAACTCCGAACTTTTTATTCTTACCGCTTATTTTTATATATCCCAAACAGACCAGCTTCCCCCTCCCATCAAAATAACGGGCACACAAGCACCTATTATGACCGCGTTATACTCGACCACCGAATACTGGAATAGAGAACTATACGCAAGATCTACCTTGCACATATATATGAGGACAGTTGAAGCTATCGCTACAGCGGCCCATCGGGCCATAACTCCCAGAAGCAGAAATATCCCGCCCAAAAACTCTATACACCCCCATATTTCGGCGAACATGTACGGTTCCGGAAAACCCAGCACTTCCACCAATTTTGATGTCCCGTCGAGCCCTATACCGTTGAACATGCCGAACAATTTCTGGGATCCGTGTATTATGAATATCGACCCTATAACAAGCCTGATAAGGAACATCGATATGTTAAAGAATTTGGTCTTTTCCATGTTAACCCTTCCCTGTTTATCCTTATTCTATTCAAATCCGGGCTAAAAGCAAGCAAATCTTGGTTTTGATAGGAGAAAAACCGGCGTTTTTGTGTCTATAATAGTATGAGAACGACATTATTTTCCGCTCACAGAACCCTTGATCTGGTGCTTAACGTTCTTTTCTCCCCTTGCTGTCCCATATGCGATGAACGTCCAGCTTATTCTTCGGGCATATGTTCGGACTGTTTAAGTAGGATACCCCTCTCATCCTCACCCATAAAGACATACGATAATGATCCCGACATAATATGGTCCTGCACGCCTTATGAAGGTATCATCCGCAAGTGTTTGCATGAACTCAAATACAGAGGCAACGATCAAATGAACCGCATATTTTTTGAGATCCTAAACGATCTGCCGGTTAAAAAGATATTCTCTGAAAATCATATTGACCTCATAATACCCGTCCCTCTTCACCGTGAACGTTACAAGTATCGAGGGTTCAACCAAACGCTTATTTTTTCGGGCTTCCTAAGTGACCTGTCAGGGATACGAGTAGATACGGATCTGCTGCTGAGAGTCCGTCATTCCCGTCCGCAAACAGGACTTTCCCGTCAGGAAAGGATCGATAATATCACAAAGAACGTTTTCTCCGTTTCCTATCCTGAGCGGGTAAAAAACAAAACTATAGTTTTGGTGGATGATGTCCTCACCACGGGCACCACCATGAAAAGATGCGCGAAAGTTCTATTAGGATCCGGAGCAAACTCGGTGTATGGGTTTACAATAGCGAAGACTATGTAAGTGTTAGGGGCACGGCCTACGATTTTTATTTTCACGGTTCACGGGCCACGAGCCACGGGTCCCGATTTACGATTTGCGATTTATATAATATATCCCCAAGCCGGCGAACAGTACATTGCTTAGCCAGGCTGACAGGAAAGGCGGCAAGACCCCTCCCTTTCCCAAAGCCAGGCTCACAGCCATGAACGGAAGATATGTTACCGCCACCAGAATGCCTCTTGCCATACCTACAAGAGCATTAGATCGTCCTGTTTCGACGCTAAAGGGCACTCCGACCAGGACCGTTATCATCGCCGTAAAAGGAAAAGCTATCTTATAATAAAGATCCACCAAGAGACGCCTTGTGGTTAGAGTAGTTTGGGATCCGAAAAGTTTTAAATATCTTTTAAGTTGAGAGTAGCTCATGAACTTAGGGTCCCATTGATTGTTCATGAAGTCCGACGGGCTTTCCTGTATATTAAGGGTCTTTTTCTTATATATCCTGGGAGTACTCTCCATTTCGCCTTTCGCGTCTGACCCGAACACGATAACATCGCTTCCCACCCATTCATTATTCTCCCATTTAACAACGCGGGCGTTGATCTTTTCCGAGATACTATGGTCTTTGTCCTGTCGGTGTATAATAACGTTATTAAGCTCATTTGTTTTCGGGGTAAATGTTTTCGCGTAAATTATCTGATCCCCTTTCGCGTACACGGAAACATCTCTCCTCTGTTCATTCTCCTTACCGTCCCCGTTTTCCAGTTCTTTCTGCCTGATGTCCCCCGCCTTCTGCATGGTCACGGGAACCAGTTTATCGTTCACTATAAAAGTCACCAGGCATAGAGCGAACGTAGCGAAAAGAACGGGTTTAAGAAGGGTCCACAGACTTAATCCGCTCGCTATGACCGCGGTGATCTCATGGTTCTTACTTAGAGAATTGAACACATATACCGAGCTCAAAAGACACGCGAACGGCACCATGTTCACGAACGCGAACGGAGCAAGATGCAGGTAAAAGGATATTATGCTTCCTAAGGGTATGTTATTCTTAAATATGTCGTCCAGAAAGCCGAGTATATCTCCTATTACACCGAGAACTATCAGGAGCACTATACACAATAAGAAGGCTGATATATAACTTTTCAGGACATGTTTTTCAAGTATTCTCATAATTCCCGTGGTATATAGTATAGTGTATATCGTATAGCGTTATATTGACCGAAGCTCCATGCCTTTAAACTACCGACTATCTAACCTGGTTAACGCTGTCAGGCCTGCTTCTTCAAAATAACCAGTTGCCTGTTACCTGTAACCAGTAACCTACGTCTTTTCTCCGGTAACTGGTAACAGGTTTCTGGTAACTTTATTTAACTGACCTTTCGACTTTTAGACTTTTCGACTGCTATTTACACCTTCGTTATCCTGCGGAACATATTGATACCCATAACGGCCAGTATAAGATCGGCGGCCCATACTCCCACCCACGCGGGCACGATCCCCCGTATCGCAAAGGCTATACCGCTCAGCATTATACCCCAATATACAAGAAATATACCCATTGCCAAACCGAACCCTATGAACCTTTCTCTCCTATGCGTAGTTATCGCCAAAGGAATACCCGCGAGGATAAAGACCAGATTAGAAAAGGCCAGGGCTATCTTTTTATGGAGCTCTATGCGCAATGGCACTACGTTGATCTTATCTTTTTCCAGGTCCTTTATGTCCGCTAACAGTTCTTTTATGCTCTTTTCACGGGCTTTCTTCTGTATATTCTTAGTGTCAACGGTATTTTCGAGGCTTAGCGTCATATAATAATCTTTGAACGAAAGTTTATAGAATTCATCCGGCTTATCGGCTGATACTTCGTCAGCGGTCCCGTCTGATAACCGAAGTTTTACGCTGTCTTCTTCGGGAACCGATATTATTTTTCCGCTTTTCGCGATTATGGTCCGTGTGGGTTTATTGTCCCTGGGCTGGTATATTCGGATATTTTCCAGCATATTACCCTTAACCCCGTGTATGAAAATTATGTAGTCCTTGAACCCTTTCACGAAAACACCCGGCTCAAGCATGGCCCCCGGATGCCGTATACCTATTCTCTTGAGAAGTCTCCTGGCCGCAAATTCAGATTCCGGAAGTATTCTGTCGTTCAAAGGTATACTGAACATGCTTATAAGCAGACCGCAGATCAATATAGGGAAGATCACCTCATACAAACTTACTCCGCTTGTCCTCAGAGTTGTTATCTCATTATCGCTGGATAATCTTCCAAAACCCAAAAGAACAGCTGCCAGAACGGATATAGGGATAGTGAAGATAAGCACATAGGGCAAGAACAGCAGGAATATTTTCGCTACCTGTAGGAACTCCACTCCTTTGTTCATCACCATGTCAGCAGTCTGAATAATATTTCCCGCGGCGAGTATTATGGTGGATATCAGCAAGGACGCTATGAACGGATATCCGAGTTCTTTGAGTAAATATCTCGGTATTATTTTCATGATGCAAGGAGTTTTGTCAAAGCGTATAGTTCGTTGTTGATCTCTTGGTCCTGCTGCCTGTCAAAGCATGCGTCTTCATAAGGAACAAGGTGCAGTTTATTTCCGCTTATAGCTACCATCTTACCGGATTCTCCCTTTAAAAGAGCATCGACGGAGTATGCGCCCATTCTGGAAGCAAGTATCCTATCGGGAGCATTGGGAGCCCCCCCTCTCTGTATGTGCCCCAGTGTCACCCCGCGCACTTCACAGCCCGTCTTTTCCTGTATCTTTTCGGAGAGAGCAGAAGCGGTCGAAAACCCTTCCGATACGATTATGATCCAGCTTCTTTTTCCTTTTTTCTCGGCGTTTTCTATTTCTTCGGCTACCTTTTCGATATCGAAATTCATGCCCGGAAAAAACACCTCTTCGGCTCCGCCGGCCAATCCTGCCATAACGGCTATATATGGTTCTTCCCGGCCCATAACTTCTACTACGTATATTCTTTCCATACTGGAAACGGTGTCTCTGATCTTATCTATGGCCCACAGGACGGTATCTACTGCCGTGTGTGACCCTATCGTATAATCCGTATGACCGAGGTCATTGTCTATGGTTCCCGGAAGCCCTATGGTCTTTATCCCCCATTCCTTCTCAAGGACCATGGCCCCCTGAAGAGAACCGTTACCTCCGTTTATCACGATAGCATCCAATCCGTTCTTTTTAGCGTTCTTAGCGGCCTTTGCCTGACCTTCCTTTGTGAGAAATTCCGCCGATCTCGCGGTCTTAAGTATAGTCCCTCCCTGTGAAAGAATATTGCTCACACTGCGAGAATTAAGTTCTATCATCTCCCCGTTTATGAGTCCTTCATATCCCCTTAAGATGCCCCTTACTTCCAGTCCTTCATGCACGGCTTTACGCACAACGCTTCTCGTGGCCGCGTTCATCCCGGGCGAGTCCCCGCCCGATGTCATAACACCTATGCGCTTAATGTTTGTGTTCATAAACTCCATTCCTTTAAGCTCCCGACTATCTAACTTGGTTAACGCTGTCAGGCCTGCTTCTTCAAAATAACCAGTTGCCTGTTACCTGTAACCAGTAACCTACGTCTTTTCTCCGGTAACTGGTAACCAGTTTCTGGTAACTTTATTTAACTGACTTTTAGACTTTAATAGCATAGCGCATAGAACATGGCGCATGGTGTTATATTAATATAGCGTATATCGTATAGCGTATAGCGTTATATTGATTGTAGCTCTAAGGTTAAAGCTCTGGTAACTGGTAACCGGTTTCTGGTAACTTTATTTAACTGACTTTTAGACTTTAATAGCATAGCGCATAGAACATGGCGCATGGTGTTATATTCGTATATCGTATAGCGAAATTAAAAAATAAAAATATATTCTGGGGACATTCTTCTACCAGGGTTTATACTCCCACGGGAAGAGTGTCCTCAAAACTTCCACCTTCGACTTTTAAACTGTTCTCCCCTGATACTTAATACCTATAATGTTCCGGTTTATACGGGCCGTTTTCAGGAATGCCCAAATATATTGACTGTTCTTTTGAAAGTTTAGTGAGTTTTACCCCTATTCTTTTCAGATGAAGCCTGGCAACTTCTTCATCAAGGCACTTAGGCAGCCTGTATACCTTATTCCCATACACATCCTTGTTCTTCCATAGATCCACTTGAGCCAGAACCTGGTTAGTAAAAGAATTTGACATCACAAAAGAAGGATGCCCCGTAGCGCAGCCTAGGTTTACCAGCCTTCCTTCGGCAAGAAGATAGATCTCTTTTCCCCCGGGAAAGATATATTTATCTACCTGCGGTTTGATATTGACCTTTTTTATTCCGGGATATTTTTCTAACGACGCGACTTCTATCTCATTGTCAAAATGGCCTATATTGCATACTATGGCCTGATCTTTCATGCTTTTCATATGCTCTATTCTTATAACGTCCTTGTTCCCGGTGGCCGTAACATATATGTCCCCTTCGTTCAAGGCATCTTCTACCGTTGACACCTCAAAACCTTCCATTGAGGCCTGTAAAGCGCATATGGGATCTATTTCTGTCACTATTACCCTAGCGCCCAGTCCTCTTAATGATTGAGCTGAGCCCTTACCGACATCCCCATACCCGCAAACCACGGCTACCTTACCCGCTATCATTACATCTGTAGCTCTCTTGATGCCGTCTACAAGTGATTCCCGGCATCCGTAAAGATTATCGAATTTCGATTTCGTCACCGAGTCATTAACATTTATTGCCGGCACAAGAAGTGTTCCGTCTGTCATCATCCGCTGTAGACGGTGAACCCCTGTGGTCGTTTCTTCGGAAACACCTTTCCATTCCCCGGCTATAGCCGTCCATTTCCCGGAAGAAGACTTAAGGGACCGTTTGAGCAGTTTTATCAGCTCTTCTTCGTCTTCTCCCGATGCTTTTTTATCTAGAGATCCGGGTGACCTCTCCGCTTCGACCCCCATATGTATCATCAAGGTAGCATCCCCTCCGTCGTCAACGATAAGTTGAGGTCCTTTATTTCCCGGAAATGTTATAGCGCGCTCTGTGCACCACCAGAATTCCTCAAGGGTCTCCCCCTTCCACGCGAATACCGGTATACCTTTCCGGGCTATAGCCGCGGCCGCGTGATCCTGCGTGGAAAATATGTTGCAGCTTGCCCAACGCACATCGGCTCCCATCTCGACCAAAGTCTCGATAAGCACCGCCGTCTGGATGGTCATATGCAGCGATCCCATTATTCTCACTCCCGCTAGAGGCTTTTCGGAAGCGTATTTCCTTCTTATGGACATAAGTCCGGGCATCTCATGTTCCGCTATGTCGATCTCTTTCCTACCGAAATCCGCGAGAGTGATATCTTTGACCTTGTAATCGTTACCCGTCAAAGTAGTCATTTATTTTCCTCCACAATAAAAATTGTACGGGCACGGCATGCCGTGCCCCTACTTATTTCCAAAATCTACGCCTATTTAGCGGCTTTCTTCAACGTCTCCGCCATATCGATCTCTTCCCATGTAAAACCTTCCCCGGTCCTGCCGAAATGACCGTAAGCCGCTGTACTTTTGTATATGGGCCTTCTTAATCTGAGCTTTTCGATTATCCCGCCCGGAGAGAGATCGAAGTTTTCTCTTATCAATTTAACGATCTTTTCATCTTCCGTCTTTCCGGTGTTAAAAGTGTTCACCATTATACTTACAGGCTCCGCCACTCCTATGGCATACGCCAACTGCACTTCGCACTTTTTAGCTAAGCCGGATGCGACGATGTTCTTGGCCACATACCTGGCCATATACGAGGCTGACCTGTCGACTTTTGTGGGGTCTTTCCCGCTGAACGCTCCGCCGCCGTGGCTTCCTACCCCGCCGTAAGTATCGACTATTATCTTCCTTCCTGTAACTCCGGTATCACCCTGAGGGCCTCCGACCTCGAACCTTCCTGTCGGATTAATAAAGATCTTTGTATCCTTGTCCATAAGATCCGCCGGAATAACACTCTTGATCACAAGCTCTTTCATATCATTGTGTATATCGCTCATTTTCGCGACCGAATCATGATGAGCGCTGATAACTATCGCCTCAATTCTTTTAGGTTTCCCTCCGTCATATTCCACGGTTACCTGGCTTTTCCCGTCCGGGCGCAGATAGTCCACGAGTTTTTCCTTCCTTATGCGAGCCAAACGCTTGGTCAAAGCATGAGCCAAAGTTATCGGCATAGGCATAAGTTCCTTTGTCTCATCCGAAGCGTATCCGAACATCATTCCCTGATCTCCGGCTCCCCCGGTATCTACTCCCATAGCGATATCCGGCGACTGTTCCTGTATGGACGTTATCACTCCGCAGGTAAGGTAATCGAACCCGTAATTAGCGTCCGTGTAGCCGATATCCCTTATGGTATCCCTCACTATCTTCGGTATATCCACATAACAGGAAGTGGATATCTCTCCCGCGACAAAAGCAAGACCTGTGGTCACCATGCTCTCACAGGCCACCCTTCCGGATGGATCTTCCGAATATATTTTATCCAGCACCGCGTCGGATATCTGATCGCACACTTTATCCGGATGTCCCTCCGTCACGCTCTCTGATGTGAAAAAATATTTGTGTTTCATTCTCCGTTTTCTCCTTTCTTAAAGCTCTCTCTCCCTGTATTCTATGTCCGCTTTTTCCAAAGATCTCTTATCGCCTATATCGTACCATCCCTCCGTAAAAACGTATCCGAACGCTTCATGCTTTTCCGTGACCCATCTAACAAAATTTCCCGGAGCGTCTTTCGTCAGCCCGGTCTTCAGGTATTCGCCGACCTTTTCCAAGTCTTCTCCGGGAAGGTAGTATATGCCTGTCGAAGCAAGAGTAGTTTGGGGATCCGCCGGTTTTTCCTGAAAACCCGTTATCCTGCCTTCTTCACCGATGGACACTATGCCGTACCTCTTAGCCAGTTCCTTCTCTTTTACGTCAAAAAGCGCTACGCTAAGTTTTCCTTTTCCCCTGGCAAAAGACAGAAAATCGGACATACTGAACTCGAAAAGATTGTCCCCGGCCACTATAAGGACATCTTCTTCGAATTTTTTTTCTTCCAGGACAAGGTTAATGTCCCCTATGGCCCCTAATCTGTCTTCATTGGAATCCGTGCGGTCGTTCACTATCTCTATGCCTACTGAAAAATCCTTTGTCGCCGTCCAGCTTGCCACCATCCCGGCAAACTTGTTGTTAGTAACGATATAGACCTTATCGCAATTATCTATCTGTTCGAATTTTCTGAGCAACCTTTCCAGTATCGTTTTCCCTCCGACCTTTATCAGAGGTTTAGGTCTGTCCAGCGTCAATGGATATAGCCTGGTACCATATCCCGCGGCTAAGATCAATCCTTTCATGTCATTCCTTTCGGTTCCGGAACCGTTATTCAATGTCTATCATCATCTTGGGCACCAGCTCTTTGAGCTTTGCCTTGGCAAAGGCCCTGACTTCACTACCCGTAGTGAATCCTAAGGCCTCTTCCGCGATCTTTTTCATATCAAAGGAATTCACGGACCTTATTATGTTCTTTACCTCCGGGACAGCTATCGGCGACGTGCTGAACTCATCCAGCCCAAGCCCCAAAAGTATCATGGTCAGCGCGACATCTGCGGCCATCTCACCGCATAACGCCACAGGTATCCCTTCCTTGTGACCGTTCTCTATCACCATTCTTATAAGGTTGAGTACCGCCGGATGCGTCGGCTCATAAAGATACGCGATTTTCTCATTGACCCTGTCAACGGCCAGCGCATACTGTATAAGATCGTTCGTCCCTATGCTGAAAAAATCGGCTTCTTTCGCCAGTATATCGCTGGTAATAGCCGCCGAAGGAACCTCTATCATAGCGCCAACCTGTATATTCTCGTTAAAAGGCAGACCCTCGGAACGCAGCTCTTTTTTGGCCTCTTCAAGAAGAGTATTAGCCTGACGGAATTCCCCTACCCCCGATATCATGGGGTACATCAGCTTCAGATTCCCGTACACAGAGGCTCTCAATATAGCCCTCAGTTGAGTTTTGAATATAGCGGGTCTTGCCAGACAGAACCGTATGGCCCTCCAGCCCAAGAAAGGGTTCATCTCTTTAGGAACGTCCAGTTGGGATAAGAATTTGTCTCCTCCCAGGTCAAGTGTTCGGACAACGACATTATTCGGCTTTATCCTGTTTGCCACTGTTCTATAGGCGTTAAACTGTTCTTCTTCGCTGGGCAGATCACGCCGATTCATATAGAAATATTCCGTCCTGTACAGACCTATCCCCTCTGCTCCGTGCGATATGACACTGGCCACGTCTTCCGGCAGCTCGATATTGCCGGCAACTGTGAATTTTTTACCGTCAAGTGTTTCACTGGGCAGTGTTTTGAGCTCTACCAGTTCGTGTTCCAGACGTTCATATCTCAGTTTCTCTTCCTGATATTTCTCAAGCAGCAGCCTTGTAGGATTAACGATAACAACCCCATGTATCCCGTCCACTATCATCTGATCCCCGTTCTTGACAACGTCAGTTACCGATTCCAGCCCGACCACAGCCGGTATTTCCAGGGATTTTGCCATTATAGCGGTATGGGACGTCCTGCCTCCTATATCGGTAACAAAACCCAGAACTCTGCCTTTATGCATCATTGCCGTATCGGAAGGCGACAGGTCATATGCGACAACTATGGATTTATCTTCAAGCTCTCCCAGGGTCCTTTCCTCGGCTCCCAAAAGATTCCGTAATATCCTTTTCCCCACATCGGTAATATCACTTATCCTGTCGCGCAAATATTCATCTCTGGCGCCGGAAAGAACGCTTATGTATCTATTGAGGACTTCCGCAAAAATAGATTCAATGTTCTTCTTTTTCTTCTTGATCCTTATAATTACTTCCTGGACAAGCACGCTGTCTTCAAGCACCAAAAGATGCGCGCTGAATATCTTCCCGTGCTCAACTCCCATTTCTTTGGATATCTTTTTCTCGATAGCGAGTATTTCTTTTCTGGTATTCTTCAGGGCTTCTCTGAACCTGCTTATCTCAGAGGGTATCTCTTGATCACTCACGGGATGTTCCCGCGGCACGATATCTTCCGTCCCGTAAATATGCACTTTCGCTATGGCAATACCGGGAGCAGCGGGTATACCCTTCAGCTGTATCTGTTTTCTCTTTTCGGTCAATGTTTTTTTCTTTTTCGTCTCGCCCATGGTATTTTTTCCTTTAGAACGGCTCGTTTTCCCCATCATTAAGTAATATATTCGAAAGCTCTTCCACGGCCGCCGGGGCATCGTCCCCTTCGGCTATTATTGTGATCTTTGTCCCTTTTTCAGCCGCAAGCATCAATATTCCCATTATGGATTTCCCATTAACTTCTTGGTCATCTTTTAATATGGTTATCTCGCTCTCATATTTATTAGCTACCTGCACGAACATAGCCGCCGGCCTGGCATGTAACCCGGTCTTATTCTTTATCTCTATATCCTTTCTAGCTTCCATGCTACTCTATCCTTATTCTAATACCGATACTGTCTTCAAGTCCAGTCTTCAATGAGTTATTTGCCCCTCCGACTATGACCGACATCCCCTGGAAGGTCTTTTTAAGACCCATTTCCGTTTCGTTCACACTATATACCGGGTAGGTAAGAACATCTTTCTCCCGGTCAAAAGAAAAGGTAAGACTTGATCCCGAATACCTGTCTTTCAATACAAGGTCCTTCGTCTTTGAAAAGAAAGGCCTATTCATCCTTTTCTCGTCCCATATTAAAAAGTTGAACTCTATGGCACACCTTATAGGGGAGTCCTTCTCCGCAGAAGTATGGTCCCTCACCGTATGAGTAAGATCTATTACCTGGCTTGCGTCGATCTGTACTTTTTTCTCGACACCTATATCCAGGGCTTTTCCCCCGCTTATCACTATTTTTTCTCTTTTACTGAATACTCCCGTAATACGGTCTTTATGAGCCTCGACCGAAAGATCATAAGCACCTTTAAGGAAAGAGTCGTCCCCAGAAATACCCGCATACATCTTGTCGAAAGGAACATTCCTGTCAAATATATGCGTTATGAAAGAATTTCTTACATAGCGGTCATAATGCAGGAATTTTTTTAATCCCCTCTCTCCTACTCCCAAAGCGTCATGTATGTCCGCCGACATGCCCTGGGTTATAGCACGCCGAGCCTGCGCTATGCGCTGAAAATATCTCCATTTAACTTTGTTGTGGTATTGTTCTTTCACTCTGGACATGGAGTTCACGAGATTCACGGCCCGAGGCTTATGGTCCAGTTCGCTTATCCCTCCGCCGTTTAAGGAACTTAGAAAAATATCCATAATATCGTTACCTATAACGGTTTCCTTATATCCTCCCTCCATATCGTATTCCGCCGACCTCATTACGGAGGGTTTGTCCCCTTCTATAAGACCCTTGGCCCTTATTAGATGATGATATACGCCCGCTCTTAAGTGAGGAAGATAGACACCCCCAAAAGTCCCATGCCAGTAGGCACAACCTGATTGAGATTTATACAGTTCCGTTTTGGCGGCCTCTATTCTCGGGTCTTCATTTTTTTTAGCCCCCGTTTCCCCGGCTTCTTTCAGCAGGCCGCTGATGTATATCATTCGTTTATGCATTCTGTCAGCTTCCGGATATTTTTTAAAAAAATTCGTAAAATCACCTTTGCTCCATTCCATCATTTCACTATAACTTGAAGGGGGCAGATTCTTTATCCTGTTAGCACTTACCGTATCCAATATCTCTGAGTATGTGCATGTTTCGACCGTTTCGGAATTCTCTCTGAGAAGAGAGAAGAATCTGTCAAGCCATCCCTGCTGGTATACAAGTTTATA
The DNA here is from genome assembly GCA_043813915.1 of Candidatus Omnitrophota bacterium. Classification (GTDB taxonomy): domain Bacteria; phylum Omnitrophota; class Gorgyraeia; order Tantalellales; family Tantalellaceae; genus Aadella. The sequence continues at coordinate 12,302 of JBDRKO010000008.1, forward strand.
TGTGTGCGGCCACGCACCGAATTTTTCACCGTCATCCGCGAAAAAAAGACATTTATCCCCGGCCGATCCGTGTAAGATCTTTTTCATATATTCCAGAACATGCCCCGGAGACCGGAACGGCATCAAGTACCTCAGGGTCTTGTTCGCCGGGAAGATCACAATATCCCCGGTCTTTTCCTCAATGTTCCATGGCCGAAAAAGGTCTTCTTTTACCGCACCGGCCCTTAACAAATGATTGTCGTCCAGTATAGTGTACTCAATATCGGACTCTATCAGCGTATCGACCAGTTCCGGGTCCCATACCCTCTCGGCCAGCCATGCTCCGCGAGGTTTAGAATTGAACGTCTCCCGCATAATGGCGCTGTTCTTTTCCATTTGCGCCTTTCTATCTTCTTCGGGAATAATGGACATCACGGGCTCATAATAGCACCCTCCGAGCATCTCTATCTGACCTCTGGAAAGGGCTTTTCTGAGTTTATCTATGTACTCCGGATGATCCTTCCGGAACCATTCGATCATATTCCCTGGGTAGTGAAAAGACGCTCTTATGCCGGGGTAACGCTCGAACATCTCCAAGAGCGGCAAATAGGCTTTTTGGTACGCATTCTCGAATTCTCCGTCAAAGTTAAAAACGGGCTGATAGCAATGAAATGCCATTGAGAATTTTATTTTATTCAATTACTGCTCCCTATATTCGCTCAGTATATCCATAATAACGCTGCTAAGTTTTATATGATCATGTCTTACGAATTCCTGCGCACCGGCTATACGGGCTTTTATCAAACGTATGTTTTCCCTTTTAAACCATTCTTCGTCCTTAGCATCAAGCTTTACCGGAAATTTGTCCTCCTGCCTGTATTTTTCGTAAGAAACCTCGGGTATTATCGCGGTATTGGCTATACAAAAATTAACGGCCGCGGGATGAGTATGTTTCAATACGGCTCTCACATGGTCGCTTACGGAATAACCATCTGTCTCCCCGGCCTCGGTCATAACATTGCATATGTATATCTTCGGGACTTTAGCCTTTATTACTTCCTTCCGTATCCCCTCTATAAGAAGATTAGGAAGAACACTCGTGTACAAACTTCCCGGTCCGAGTATTATGGCGTCGGCCTGCCGTATAGCCTCGACAGATTCCTGTGTGGCCTTGCAATCCGCCGGCATAAGAGCTATACGGTCTATCGGGCTTCCTTTTTCTTCCCGCACGCGGGTTTCTCCCACGGTCTCTCTTCCATCTTCACGCCGTGCGACAAGTTTCACTCTCTGAAGTGTCGCCGGAAATACATTTCCCCGTATGGCAAGAACTTTACTGGACTCTCTTATGGCACTGGCAAAATCCCCGGTAACTCTGGTAAGAGCCGTAATAAAAAGATTTCCGAAATTATGCCCGTGCAAACCCTCGCCTTTTGTAAAACGGAACTGAAAAAGCGCTCCCAAGAGATCTTCGGAACCGGACAGAGCCACAAGACAATTGCGTATATCTCCCGGGGGCAAAACATCGAATTCTTCACGCAGCCTGCCCGAAGATCCGCCGTCATCCGCTACCGTAACTATCGCGGTTATATTGCTCGTACGCTGTTTGATACCCGTGAGCAACGTGGACAGACCCGTACCGCCCCCGATAACGACTATCTTGGGGCCCTTTTCCAGTATACGTTTTTCGTATATCTTATTCACCAGATCGTCTTCGTTAACGGGAGGCCTGGGGATAAGGACTGTCATGAAAGACCTTAATATTCTTTTAACAGCCACTATCACGCATAGAATACCGGCGATCATGATTATCCCGGCCATAGCCTTGCTCTCCGGATTCCTTTCCGCTATAACAATAACGAACCCCATGGATATCATCAATATCCCGAAAATAGATAAGGATATCCATCTTTTTATAAGCATTCCGGGATATAGCCACTTCAGTCTTCCCATGTGTTACAGTCTCCCAATAGAAACAGAAACAGGTCATAAGAGTTCGGCAAGAAAACCCGCGGTGTGTATACACACCGCGGGTTTGGAACTTTCTTACTGCGTTTTCTTCTGCTCTTCTTCTTTGATAACTTTCAAAAGATCCTTTGCATTGCCTGCGGCCCGCAATCTATCTCTTACAAACTTATCATCCAATAATCGAGATATCCTGGCTAAAGCTTTAAGATGAGGCCCCGGGGTTTCCCCGGGAGCGACTAAAAGGAAGAAAATGTATGTGGGTTCTCCATCAAGTGATTTGAAATCCACGCCGTTTTTCGATATTCCGAAAGCGGCTGTCATTTTTTTCACTTTTGGACATTTCGCGTGAGGTATCGCTACCCCTTTTCCTATACCGGTAGAACCGAGGGACTCCCTTTCTTTAAGTCTCCTTAATATTTCTTCGTTATCCGACTTTTTCACGGTACCCGAAGACACCAAAAGACCCACTATCTCGGACAACACACTGTCCTTGTCTTTTGACTGAATATCCACAGACACAGCTTCTTTGTCCAACAGCTCTATTATCTTCATGCTATCTATGCTCCCCGCCCTTTGCGATCTCTTCAAAGCCCAGTGTCGATCCGTATGAACAGAGGACAAAGAAGTATCCTACTTCGCCGTTATACATTTAAACCATGGTACGGCTACGTAGAGACTTATATAATGTCAATTCCTGCGAAGCTCTACCATCTACTATATTTTCGAAGAGCGCAGCAGAATCCTACTTCAGCTTTCACCAGTTGATCCCTCAGTGAGGTTTCGTAGAGATTTTAAAAGAACTTATTTTTTCGAAGCCCTACCAGTTTTTCAATTATCGAAGGGCGATTTTTTTGCCCTGCTTCGCATTCCTCTAATCGATCTTCGGTGATGCTTCGCAGAGGCATTCTTCTTCGCTTACTTCATGTCAAGAACTTGTTTCTTCGAAGCCCTTCTTCTTCGCTGTTCAAAAAGTAAACAACGGTACAGCTTCGAAGAAACTTCGTACCAGCGAGCCCTATTATCGAAGGGCGAAGAAGAATGGACCTACTTCGCCGTTATACATTTAAACTATGGTACGGCTACGTAGAGACTTACGCAATATTAATTTCTGCGAAGCTCTACCAGCTAACCCCTATTATAGAAGAGCGAAGCAGAATGGAGCGGGTGATCGGACTTGAACCGACGACAATCACGTTGGCAACGTGATGCTCTACCAACTGAGCTACACCCGCTTGTTGTACAAATGTCCAAAACATTACGACTGTACTTTGCAAAGCCCAACTACGAATTAAACTTGTCCGCCGTAGCCAGATAGCATACAAATAGTTCGGCGAAGGCGGAAGCTACGGGCGCAAATGAAACTCAAATTTCACAAACGACAGCGCAGTGAAATTTGTTAGTTGAATTTATCTCACCGAAGCCTATTAATATCTAATTAATTTGGCGAAGGTGGACACTTCATAATAACTATCCAAAACTCCTGCTTCGGCCTTGCCCTGCTTCGCATTCCTCCAATCAATTTTCGGTGATGCTTCGCAGAGGCATTCTTCTTCGCTTACCTCATATCAAGAACTTGTTTCTTCGAAGCCCCACCGCTTCGCCCTCCTGTCGAAGGGCGAAGAAGAATGGTACCCGCACAAGGGCTCGGCGCCTACGGGCTTAAACCTTTTCACTGACACTCACTAACGTTCGTATCAGAAAACATCCGCGCCCTTCGGTCGGCCATTCGCCATCTCGTTTGTGGGTCGCTGTTCACCCTTTTCACAGCTCCCCTAGACTAAAGGCTCGTTGTCTCTCTTCGAGCCCCTCTAACCTAGAAAATCGAGATTAGATATTCGACCGCAATCTCGCTGCTTTCCCATCCAGTCGTCCTGCCTTAGGCAGGACACAACATCTATTTTCGAATCTCGGATCTCGATTGCTCTGTAAATCTGGCTCCGCCAGATTTACTGGTACCCGCACAAGGGCTCGAACCTTGGACCCACTGATTAAGAGTCAGTTGCTCTACCAACTGAGCTATGCGGGCACTATTTTTAGACCGTATTGTAGCAAGGTATTAGTAGATTTGCAAGTATATTATATGTATTATGAGGGGTAAGTCTTGTGCGGAAATTTATTCCATCTCTTTTGGGTCGATCCTCTCATATATGACCTGTTTGCCTCTCTAACTCTTTGGCTTAATCCTGAACCCTGCAACCGAGGACGTAATGTCCGAGGAAGTGCCGCCTGTCCCGAGGAAGTCGAGGGGAGCCCTCCTGGGCGAGGCGAACCCTGTTATCCGTAACCTTACTATAGCGATTTAAGTACCGCGTCCCAGGACCTCTTCCAGTCGGCTATGGTTCCCCAGTCAACCGATCTTATACGCATAACGGATCCCGAGAAAAGGGCTTTCAGGATTTCGGGAATATCTTCCCCTCCCGCCTTTCTTATGATCTCATCGTAGTTTGTGATAGATGACCGCAATAAACACAACAACCGTTCGGCAAGATGCTCCGGCACTTCTTCCGAATAACCGTCTTTTTTAAAATTACCGTGCGAATCCCGTCCATACCTGTCGCATTCCACCACAGTGATATCCGTAAAAAGGTCGATCACAGTATTCAGGCGTTCCGTATTCCCGAAATAGGCAGCAATAAACCTGACTTTTTTATTGATTATCTCTTCCGCGATATTTTCCTTTTCTTCGTCGGAAAGATCTTTATTATCCTTACTTATGCACTCGATAAGCCTTGCAATAATAAAAGTCCTGATCACTGCTTCCTCACATACCGGATCTTTTTCGTCTGATGATTTGAGACGTATAACCATCCTTGTTTTGTTCTCATCGCGGTTCTTCCCCTCAAAACTGGTTACGTCTGTATAAAAATCCGGTATCACCTTACCTAATTCTTGTCTGATATTCCAAACCCAACCCTCATCAGCGAGATAACTCCTGGCATGTATGTTATGTCCGCCCTTATCTAACGATCGTTCCGTCTGTCTCAAATAATCTATCACAGGTGAAACACTTTCCAGCGACGCGGCGGGTTCTATCGCGTATATCGGGGCTTTTCTCATCATTTTAACAACGGCCGGGACCAGCTCTTGCGCCGTCTCATACATGCCGGTGGCCGTTATGACCTGTGTCAACTCAAAATCATGTTCTTTAAAAACCTGTCTGGTGAAAGCCCGTATCAAATAATGCGCACGGTTTTCAGAAAAATAGTCTCGTCGCCCCTGGGTACGGTACTTAAACTCATGCGCCTCAAACCAGGTACGGCCGGAAAATTTGTTCACTTCGGCGCTTTTTAACAGATCTACATCTTCAAGAAGTTTATAGATAGCCGTAATATACCCTTCATATTCATCCTCCTGCGCTATATATTTAAAATATTCCATGACCTCATGCAAAAAGGATATAGGATTTTTGTCCGCAAGATCTGTGTCTATCGCCAGGACTTTTCGCCTTTTTATATCAAAATGGCTGCCTGCATGCCCCTCTATCGCGATGCCGAAAAATCCTTGAACGCCTCCCTTCGTCAGGATGATATTATCCGGTAGATTATTACAAAGAAAATTGTCTAAAATTTCCTCTATAAACCGTTTTTCAGAATCCACCGGCATAACATCCTCTAAAAGTTCTTTTATCCTAGCCGCTTTTTCTTCAGAGTATCTTCGCACATCTTCGCTTCCCGAGATCACTTCCTGCTCCATCTCCGCAAGGTCAAATTCAACCCCGGTATCAAGATTGCGCACAATTCCTTCCAGTTTACCGTTATCTCCGGAGATAACTACCGGTTTTATGACTATTCCCGACTCATCTTTAACTTCCTCAAATTTCCCCATAAAACCCTTATTTTTACCCCTCGCCCATTCTTCTCGAACTCTTCTTTTATCACCGAATTTTATTCCTATTTCCTTGCCCCCCACGGCTTTTTTCTTTTTGGGGTTAGTTTTCTTTCCTTTTTCTTCTCCCGCGGAAGGATCCACTACAGCCAGGATATCTCCCCTGATTATCTTGAGTATGCCGTATTCATTGGGCTCCAGGAGGAATCTATTGCCCTTCGGTATCACGTCTAATATATCCTTCGTGATATTATGGATTTCACTGATCAGTGACCCTTTTTTAAATTCGCCGTTTTCCGCTTTTCGCGCGGGAAGTTCAATAAATATTTTTACGTCTTTTTTTGTATCCTCTGCTAAAAATACAATTTTTCCGTTAACATATTCGATCTCACCTAGCACCTTGTACCTCCCGGCAATGAGATCCGAAGGAACAGAGGTTTCAATATCGTCCTCTTCTATTGCGTCTTCCATATCATCAGGAACTTCCTGGTCTTCCTCTTCAAGCTCTTCCGATCCATTTCCGTTGGTCTTATATTTCCGGAATTCAGCGTCCGGGAAAACGCTCAAAACCTCTCTTTCATAAAACTCATTTATCTTTTTTAACGCGTCCCTCACTTCTTTGTCCTCTTCATCGATAGTCTCCGGATCCTCCATGAACACCCTTGAGTCCATTACAAGTCCCAGATGCTCTTCGGCCCGGGACATGGCCACCCTTAACCTGTTCATATCTCTCATAAAACCTATCTTTCCTTTCAGGTTGCTCCTTACAAAATCTATTATTATGGTTTTATTTTCCCCGCCCTGATAACTGTCCACGGTAAACACTCTTGTCCTTTTACCATCAGGATACAGGTTCTCAAGCAGCGTTTCTATCATGACCTTCTGCGCTTCGTAGAACGTTATTATCGTGATATCTTCCGCTTTTGTCTCAGGCTTTTCCATATAAGTTTTTACCATATTAGTTACCATCGTCGCTGATCTCCTGTTCATAAGGCTCGTTCCATTTCTGCCGAATTCATTACCGCTTTCTTCGAATACCAACTTCTTATCCCAATCGGTATCTATCAATTTCAGGTTCAATGTCGCGGGAGTGAACTCTTCCCATCCGCGAAGGTTCACTTCGCTGTTATAAAATACTTCCGATACTAATTTAGCAAGAAGCGGACGGCTCCTCCAGTTGGTAGAAAGCATGACTTCATCGGCAATTCCGGTACCTTCCATTTCATCAAGCACGCTGCCATAAAACCCATCCAAATCTTTTTTCGTCACACCGGTCTTCCCGTTCATTCTGAAACGTTTCTCGATATCCATATCTCTATGGGGCTTCAACTGTTTCGCATCCCCCACCACTATAAGCTTACCGTCGCTTTTTAAATACCTCATGGGAACCAGCGCTTCTGTCAATTGTGTCCGCGATGATTCATCCATTATGACTACGTCAAAATCCCTGCCTTTCAGATTGTTCTTTCCGTAGAACTTATCCGTCACCAGGCTTATGTTGGTCGAAGCTATGAGATACCCCGTGTTATTGCCCCGTATATCGCGTTCAAACCTGTTTCTGGCAACGGTGTTTCCCGACCATATCCTGTCGGTGCCGTATTTCTTCATTTCTTCTTTGGCCTCATTACTCAACCTCAAGCTCGGCACGTGATCCATCACCCTTGCCAGCGCCTGATCGACCGCCTGGTTCTGCTGGCTGACAAGGAGAACCTTCTTGCCTCGCCTCACATACTGCCGTATTATCGCCACTATCGTCTTGGTCTTGCCCGTTCCCGGGGAACCATGGATCACTGTCTGTCTTGATCCTGACAAAGCAAGCCTTACCGCCATATCCTGCGACTCGTCGCCTTTCCATATCTCTTCCCCTTCCTCCGTTATGATCTTTATCCGCGATATCTCTTTATCCAAATAATCGATCTTCTCCCTCAACTTCTCAGAACTTGTAGGAACGTCATCTCTGCTCAATCTAAGTAATCTGTCTATGGCTTTATACCCCGTCGTATCTGATCCGTTCGACGATAAGTTCCTGATCAATTCATCAACGACCTCTTTTTGCGCAAAGTATGTCGTATCTTCGCCGCGGAATACAAGCTCTCCTGACCGCGGGAACGGCACACTGTCACCTATAGCGTCTTCCAGCATAAGTACGGTCCCCTGCACTCCCTTGACCCTCAGATCATATGAATATCCGGGTACACAAAATCTGGCATTTTTCTTCAACCCGGAAGGTATCCTGTTAAGGATAAAACGATACGTTCCCGGCCGGCCTTTCTCTACGCTTATATATTGCATGCCTTCGGCATGAGTTTCCTCTGATAAGAAAATATGCTGCCCCAAGATCCTGGAGTATTTTTTTAATCTTTCCAGAAGATCCTTTCTCCCCTCTTTGTCCAATATACTATTTGATTCCGGACCATAAAGTTTCAGATGTTTTTCCGCATCAAGCGTCCCTCGCTTATCGAGTATTTCTTTTTTGTGTTTTATGAATGGATCTGTTTTTTCGGCTGAACTGACACTGGACCCTCCTCTCCTATCCACAACATATATTCCATTCTCAGGATCATGCAGACGTAATGGTATCGAAAGTTTTCTTGTGCTGGTTTTCTTGATGGTTAATGACGCGAGATCCACAATATTAGTGTCTCTGCTATGCCCAAACAAGCGGGCTTCAGCGCGTAATTCTCCTCTGCTTATTTCAGGCTTATTAAAAAACCGGATCACTTGCTTTAATTTTTCCGCTTGTTCCATTAATGTCTTCGGGGGTTTTACTCCCAGTAAATTGTTTTTTGCCGCTATTTGCATATCTATGAGCTCCGTCAATCCGACTCCTCCTACCTTAAGTACCTTATGTATCTCTTCTATAAGCGCCGGTTTGTTCTTTATATGCTTCATAACCCAACTTCCCACGATAACCGCGTCAAACATGTTCTCTTCATACAATCCTTTCCCGACTAGGCCCTTTTCCACGTCATGTTCCAGGAAATGTCTCTTTAAATAGTCTAACTTCTCTTCAGCTTCGGCATCATCGCTGATACTGTAACGGTTTTGAATATCAATTCTTATGCCTTCTAGCTCAAATATGTTTTCCCGGTCTATAGATTGAAAGTTGAGATGCGAATAGTCTTTTTTCATATCAAGGATCTCAAAGCCCGCTCCGGGACCGATAACCAGAACATCAGCTCCCTCAGGCAGATCACCCAGAATGTTTTCAAGTCCGGGATAAAGTTTTTGCAGATCATCTAAACCTCGTCTAGTCTCATATTCATGTCCATATTGGAGATACGACGGTGGTTCTTGTCTTTTTTCAATTTCATATTTTATTAGATGATCTTCTAATATGGCATCTAATGCGTTCCGAATGATATCTTTATTCCGGCTTAAGACTGTTTTATCTTTCTTGTCCGCCATTTCTATCATCTTGTTTAAGACAAAATACTTATCGTGGAATAGATTGTGTTCCTGGATCGAAAGCGTCAAAAATTCTTCCAAATACCAGTCGATCCGTCGCTCGTTGCTCGTGACCCGTGACTCGCCCTCCGGAAACTCACCCGCGTGAGGTCTGCCGTAGGTTTTGCTGAAAGCTTTAATAAAAGGATGGCTTTCGTGGAGAGGGCCGAGTTTTTCTTCCAGTTTCTGCCTAAAATGTGATATAAGTTCTTTATATTTCTGATCACGGAACAGTGCATGGATATCCTCATGGTATGCTATAACATCTTTGATAGCTTGAGTGTCTTTAACATATCCATTGTCTTGCGGGTTTTTGCCGTTCGCGATGTTTACAGCGTTTTTCGCGGCCGTCCAGATTACCTTAAGTGTCCCGGCATCAAGTCCATCCAGTTCGTCTATCCAGTGACGGTTCCCTTCCGGGTCTATCCACGAAAGCCCGCGGTTTTTTACTATATTGTAAACGTCTTCCCCCGCATTAGCATTAAGAAGTGTTTTGAACTCCTGCCAGATATAGTCCGGAAAGCGGAATGTCCGATGTTGGTTTTTATGAACAGGAGGGTTCCATCTTTCGTCGGATCCTTTTATCTTTTGATGATCCGGTTTAATGATTTGTTTCCCCAATTTCTTTGAAACAGGTCTAGTTGGTTGTTTCACCGCTTTTCGCCTGAACGGACCGGCCGTGTTCCTTGACCAGAAAAGCGCCCTTGCTTTGTATTTATTCATAATGAGTGACGCATCCTGCGTTAAAATGTCATGGGTGGAAGCATCTTCTTTATCTTTTATGCCGACACAAAACACATCCTGGCCGCGCAGTTCTTTTGCCTGAACGTTTTTACGTATACTCTCGGCGATATTCCCGCCGCCGTTAATACTTTCACTGGCCCTTTGCAGGTATCTTCTGTTCTGGCCCTCAGAATAAAAGTATAATCTGCCTCGCGCAAGACAGGCCTGCGCGGTTTCGTACCTTTTCTGGAATTCCGATATAACTTTCTTCATCCCTCCGCTTTTGATATCATGTCCTTTACCTTTCCTGATCTTTACACTTTCTATGCTTCCATCAGGCATGATAAATATAAGATCATTCAACGCATGCGTTTTCCTGCCGTGCACACGCCTTTCATCGAACATAACGACCATTGATTTCACGAAATCCTTTATCCAGATGTCCGCGTAATCAGGATCAAACAGTGTCCGCATATTTATAAGAATGTTTCCTCTTTCGTTTTTGTCAGTCTCCGCAATGAGACTTACTAACCTGTCGGACCTCGCGCTCTGCTTCCAAGCTATTCTTTGACCCGGCGCATATTCTCCAAATTCAAAGAACTCACTCCCCTGGCCGGCTCTTGGGATGGAAACACCGTTGGGCCCGGGGAAATACCTGTCTGAAGGTGCGACGCGCAGGGACATATTCCTGTTGAACTCCATCAGTATCCTTTTCTGCAGTTCGTCATAATGGTTTATATTCGTACCGCGGCTTTCAACCGTATCTAAAGATCTTATGCTGTATTTATCCAGTATCTCCCTGAGCCGGTCATATATCTTCCCAAGTTCTACCCCTTTGACAAGAACAGATAATGCCAGATCCAAGAGTTCCTTGTTCATTGCCTGACGTGCTTTATGTTCCGGAGTGTCAAAAAGAGCCGCGACCGTAACAAGCGGAATAAGGTTGAGCATACGTGCGCTTAATCCCTTGACCTTATCAGGCGTCTCTATCGCCAGACAGCACATAATATCAAAAAGTACGCGCTGCTTACCGGGAAGGCTGAGCCGCAAGATCTCCAACTGCGCCCGCTGTTTGTGATCCAACTCTTTTCCCCGCGGTTTGGACAGTTCTTTCATTAACGCTCGCGCCGTATCTGCGCGCTTTCCTTTAAACCAGGTGTTCTTCTTCAATATCTTTCCGATGACCTTCTCAGCTGACCCTTTTAAGATGATATCCCGCCTTCTCAGCCGATCAGCGCCATAGCTCAATATAAATGAAAATATTCCTATCATAAAAAGAATGCCTATAGCATTATGTGAGAATTCTTTCCGGAACTCGGCCCATATAAATTCCGGATCTGTTTCTCCTGCTACCTTATCTCCTAAAATATTCGTTAATTCTCGATTGATATCTTTCCATTTCTTTAAATACGTCATATCATTTTTCCACAAATATTTCCCATAATGTTCCAAAAATAGTTGTTTGTCATTAGACTCAAGCAAGCCCCGCCACAATCTCAAATTGCCATATTCGAGTTTTATGGATTCAGGGGCTGAACGCAGGAGCCGTATCATCCGGTATAAGGGGCTTGAAAAGACCTCAGGCGCGATCTGTACGTCAAAAAACCGGGTTCCAAATCCGTTGCTGTCAATAAGGAACACAAATGTTCCTATTAGGTCGTCATACGACAGGTCTTTATCTTTATACGGTATCTTGAGATTATATTTCTTCGCCAGCCTGAAAATATCATCAAGATCCTTAAACTCCGATTCGCGGATCTCTGACAAAAAAGGACTATAGTTCAGGATCAACCTATTAAGCTTATCTATGGTCTCGTGATATTCCTCTTTAAAATCCTGGGGAAAGATATAAATCGTTCCCAGGTCTCCGGGAAAAGGATAAGTCGACACCTTATGATCCTTATATCTTGATATTATCTCAGCCCATTCTTCCTCCGTAAGATCGCATCCTCTTATTGTTTCGATGATCAATTGGCTGACACTTTCCATATCGGAAGAACCGTTATCAATGCTTTTAATTATCTCAAAGATCAAAAATTCATATTCTGTTCCTTTAAACATCTTAAAAAGTGACGAAAGGTCCACAGGCGTCAGATCCCGGCAAAGTTCCATGTTATTGACCACAAAGGCGGCTACTTTTCTTATGTCAAAAGAAAGAAAAGGCCCGAAAATCTCACCCGTATATAGATTTCGACTGGTATCCCACCCTATTTCTTTGTCAAAATATCGCAGGAAACTTGATACCTCTGCCACTACATATTCCTTATCTATTTTCGCCAGGTTACTCATATATTGCCACCATACATCCATGCGGTTCCATCTTACGTAAGGCTTGGCTTCGATCGACCCTATACCGTATACGCCTACAACACGAGACAGCCAGTTCTTGTAGACCTTGCCGCTGTAATGTGTTTTATTCGGTGTTATGAAGTCATCGCCTACATACACAATATGCACGGGTTTGGGGATATATTCATTTTCTTGGGAATACATGCCATTATATCGAATAGTTGCGCCTTTAATATTGCCGCTATACATAACTCCTTTTCCCTTAATGGTATCCATAAGAATATTCGGTATGTGTGTATATATTTGTCCGGTGAGACCAAGGTTGTCGGCTAATTCTGTATCCTCTACTACCCAACCAGCCGTTTCACCGCTCTTATTTGATAGCGTTATTGAATTATCAGCGGAGCGCGGACCTTCCGGAGAGCGTAGTGATACCCAGTTATAAAACTGTAAATAAATCTCTCCGTCGGACATAATATGCGGAAGAAACCTCTGCCCGGCGAGAAGTGATAACCTCTTAGAAAGCTGTGAATAGATCTTTTCTTTGAGTGTAATCTGCGGATCGTAAGGATCCGGCTGGCCGGAGAAAAGAGCTTCCCAACTGTTCATTATCCCGCCGGATCCCACGACATCCCATTTTTCCTTTTCGCCCATCAGTACAGCCGGGGGACGTTTAACGACCGCCGCGGCCCACTCTTTATCATTGATGATCACAACATCTTCCTCACCCAAAGAAGATCGCCGCTTGTGTATCTTGAAGAATCTTTTTCCTTTAACCCGCGGGTCATTAACCAGTGTCCCGACAAATTCACTTGCCCCATCCTGATGCACAACAAAAATTATCCATTTCCCATCAGAAGTGAATTTTGGTTCTCCGCAGGAACTATACTCGTCATGATCATAGATCCCGGCCTCCATAGCCGCTGGTCCATAAAATTCAACATATGGATTTCCTTCTCGGGATCGAGCTTCCAGCACCAACAGGCCCTTCGGGTAAACATCTTTTATCCTGTGCGTCCTGTCCCGTTTGTACATCACTTGTCTAAACTTGATTGCGCCCGGACCGACAGCGCTCATAGTCCCGTTACCGTTATCCACAAGAATAATAAAATTATCACCCGGCATATTTTTCCAGTCTATGATCGGTCTATCACCGACAATTTTCTCTATATCATCTTTCCCCGGACCGAACAAAACCCGACTCTTACTATGCGGGTGACAGATTCCTACCCATTTATCTTTAAAAAATATCGGAGGAAGCACTGTTAGTTCTTTATCTTCAACTGATACATTTTCATAAGAAAACGATTTTCCTTTCCATTTCCCCACATAAGATTTCATATAAGGTCCACCAGATGCTACAGCCACCCACGAACCATCCGGCCTAACAAAAACTGATTCAATATCACTCCAAAGTTTTGTTTTTACATTATCTTTGCCCTCTTTCATCTCTGTCAATGGGCCAATGATCCGTTTCCGACCATCCGGCATTCTTACTACCGCGAGCCATCTTCCGTTATATACCGTCAAAAACTGCTCGATCGCCGTATATTGCTCCCCATTATACTTTCCGGCATTTGTGCCCAATAATGAATCATATTTCCTTCTCCCATCTTCCTCAAAATCCCTTATCCAGAGTATTCCGCATCGATGATCGATTATCGCCGCGTTAGGAGAAATATCAAAAGTTTCTCCTGTGAATGAATCCGTCACTATTTTTAATTCTGTGATTTTAGTCGAGGTTGTTGTCGTCGCATCAACTTGGATCTGCTCGTCTGTCCTGAATAGTCCGGTTTTTTCCCTTATCGTCAGATCTTCATTCAGTAAGCCATTTCGCCTGGCGCGATACAATAGCCCCGGCGGGTGTCCCGCAAGAGGCTCCCAAAGTTCCCAATTTTTACTTTCAGCGTATTTTTTCGCTTTTGCATATATCCTGTCTTTTGTTGGAACAATGTCGGCATCATGTGAAGAATTACAATGATATAGTTTCATTTCCTTTTCGATCTCCCGCAATGCCTCGAATATATAGTGTCCTGCGGCCATGAGCTGATATTTGTCTTTGACATTCTCTTCGGAAAATTCGAAATTTCTGAACTCATCCAGCAATGGCTCAACGTTCCGCTCGATGACTTCCCTTTTATCCTCACCGGAATATTCTAATAACTTATATAGATCATATCCTAGCTGCCGAAGCTTTATCTTATAATGTTCCGTGAGTTCCTCATAATAAGCCGTCTCATCGAACTTAAAAGTTCCTATTCTCGGATTTTCCTCTTCAAACCGCTTCCTTTCCTGCCGTAATCGTTCCATTTTCTGCTTTAATTTTTCTTCTTTACCTTCCAATTCCATTAGATATTCTTTGTCTTTTATCCCGTTAGTCACGTGTCCCGCTCTCGATAAAATGTATTCTTCTTCCTTTTTCCAATCCTCTTTTGTCGCTCTTTTGCCGAAAAGACTCGAAGCTTTTCCCTCAAAACTTGTCGCTTCCTCTATACCATGAGGGGTTATAAGGAAAGCGTGCCTTTGGCCCGAATAGAACCTGCCGTCAAGATCAGGGTCAAAGATACCTGCTTGATAAAAAACCGGGATATCCAATTCATAAGAGAGTATCGCGTCCAGCATGGCCAGACCGTCACAATCCAGGGTTAGGTATTTGAACGCGAATTTCAGAAAATCGGGTTCTTCCCTGCTGAGTCTTTCAAGCGCGGGATTTGTGGAATAATAAAAAAGGTTTAATATTCCCCGTTTAACTTTTTCTTTTTCGTCTAAAGACTTGCTCTTCGCATATATCAGCATTTTCCTTACATCTCCCGGCAGACTTTCCCTCCAGTCACTACCCTCTGTCTCTTCCACTTTTGTGGGCCGAAAATCGCCAAGTTCGCCTTCCATGGCTTCACGCACGCCCACCCTGAAATACTCCGGATCCTTATCGAACTTCAGATACCATATCCGGTTAACCGTATCATAATATATCTCCGCACTTGAAGTATGGTTTTCAATGCCGACCTGCACATTAACTATCATTTTTCCAGGATCCATAAGAACAAGCACCGCGTCACCCGTCTTATTCCACCCGGTGTTCGCTGACATTGTTATCCAGCCGGTAGCTGTCTCATCTTCGCCGGGAATCAGTCTTTCCCATTCAGGCTCGGCGGTCGTTACCTTACCTTTGATCGGGTCTATTCTGGGAAAACCTCTTTCCGTGAGATATTGAGTGAACGGGCGTCCATTTTCGTCCAATGCCTCGGCAACCCAGCTTCCCAGATATCCATTACCGGAACCATGCCCCACGCTTTCCGCGACAGGTTCAACCGATATCGGTCTTTGTTCCTCCAAAACATTTTCAAGTTTGCATTGCCCCTGCAGATTACCGGTTATATTTAATGTTTCCTCTAAAGGAACATTATTCCATTTTTCAGGAAGAAATAAGTTCTCTCTTTCTTCCTGAAATATATTTTCGCCGGGTTTTGATAAGGTATCTTCACGCTCTTCGGCCCTTTTATCGAGATCTTCCGACATCGCGTCCAATTCCGGGGTAGAAATGTTCTCTTTAATTTTTTTCTTTTGTTCTTCTATCTTTTGAACGGTTGTTTCTATGGTTTTTTGTACTGTTTGTTCCTGGTTTTTTAATTCTTCTATTTTTTTCAGGTTTTTTTGTATGATTTTGGAGCTTTGTTTAATACCTTCCGGATCTATCTTCATGCCGCTTTTTATCGCGTCTTTCAGACCGGCCTTCAGCACTTTTTTTTGAGCAGCTTCGGGAGGCGGACGCTGTTTCTCCGCGTCACCCGCGGGCTGGGTAACATGAACATCTCCCGCGGGCGCAAAACTTTTCCCGCTCCGAGTATCTCTTGTTAGATAATAAAAAGCGCCTGTTATTACGCAAACGATCACCAAAGCGACTATAGCTAAAGCCCTTATCGTTGTTCTTTTTTTTGTCTTTTCGGCGGCGATCTCTCCACCCGTCATCCCGTTTCCGGGTTCTCCCTTCCGCGTAATACTATCTTTTACGATCAAGCAATCCTCGCCGACAATGCTCCCCATCATCTTTTGAGCCGCTTCATCTCCCTTAAGTACATCCGTGAAATCAAACGCTTTCCATATGCCCCAGAACTTATTTAACCCGTCCTCTCTTTGTGTATATTCCGCCAGGGATAGGCTGTTCAACCGTCTCATTTCCTTATACAGGCTGCGTGCGGCTCGCATTCTCCAAACAGATTTCCTTTCACCGGCAGTGAGGACATGTGAGTTGAAAAGGGCCGCTGTTACCATCTTTTCGCGTTTCTTTTCAGGTTTTATTGCTGAGAACATGCTCGAGTACAGGTCTTTTTCAAAATGCTTTTTTGCCCCCGCAACAAGATCTATAAGGCACCCGGTCAAATTCAGCTTCAACTCTTTTTCTTTTTCATCGTATTCGTGCCACCCATTACCGATCGCCCTTTGCAGCCTGCGGTTGATTGCCATATTGAACTCATACAAGGTTTTCAGGCTCTCCGGGTTTCCTCCTCCCTCCTCTTCAAGCTTTTTCATCCTTGCCTCAAGATCGTCCAGATTCACTGTTATTATCTCTAACTGGCCTTCTTTCTCTTCCAATTCCCGTCTAAGCCCGGTAAGTTCTTTGTGCAGTTTTACGATGGGGGTTATGTTCCCAAGCCTCCCGGACCTGTCTTTTTCCCATTCTTTCCATATATTATCCGTGAAACCGTGTTTTTCCTCATATCTTTCCCTGCTTCTTTGCAGCCAGATGATCCCATCATATACTGTATAGATATCGTTTATATCCCTGTGAAGACCCGCCAGGTGTTTCTTATATGATTGATATGCTTTATACAACGCGCCTTCAGGATTTAATTTCTTCGTATGTAATTTTATATTTTCCAGTATCTGCTCCAGCTCTTTTCTTAATTCATTTTCATGCGTTTTATGGTCGCCTGAAAACCCAACTTTCTCCGGTTTAAGCGCCGTCCGCATATAGTCATGCTCCAGGCCGTTCACGTTTTCAACCACCCATGCCAGGGCCTCTTCCTGTTCAGTCTGATCGGCATTTCTTGTCTCTTTATCCAAAGAACGAATATTAACCAATACATGGAAGACAGTAAGTACAGCCAATGAAACCAATGCCAGAGGAGACAACAGACCTGTTGTATACAACGGTATACCTGCCGCAAAAGTCCCAAGGGTAAGACCGGCAACGTTTCTGCTCCAAAGAACTTCCTTCCCCCGAACGCGATGCGGCAGCCAGAAGACAAGTCCGGCAACAGTTACCGCCACAATCCCCGGCCAGAATCCCCCTATTACATGATCCAGCCCGGCTTTTGCAATATACCCCGTTCCATAAGAGATGACCGGCTCCACCCACCACGCTACCCAGCGCATATACGCGGGGTTACCGGACCACGCCCCGCCTTTTTTGCTTATTTCGAAATAATCTTCGGATCCGTCCGCAAAAACTTCATCAACTTTATCTAAATCATCCGGTTTTTCCTCATCGGATTCATATTTGACATAAGTAGGTGAGCTAAACGTGCCATCGGCAAGTTTTTCACCGGGCATATAGATGTAAGTTATCCTCCCCTTTTCGTCATAACTGATGGCAATATCGGTCTCAGCACGCAGGTGATCTATGTCTTCCTGATATATACTGCGTGGGGTACCCGTTATAAAAGGTTTGATGTATTCCGGAAGGCTCTCAGGATCGGCAACGACTTCAACTCTTTTACCCTGCTCATCCGGCTCAAAGGCAGCTAATTTACCAAAGATCTCGCTATAATCGGGTGTCACTTTTTGATCCACGGTAAGAGCTGACTCTTTCCCCTCTTCGTTTTTCATAAAAGGCGGGGTTTCTGTGTCAGAATTATACTCATCGCTTTTATCTTCAGGTTCAGTATCGCTCTCTTCGGGTTCTTCATAATACAGCGGATGATGAGTACCATCCTCGCGCATCATATCTTCTCCGGAAAAATTTTGATTGAACAATAAATTGCCGTCCGGATTATAAATATTTTTTGACTTCACATAATTTGTTCCGGGGAAAAAATCAATAACCATTTGTGCGTCACTCGAAATATTAATTGTTTTCGTGTCCTTATCTATGTCACCTTTCCGCACTGATATTACATCCCCATTTTCAGTCATTTCAACCATTTCGTACCTGCCACCTTCATAAATGCTCCCACCCCACGATTTAGTAATAGTTCTCGGCTGATCGCTGACACCATAATATTCATATGAAGTTATTCTATCTTCATCAGAGTTTTTTTTCACAACAACGCGATCATATTGATCTCGTTGTTCTAGCAAATTTTTATTTTTATCGTATATAGGTGTTTGCGTGATATTACCATCAAAGTCTTCCGTCTGAACTAATCTCGTTAATGGTGTTCCCGGATCATATTCTGTATATTTTGATGCACCATCTGAGTAATCAACCCTCTCCCAAACACTGCCATCTGACAAATTTCCAAATACTGATGTCGAAAATTCCGTTCCGTCAGAATTATATGTAATACTCTTGTATGGTCCATCACGATCGTAAAAATCTTTGCTTTCCAAATATCTTTTTCCTGTTTCAGGAGCTGTTTTATAATGCGAATGTATTGCTCCTTCAGGGACAATATCGACAATTTTGTATACCTCTCCCTCCTCATTTACGCTAGTAACTTTCAAGGGATTTCCATATTTATCATTTTCCACAGTATCGTTTGTGCCAAACTTCGGATCAACAAAACGTTCAAATTGCACCTGATCAGTATTCGGAAAATACTCGTATGTATGAAAAGCTCCTCCCGGATAAGTTCTTTTAATAACACGGTCTTTTTCGTCTTTTGTCGCACCTTTATCCCTATATAGTCCCGCGTCCATTAACAACTGTTTTTTTAACTTCTCGATAATCATCGGAGAAAGTTCTATAGGCGGTTCTTTTTCTTCGTCCAGCTTCAACATCCGGGTTTCATTAAAACCTTTCCATTCTTTTATTGGTTTTTGTTTAGGTTTTATAACAGGGTTTGTCGAAGATTTTATTTTTTTCGGATAATAGGCTATCTTCACATCTTCCGGATTGGAAGTATTATATGTTTCATGAAAGGCTATAACTCCGAAACTTAAAATATATACCGCAGAGAGGAATCCGGCTAATAGCCTATGGACCGACTTTAATCCTCTTCCATTCAGATCCCGTGAAATCATCTTCGGCAAAATATGGTAACTAATATTTCTTACTACATAATGGCCGAGAGCGAAAAAAGCTACTACAGGACCGGCAATGTACCCAAGTGTATAAGCCACTGCCTCATCGAGAAACTTCCCAAGCTTTCCCCATTCATTTAATTCAAGGGGTCCTGTAACTTTATGGACCAGTTCATGGCCGTAAAATACCGGGCCCATGATATCGCCGTATTTATCGATCAGCTGACTAAATGTTTCTTTGGGTGCGGCCGCTTTATCCAAACCACACATTCTCCGGAACCTGTATGCGTACAGGCACTGAAGCCATAGAACGATAGATGCCATGCCCATGAAATGCTGCGCCAAAAGAGGTATGGCTGATATCCCTATATACAGCGGTAAACTGGCAATCAGAGCCGCCAAAAAGTTCTCCTTCCAATGGATGGCAGGATCATCATCTTCGGTCTTTTCCATCTTTGCCAGGATATTATTTCCTTCTGCAGACAATTTAAGCTCGCCAGTATCAATAACAACAGGCTCTCTTATCTTTTTTCCGGCGATAGTTCTTGTTATATAGCCCATATCTTCTAATTCGGGATTACCCCAATATATCCCTTGTTTTTCTAGTATCGAATCTATCTTGCGGACTGCTTCTTTGCCTTCTTCCTGCGATAATATCGGATCCGCTTCCTGCATTATGATCATATCTTCAAAATATCTGAAAGGCGCGACTCCTTCTATGGAGATGAGTTCAAAACCGTTGACCATTACCCTTTTGTATTTAGCGACTTTCATAACCTCTCGCACGCGTTCTATTTCCCTGCCATACGTGAATTCGTCAAATTGTCCGTAATGACGTCTTTTAAAGATCAGGCCCGCGTATTTTTCGCCGTCAAATTTGAAAGCATCATAATAATGGCCGCTTTTTCTCCAAATTACCCTATCATCTCCTTCAGAAATCCTCTGCTTATACTCAAGAGAGCTCTTTGCAATAATTTTTCCCGCATCCCTCATTATCTGCTTCTGCTTTTCATCAGTCATAACTATCGGATTTTCGTTTTCCTCAGCCAATCCGGCAGTCTCCATTCCAGATCTAAGAATTATGCCTTTGATCTTTAATTCTTCCAGATCAATAGTAATCAGGTTTTTATCCTCTTCCTTCAGAAAAAGATCATCGGTTTCGTGACCTTCAAATTTAATGACCAGCTGCCTCCGGTATCCAAAATCCTTAGTTGCTATATTTTCCGCGGTTATACTTGCGACCTTTCCATTCAACATGCCTTCTTCCACTATTTTCTGAACGATGATAACCGCGGCTCTAAAAGCCTGATTACCGTCTTCAGCCGATAATGCAAACTCATTTTTTATCACTGCATTAGATCCCGGACAAAGCATGCTGGCGATAGCTATCATTGAATTTTTTGCTATAACCGAACCCGCCATATGCTGAATATCAGACGCCCCCCCGGCCAGTAAGTTAAAGTACGGCGATTCGTATCCTTTCTCATTCTCAAACTTAGGCATGATGGATATGTAGGAAATGTTATTTTTTTTGAAGAGTTCATGAAGATTCTCAGTATGAAACCCGCCGGTAATGAGTATCGTGACTCGTGGCTCGTGACTCGTGATTCGTTTACTATGGATTCCCTCTTTCGCGGGAATGACAGAAGAAGCGGGGCTGACACTTTGACACTCTGACACTTTGACACTCTGATTCCCTGTCCACTGCCCCCTGAACTTCATGTTCCTGACGAATGCCTCATCCCTCTTAAATGAATATTCATAGAATCCGGTCATCTTTTCGCTATATTGATCAAGATCATGGATATCCTGAGGTAAGTCCATGGAAAGGTTATACAAAAGCGACTGTTCCTTGATAAATCCGGCATACTCACTAACTGCAAAGGAACCCTTATTTCTTCTGTAATACTCGAAATCATGCCGTGTAAGGTTTATACTGAAAAAACTCTCCATCAGGGTAAGGTTTTTGGATAACAAAACGAGGCGTTCTTGTTCCGTATTTTCACATAAAGCTTTCTTTATTTCATCCTCGAGAGAATCCATCTCGCTCGCGAGTTCTGATTTATCTATCGCGTCATAACTCGAGATATAAGCGATATATTTCTTAAGCTCCGGGAATGTGCCGAGATCGAGGTTTATGACATACGCTTTCCCGGCAAGATACGAATAAAAAGCTTTCGGGGATATCCTTTCCTCGGCAAACTCGACTGTTTTAAGAACAAGCTCCTCCATTTCGACGTCCGAGAGTATCATTCGAAAGTGCTCGATAAGCTTGTCCCTTTCAATATCCGCCTTCTTAAGATCTATATCACTTTCTTCCTTGATCGAACCGTATAATAAATGCAGGTTCGGGAACGCTTTAATATCCATGGTCTTTACGGAAGCGGTAGACAAGAGATATTCGAGATAATCCCTGAGTTCTATGTCTTTTTTCTTGTATGCGGAATATTTCCCGTCAAACCCGGATAACTCTTCGGAATATATCCGCTCCTTAAGAGCTTCCAGAACGGCTCTCAGAGACCTTACATAAAGATCGATATCATCCTTATGCCCGGCAGTTTCCCTGTATGCGTTCAGGTTCTTGACATACAGTCCGGTTTCCTCTATTCCCCACAGAGTCACATCCGGGTTCAGCGAGGCGCAGTACTCGGCACCGTTTACAAGGCCTTCGCGAACGAAATAATCCGCCACCTTTTCACGTACCCCTTTGTCTTCTATTTTTGTAAAAATGGATAGATCATAGCTGCCCTTCCCTCCTTCAAGATTAACCGTATCTATTCCGTACTTTTTGCTCAAGTAATCTATAATTTTTGATATCGTGTGCTGCGCGGCATAATTGCAATGCGCGTCCTGAATATGTATAACCGTGCCTTGCCTGTCCCGGCGCTTAGATTTCGAAGAGATCTGACGGAGTTGCTCATCTTTCTGCCGCTCTGACCCTATATCGTCTGGGGACCATAAAGATTCTATCTGTCCAAGATCCGATGGTAAGACAAAATTCTTGACATCAAATCCTGTATCTACAGGCTGAGCTTTTGAAGATACGGTCGCGGTATATGAGGGCTTCATCTCTCCGATCATTGCCCAAGCGTCTTCAAGAACAATCGTAAAGATGAACGTAAAGAGCGCAACGCCCGCTACGGTTCTTCTTACTACTTTATGCCTTGATATCAAACTATGCATATTTTTAAGCCTTTTAGCTTTTTATTGTATTAACAATTATATATATTATATGCATATGGTGTCGTATGTCAATTACCTTTTTTATGTCTTAATCATTTTGGGAGTTACAGGCTGGTAATATTTCTAGACTTCTTATAAACTGTTTGCTTGAATATACTTAGGAAGGTATAGCTGAGATCTTTTACGTAGGAATAGTCGCGCCGGAGGCAAAGACTGTTACTATTCCCCGGTCACAGTCCTTCATGAGTCACCTTAAGTAATCCTTGTTTGAACATTATCACAAACTGTGGAGGCTGATATTTTCATGAACAAGCTTGATAAGGGGGATAGTATTACGCCATTTGCGGGTCTGTTATTATGCATACCATAAAAACAGGTCTTACCGACGAACCGTACGGAAATTACGACACCTCTTTAGGCCAATATTCTGGAAGGGGCCTAGCGCCTACCTATTCCCCTATCTGGGGTATTATGCGGATTCATGATCAGAAATGGGACCATCGTGATTTAGTGACAACTGTTCAATGATCTTTTTAAGCCGTATCATTTTGTTCTCTCTCATAACTGTTACTTTAATCATTGTCGCCATTTTCTCTTTTCCTTCTTCTATCTCCCCTTCTTTTATCCTTCTGAGCTCACGTTCGGTTTTTATCGCCTCTCTTCTCTCTAATGTCTTTTCTATCCTGCATTTAAGTTCTTCCAGCGCAACTGGCTTAACCAGATAATCATCAGCTCCCAAGTCCAGACAATACACTTTATCTTCCTCGCTGGATCTAGCAGAAAGCACTATAACGGGGATCTCCGAGAGATTTTTGTCTGAGACCATATGTTTACACACACTATATCCATCAGACATCTGGTTCGGGAATATGAGGTCAAGCAGAACAAGATCCGGCATATTCTTCTCCAAATATCCAAAGAACTCTTTGGGACTCCTAAATCCATTAACGATAAACCCTCTTTCACTCAAATATTTAGAAACCATGTCGATGGCTTCTTTCTCATCATCTATTATCGCTATCACTTTTCCGTTCATATCATTCTCCTTTGCTTAAAAGCTAAAAAGAAGATATCTATCTTTGTATTCTCCTAAAGTATACACGAAAAGTATTAATTCATGATTACTTTTTGATTAATTATTGATTAATACTTTGGAGGGTTTTACGGTGTATCTTCGACTTTATAGCCCATACCCCTAATGTGCTTAATGAGCTTGCCGGCTTTTTGCCCTAGCTTTTCTCTGATATGATTAATATGAACATTTATGGTTTGTTCAGTAACGATCTTTTCATCGCCCCAGATGTACTCCAGTATCTTATTTCGGGTAAAAGCATGCCCCTTTCGCGCCGAAAGACATTCCAGTATCTTGAATTCGGTAGAAGTCAGGTCTATCTTTTTTCCTGAAACCCTGACTTCATACTTATCGGTGTCAATGGCGATCAGATCTCCTACCCTGATCTCACTGGGTAAATCTTCGGGTAAACACCTTCTTAAAACAGCTTCTACCCTTGCATGAAGCTCATTCAGAGAGAACGGTTTAGAAACGTAATCATCCGCACCGAGCTCCAAACCAAAGATCTTATCCTGTTCTTCGATCTTTCCCGAAAGCATAATGATCGGGATATGCGCATGTATTTTTCTGCTTTTAAGTTTTTTACATAGATCGAATCCGTTTTCCCCCGGGAACATCACATCTAGGATAATGATATCAGGAAGCTTTTTACCTATAAAATCAAAAAAACAGGCAGAGTCCTGAAATCCTTTGACCTTAAATCCTCTGGGAATAAAATATTCGGATATGACCCTTAAGACTTCTGATTCATCATCAACTACAGCTATCAGATATTCATTCATTTGTTTATCCCGATCACCGTATTTTTATATATCTAATAACTATGGGTCTTAACAAAATCTATTATATCCGTAACTTTCGCTTCGGCTATGGATATGCATGTATCGGCACAGCCATAATATAGACGCAGCATATCTTTATTGATCACGGCCGAGGAGGGGAAAACCACGTTAGGCACATCCCCTACTCTTTCATACTGTTCGGTCGGAGCCAGCAGATAATCCCTTGTCCGGTAAAGCACTTTCCACGGTCTGTCTTTATCGAGTATCGCCCCTCCGGCATAGTATATGTAGCCGTTACAGCTCGTCCAGACGCCGTGATATATCAAAAGCCATCCCTCCTCTATTTCTATGGGCGCGGGTCCGGGGCCTACTTTTGTGGATTGCCAGCAGTTAGGCAGCGTCCCGAAAACGAACCTATGACAACCCCAATGTTCGAGGTCCGGACTTGTCGAATAGAACATATCGCCGAACGGCGTATGCCCTCTATCGCTGGGACGGTGAAGTATAGCGAACTTCCCTCCTATCTTTCTCGGGAAAATAACACAATTGCGGTTAGCCGGCGGCATAATGTTCTCCATCTGCCTGAATGTTATAAAGTCCTTGGTCGTAGCAAGCCCGATGCATGGCCCTTGAGGTGAATCTATACACCATGTAAAATAATATGTATCGCCTATCTTAGTAAGCCTAGGGTCATACGTGCGCGCTTTTATGGGAATATCGAGATTACCGCATTCCATTTTAATAGGAGCGGGGTCTATTTTCCAATCTATCCCGTCCTTACTTTTACCGACATGCATAGTGAAATTGAGGTCAATTTCATCAACCCGGAATATGCCGGCGTATCCGTCCTCGACCGGAACTATGGCGCTATTATGGATACTGTTGGCTCTAGGGACATCTTTCGAAGTAACGATCGGGTTACCTTTATAACGCTTGAATACTGTTTCGTTTGCCATATTATAATATCCTTTCGTTTATTTTTTTACCTGTTTTAATACCGCGCGGACACTGCATTCTTTTATATTCCGTTGTTTTGATAGTAGAAATAACGTTATTCACGGTTTCCGGATCGAATCCTTTTTCCTCTATCTCTTTCGCTGAAAAATCCTTGTCCAAATGCCAATACAATATCTCATCCAAAATATCATAGGGCGGCAGACTGTCATGATCCGCTTGACCCGGTTTAAGTTCGGCTGAAGGAACGCGGTCTATTATGCTTTTCGGAATGATCTCTCCGTCCCTGTTAATATGCTCCGCCAAACCGTAAACTCCTGCCTTAAGCACGTCGGAGATAACCGCAAGTCCTCCCACCGTATCACCGTAAAGCGTGCAGTATCCCATCATAGCTTCGCTTTTGTTGCCGGTAGCCAACACCAGATATCCGAATCTATTAGAATACGCCATAAGGATATTCCCCCGTATCCTTGCCTGAATATTCTGATGATATATCTCGATCTTTTCGGTTTCGCGTCCTCCGAGTTCCTTTTCAAGCATATTGAGATAAGAATCGTATATAGCGGAGATGGGTACGATGCGGAACTCTATTCCAAGATTAGATGCCAGACGCCCGGCATATTCTTCGCTCTCCGCGGAAGAATATTTCGACGGCATAGCTATCCCCAGAACATTATCCGGGCCCAAAGCTTCGGCGGCCAAACAGCATGTAACAGCGGAATCTATCCCTCCCGAAAGACCCAGTACCGCTTTCGTGAATCCGTGTTCATTGGCATATTTCCTTATACCGTCAACAAGTTCACCGTAGATCCCTTCTATTCTTTCCTTGCTGTATATTTCCATAAGATCTTTCCTTTTCTTTTCCTAGTCCCCTTACCGATCAACCTCTGGGTGAGGCTTCATAGAGATTTTTAAAGAACTTGTTTCTTCGAAGCCGCACCGCTTAGCTCTCCTGTCGAAGGGCGAAGAAGAATGGCGCGCCCGGCAAGACTCGAACTTGCAACCTACTGGTTCGAAGCCAGTCGCTCTATCCAATTGCGCTACGGGCGCCGCTCGCGTTTGCCTTCATCTGACTTCTGTCCAGATCCCTCGACAGAAAACTATACCACATATTTGTTTGATAATCCAGACGCATAGATCAAGTGTAAAGTATTAAGTTTTAAGTATTAATAATCAAGTCAGATCCTAGAACATCATCAATCACAAGCACTTAAAACTTATTACTTCATACTTAACACTTATTTATTAAGCTTCTTCACGCATATTAAAGCCTCAACTATCATCCAGACTTCAAGACACATCATTATAACACCTACACCAAGCAAATGTAACTCTTTTGACCGGAAGAACGCCGCAAGATTATATATCATAGCCCAGCTTGAAGTGATGATCATAAATATCATGGGCACGGCCGTATAGACAGCTTTGATCCTTTTCTTGATCAGGTATACCGAAGCCACTAATAGGACCAACCCGGCAAGTATCTGATTACTTATCCCGAACAAAGGCCACAGTGTGAGCGCGCCTTTACCCCCTCCCTGCGAAAAAGCCAAAATCGCTGCCGCGGCAACTACCACAGCCGTTGATATATATCGGTTCTTCAGGGCTTTCATCCCATGCTCCACCCCGAGTTCCGTCACTACGTATCTTTGTATGCGGGTAGCCGTATCCAGGGTAGTTCCGGCAAATGACGCGATAAGCACCCCTATAAGCGCCTGGCCGTATTTTAAGGGGATACCCAATGTCCTTATCATATTAGCCGAACCATTGACAAACGCGCCGATCTTCGCCGAAAGTCCTTGAGCGGCCCCCCAACTGGAATAATGATACTGCCATGCCGCGTGACCTTTCAATATTTCACCACCCTGGCCGCGGACATACATCCCTATCCCCGCTCCCACCGCTATTATGACCAGCACTCCGAGAAACCCTTCCGTCAACATACCCCCATAACTTATGAACTTTATATCCCGTTCGTTCTTGAGCTGTTTTGAACTGGTCCCTGAACTTACAAGGGAATGGAACCCTGATATAGCTCCGCAGGCGATGGTAATGAACAGAAATGGGAGAATAGGCGGAGCTCCTTCGGGCCTTAATTGGAACACCGGCGCGACCATCTCGGGACGAGCGACAAATATTCCCAATGTCATCAAGCTTATCCCTACTATCAGCTGGTGGGAGTTAATATAATCTCGGGGCTGCAGAAGGCTCCATACCGGCATTACGGAAGCCGCATAGGCATAGATAAATAGAAGTATTATCCATAAGCTCATGGGCTGTATACCGAAAAAAGAAGGCATGACGAACGGCAGATGCACCCCCAACACGATCGTTGCGTACATAAGAATAACGGCCAGGACAGAAAGAATAGCTATATTCATTTTCTTCCTGTATGCCATCCATCCCACGGCCATAGCTATAGGTATCTGTCCCCATACCGGAAGGATCGATTGAGGATACATTTGGAATATCATAGCTATGACCATCCCGAATATCGCCACCACTATCCAAAGAGCAAAAATGATCATAAGAAGAAAAAGCATCCTTACGCGTTTATTTATCACGTCTTTGGACAGTTCGCCTATAGACACACCTTTTCTCCTCACGGATATGATAAGCGCGGCATAATCATGTACCGCTCCGGCGAATATGGACCCCAGTATTATCCAGATAAGAGCCGGTCCCCATCCCCATATTACGGCTATAGCCGGTCCCACTATGGGTCCGGTCCCGGCTATCGAGGCAAAATGATGTCCGAAAAGAACTTCTTTGTTCGTCGGGACATAATCCACGTCATCCCTAAGTTCTTCGCTGGGAACAGTCCTGGCAGGATCGGCATTGAAAATACGTTTAGATATAAAATCGCCGTAAAACCTATAGGCAAGAGAAAATATCAAGAGCGATGCCGACACTAGCCAAACCGAATTCATGATCCCCCCCTTATATCACTAGGAAAGTTCTAGGAAATTAGCAACCCCGGATCTTTTCCATATGTTTTCCGTTTCCATGCAAAGATACACCCAGCAGGTGCTGTTGAACTTTCTTATCTCTTTAAGCATAGCTCTGTACATGCCGATCCTCACATCATCTTTATACCTGAACTTTCCGCCGGCATCCTCGAAAAGTTCACCTCTATAGAAAAGAAGATTATCGTCGAACCTCCTCTCCGCTATCTGCTTAAGCCCGGGTGTATACCTTAAACTGCCTAGGCTTATCCAGGATACTTTTTTTCTTATAGCTTCATATGAAAAAAGTTCCTCTATTATGCCTCCGTATTTTTCTTCCCATCTGTCACAATATACAATAGGATCAAAATGAAACCCTAACTTATACCCTTTAGACGCCGCCTCTGAAGCGGCCCTTATCCTTTCCCCCGTGCTCGGAGCGCCCTTTTCATAAGAGTCCGATATCTTTTCCGCATTAAGAGACCACGATATAACAATGTTGTCGTGAGGTTCTTGGGACAGGACTCCGTGGATATCCGATACTTTCGTCTTCAATTCAAGCACTAAATTCTTTGTTCCTCGGAAAAAAGGTATAAGCTTAGATGAATACCGGGTATATTTATCCAACGCCAGCGAATCGGTAAATTCTCCCGTTCCTATCCGAGTTTTTACGGATAACTTGCCGTCAAATTCGGATATCTGCTCAAAATAATCCTCAATATTTGCCGGCAGTATCAACCCCGAAGCGTTACTGTATGTCTGAAGATAGCAATAAGAGCAATCTATCGGACATCCGAACCCTATGTTAAGCACTTGATATCCGCAGCTTACCGCACCCTTTGTACATGGGCACGCTTTAATAAAAGCGGTTTTCCCTTTAATTATAAAAACGTTGTCTCTCCGGAGGGCATACCTTTCCACGTTTTTTTTCGGTGACATGCCTCCTAGTCCAGCCGAGACCTTATCTATGACAGTAACGTCCGCCTGCGGAAAATTAGACAAAAAATCTAAGGTCCATTTGTCCTGCCGAACCGATCGCTCCACGAATATGGATCTGGGCCGCAGTTCCCCTTTCCACACAGGACTTTCCCGGTCCGTTTCCTTTATCTTTACGGGCATAATACGGATATTTTCGTTCCCGGAACTTGAAGGATATCTTTGACGAATAAGGGCTTTTTTTATGCCCGCGAAAGATCCGGCCTTTCCTTTCTCTATGATATTCCTGATCTCTTCCTGCTCAAGGATCTTTATCGGAGAAAGTCCTTCTCGGAGAGATATCTCGTAAATAAGCCTTACTATTTCATTACGTTTATTTATGCCCAGTTTAACAGGCATTTTACTGTCTAATATGCGTCCTATCTTCTCCACGGATCGCCTGTTCGCAGATATTGTCATGTGGGTATTATATTAGAACTAAATATGCAGCGCAAATGGAAAAGATAGAAGCTAGAAGTTAGAGGCGCCGTGTAATGTTTTATGTGTAAGAAGATAGATAGCGATAATGGCATAGAGCCTGCCGGCAGGCAGGTAATGTTCGAGGTGTGCCGACACCGTGTTATACCCCAACATTATACTTACAGGGGCCCCGCAATAATATCAAATGAATGTAGGGAACCCTCCGTGTTTCGGCCAAATCTCACTTTCTAACCAGGTTAGCTAGCTAACCTGGTTAGATCTGTCAGGTTGGAAATCCGCTGAAAAGAACGGATTAACCACTTAACTGTTTAATCGCTTATCTGCTCCTCCCGGCGAGGCTGAAGCAAGCGACGCAATCGTCAAAACGGGGACGTTTTGCAATCGTCGAAACGCGGAGGTTTCGACACACCTCGGACATTACGTCCTCGGCGCCTCGCACATTTCGTGCTCGGCGCCTGTCGGGCGTGATGTCGCAGCGAGGGTTTGGCCTGGAGCCTATTTTTATTGCTTCCCGACAGGACAACAAGGAGTACGCGAAGCGGACGACGCAGGAGCCCTGTCGGGCGTAGTGTTAGATCGAATTTGTGGCGGGGAACTTTATTTTTATTATTCCCCGACAGGACAACAAGGAGTACGCGAAGCGGACGACGCAGGAGCCCTGTCGGGCGTAGTGTTAGATCGAATTTGTGGCGGGAAAATTTCTTTTTCCTATTTTCCCCGACAGGACAACAAGGAGTACGCGAAGCGGACGACGCAGGAGCCCTGTCGGGCGTAGTGTTAGATCGAATTTGTGGCGGGAAAATTTATTTTTCCGCCACAAATGAGTGATAACACTAAAAAAGGACAGTTCCAAATAAGGAACTGTCCTTTTTTAAGCCATTTTTTACGCAGTAAAAAATGGTACGCCCGACAGGATTCGAACCTGTGACCCTCTGCTTAGAAGGCAGATGCTCTATCCAACTGAGCTACGGG
Source organism: Candidatus Omnitrophota bacterium (assembly GCA_043813915.1). Lineage (GTDB taxonomy): Bacteria > Omnitrophota > Gorgyraeia > Tantalellales > Tantalellaceae > Aadella. The sequence goes on from JBDRKO010000008.1 coordinate 43,039, forward strand.
CGCAAATGAAACTCAGATTTCACAAGCGACAGCGCAGTGAAATTTGTTAGTTGAATTTGTCTCACCGAAGCCTATTAATACCTAATTAATTTGGCGAAGGTGGACACTCCATAATAACTATCCAAAACTCCTACTTTGTCCTGCTTCGCCTTCCTCCAGAGAACCTCCGGTGAGGCTTCGCAGAGACATTCTTCTTCGCTTACCTCACACCAAGAACTTGTTTCTTCGTAGCCCTACCATTACGCCCTATTATCGAAGGGCGAAGAAGAATGGTGCGGATGAAGGGACACCGTGTTACCCTTCTACGTTACACCCACAGGGGCCCCGACAAACGCAATGCCGAAAAGTTCTTTATTTTGAAGAATACTTTTCTTGTCCTCATCTGAATTCTTCAAAATAAAAACTTGCAGGCATTTGTGGATCATAAAATGATCCACAAGACCATTTCTGCATAGCAGAAATGGTGCGGATGAAGGGACTCGGCGCCTTCATCTCATCGCAGTTTATTAACCCTCTTCTGAGGCTCGGGTTAATAAACTATTCGCTTCCGGTCGGCCACCCGCCTCTTCGGTTGTTCTCGTTTCCTCACCAGTTCGGAAACTTCACTTTACTAAAGGCTCAGTGGCTCCCTTCTCGTCCCTACACTAAACCATTTTACTTCGCCAATACTATATGGCCCGCCAGCTGGAGCCAGATAAGTTCTTTTTATAGGTAGGCGTAATTCTAACTGCATTTATTTGGCCCGCCTGCGTCTACCTACTTATATCTTATCTGACTTCGGCGGACAGCTTCCGCCTTTCCTCTATGGCCTGCCAGCTGGAGCCAGATAAGTTCTTTTTATAGGTAGGCGTAAGCTGGTGCGGATGAAGGGACTCGAACCCCCACGGTAAAACCACTAGCTCCTAAGGCTAGCGCGTCTGCCATTCCGCCACATCCGCATATTGATCTCTCTTGCCCTGCTTCGCCTTGCCCTATAGAACCTCCGGTCAGGCTTCGCAGAGACATTCTTCTTCGCTTACTTCATATCAAGAACTTGTTTCTTCGTAGCCCTACCATTGCGCCCAATTTGATAAGGGCGAAGAAGAATGGTCGGGAAGGTGGGATTCGAACCCACGGCCCTCTGCTCCCAAAGCAGATACGCTAGCCAGACTGCGCTACTTCCCGACAAAAACCTGAAACTCTGGTATCCTGCATATGGCATTCTTAAACATTAACCGAAGGACCGAATTGAGCATTAGAGCATTCGACAATGGACCGCAATTGAACGCCCGATACCATTTTCTGTTTTCTATTGTTCAATTGCTCTGCATTTTTTGATTCGCAAAAAATGCTGGGGTGAGCGGTGGGGCTTGAACCCACGACAACCTGAGCCACAGTCAGGCGCTCTACCAACTGAGCTACGCCCACCACAAGGATCAAATGAGTTATTATTCTATTGGCTTCCTCCTGTTCCGTCAATAGAAAAACTTCCGCACTATAAGTATCGCCCGCGATCTCCGTATTATAAATATTTATCTATGGAGTTCTTGAGCAATTTCAAAGCCATAGCGCGATGGCTTATACGGTTCTTATCTGCAGCTGCCATTTCCGCGAAACTCTTATCTTTCCCTTCAGGCAGGAACAAAGGATCGTATCCAAAACCCTTCTTCCCCCTTGGCCTATCAATTATATATCCTTTTATTTCTCCTTCAAAACTTTCCAAAAGCTCTCCCGACTGCGCCAGAGCGACATGGCAGACAAACTTTCCTTTTCTGTCTTCCTTGGGTACTTTTTCCATCAGCTTAAGAAGTTTTCGATTGTTCTCGTTATCGGTGGCTTTTGTCCTAGCGAACCTCGCGGAACGCACGCCCGGCCTTCCATTCAGAGCTTCTACTTCCAAACCGGAATCATCCGCCAACACCAGCCCGTCAAAGAATTTTGATGTAATTACGGCTTTCTTAACGGCATTCTGGCGAAAAGTCTTTCCGTCCTCTACTATAACGGGAAAACACGCTTTGACCTCGTCTAGACTAAAAATATTAATACCGTTGAATTTTTTCAGCAACGCCTTCAATTCTTTTAGTTTGTTCTGATTATGCGTTGCCACAAGAATATCCTTCATTACAGTATCCCTTTCAAGGCCGCTTTCTGTATCTCTATGAGCCGGTCTATCCCTTTACACGCAAATTCTATCATTTTATCCATTTGCTCTTTTGTAAAAGCGTTACCTTCCGCGGTGGACTGGATCTCTATGAACTTACCGGAATCCGTCATAACAATATTGGCGTCAACTTCCGCTGTCGAATCTTCCTCATAGTTAAGATCAAGATATATCTTCCCATTCACCACGCCCACACTTACGGCCGCCAGCATATGTTTAAGGGGTAGCTCATTAAAGACCCCTTGTTTTTTCAGATGTTCAAGCGCGAGGCACAAGGCTATAAAACTTCCCGTTATGCTTGCGCATCTGGTGCCTCCGTCAGCCTGGATAACATCACAATCCATCCAGATCGTCCTCTCTCCTATTTTCTCAAGAGCGACCACCCCCCGCATTGCCCGGCCTATAAGCCTTTGCACTTCGTGTGTGCGTCCGCTTTTTTTGCCTTTGGTAGATTCACGCGGAACCCTGGTCTTGCATGACCTGGGAAGCATGCTATATTCCGAAGTTATCCATCCTGTTCCCTGTCCTTTTAAAAAACGCGGGACCCCGGTCTCTATGCTGGCCGTACATATCACTTTTGTGTTCCCTATGGAGAACAAACATGACCCTTCTGCGTGTTTGATGTATCCTATTTCCACTTCGACTTTTCTTATCCCGTTCGCTAACCGCCCGTCATTTCTCATTATGCTCCTTAATTTTCATGAAATGAAAATTAACCTTGAAGATGCGACGAATAGGCGCATCTGAAAGATCTCAATTTTCACGAAGTGGAAATTGACCCTGAAGACGCAATGAACAAGCGCGTCTGAAGGGTCTCAATTTTCACGAAGTGGAAATTGACCCTGAAGACGCAATGAACAAGCGCGTCTGAAGGGTCTCAATTTTCA
>JBDRKO010000009.1:0-56744 GCA_043813915.1 Candidatus Omnitrophota bacterium
TATCTCGGCTGGTCCGCGCTCCAATGGTTCGTATATGTTATAAAACTCGTGTCAGGTAAGGTCTTCTGCGTTAAGTAACCGTAGCCGCTCGTTCCGTCAGCATGCGTTAACGCGTCGTCACTATACGTATAGATCGTGCCTATAGCGTCACCGCCGGATGCTACTAACAGTTCTTTTGTGTTCATTCTGCCGCTTAACGTGTAATAGGTATATATCGCGCTCGTATCCGTTATTCCTACAAGGTTACCCGCCGCGTCGTATTCATATGTCACGAGTAATGTCCCCGCCGCGTTGTATTCTTTCACATACCTTGGCTGATTAGTCGCCGGATAATAATCGGAAAACGTCTTATAAGTGTTATCCGGACGGGTCTCTTTTATAAGCACACCGTATCCCTGACTGTTCCAATTTTCGTTGCTATATTCATAAACCGTACCATCAGCTATTGTTTTCGTATGCATCAAACCCGAAGCATAGTATGTATAGGTCTCTGAACTGATATAATTTATCACATTTACCAGGATCCCTGAAACATCATACTCATAATCCGCTATTACATTGTCTCCCCAATTCTGTATTTCCTGCTGATCAGCGGTATCCAGTGTGTATAGCGCCGTGTCATCTTCCCAGAACAACCCTCCCGCGTATCCGTTATCATAAAGAACCTGAAGCTTTTGCGTTATTGTCATAGCATTATCGGCATCCTGCGTGGGATCGATCTCACCGACTATCACGGGGTTCCCCAAACCCAACAGGGTCGCGTCATAGTCAAGATCTTTTCCGACTGTCTCCATGTAATTATAGTAATGGAACTGATACAGAGTAAGACCTACATCTACTGAACCGAAATTCGTTCCGGTCCAATAATTGAGCAGCGCAGTCCTGTCCTGACTGCCTAGAGTGACCAGGGTCGAGGCGTCTTCTGTTTTTACTTCTGTGACCAGTTCCGAGATAAATGTCTGCATATCCGCCGCGTTTATTCCTGGGGTATTGTATATTATTTCTTCGGGCTCATTCATAACTTCCCACGCGAAGATGGTATCGTTCCCGGAAAACTGGTTGACAAAATCACCTAAAAGACCTATCAACATGGCCCTCTTAGCGGGATCGGTAATAAGATCCGGGTATTCCCCCACTTGCGTACTTCCTTCTACCGAAACGCCGTCAGCAATAGTAAAATCCAGGAGTACAGGTATTAGTTTGAGGCCCTTAGCCTCGGCGACGTCTATAAGCACATCCATATCCTCATACACGGAAGCCGTAAAACTTATAGGATTACCGCTTGCGTCAAAATTTATACCGGACCTAAGATCATTGAACAGGAAAACGCGGACATAATCTCCCGATTCACCTTTTATGTTGGATACGAGATCATTGAACCCGGCCGCGGAACTGAACCCCATATGTTGTCCTGCTTCCGACCCTAGAGTCGCCACACCTATATCATAGCCATAAGTTCCCCACGGAAGATTCGTTCCTTTGATGAAATCAGAATATGACCGTACCGTTCTAGCGGCATCAGACGCGGGATCGGGATAAGTAACAGTATATTCCAATTCCCCGCTGCTGTTGGGGACGGAACGCTGCATTTCATCTACTCTTCCGTAACCCTGGCTGTTAAAATCATTGTTCTCGTAATGGTAATATACGTTCCCTGACGCGTCGGGCGATGTCATTATCTTGCTCTCTATCAACCCGGTATCGCCGTAATAGGTAATATTAGTAGAAGCATCGGATGAGGCTATCAAAATACCGCTTGCGTCATACTCATAGCTGGCAGTAAGAACACCCGCCGAATTGTATTCCCAAATATACCTGGGCTGATCCGCCGACCAGTAATCGGCAAAGAACTTATAGCTCCCGTCAGGGTTCGTCTGTTTGACAAAATAACCGTATTCGCCGGTCGTCCCTACATTATGCACCGCTTCATTAGAATACTCATATATGGTTCCTATCGGCCCTCCAACGGCTATAAGCAGTTCTTTTGTCCGCATTCGCCCGCTTATTGGGTAATAAACATATTTTGCGGACGTGTCCGTCTTTCCTATGAGAGTGCCTGTTGAATTAAATTCGTAGGTCACGATAAATGTACCTGCGGTGTCGTATTCTGAAATTAATTGAGGCTGCCGCGTGCCTGTATAATACGATGAAAAGGTCTTGTAGCTTCCGTCGGAGGCTGTTTCTTTTATCAAAAGACCGTATCCTTCCGACATATAATTCTCATTCGTATATTCGTATACCGTCCCGTCGGGGAGTGTTTTTGTCTCCATAAGTCCGGAGGGATAATATGTGTATATTGTTCCGTCAAAATTCGTCTGATCCACAAGCGTCCCGGATGAATCGTACTCATAAGTAACAAGAAGGGTATCAGCGGCATCGTACTCGCTTACATATTGCGCTTGGTTCGTTGCGGGGAAATATGAAGAAAACGTCTTATATGTGGAATCCGGCCGTGTTTCTTTTGTCAGGACACCGTATCCCTGTGAATTCCAGTTCTCATTACTGTACTCGTATATTGTTCCGTCCGGAAGGGTCTTTGTTTCCATCAGCCCGCTTAGATAGAACGTATAGATGGTGCCGTCTGCTTCCGTTTTTCCGATAAAATTCCCCGAAGAATCGTATTCATAGATAACTACGAGATTATCCAAAGCGTCATATTCTTTCACATATCTGTATTGCCTTGTCAGCGCGTAATAATCCGTAAATGTCTTGTATGTATTGTCCGGGCGGGTCTCTTTTGTGAGAAGACCGTATCCTTCCGACAGATAATTTTCGTCCGTATATTCAAAAAGTGTTCCGTCAGGAAGGGTTTTAGAGGCCATGCGCCCGCTTATGGGATAAAAAACATATATCGTTCCGTCATTCTCTGTTTTTCCGATAAAATTCCCGGAGGCGTCATACTCATAAGTAACTATGAAATTGTCCGAAGCGTCATATTCGCTAACGAACCTCGCTTGACGAGTCCCCGAATAATAGCTGTTGAAAGTTTTGTATGTCAGGTCGGGCCGTGTTTCTTTCACCAACATTCCGTATCCGTCACCTAAATAATTTTCGTCGGTATATTCGTAGACCGTGCCGTCATCCAGCGTTTTCGTATACATGTATCCCGACCCGTAATATACATATGTCGGCTCTGAGAATGACGGCAAGGAAAACAAAGAAACCCCCAAGACCGTAATAAGCAGTAAGATCGCTGTTTTATTTATCACTTTTGTATACATTTTTCTTTCCCCTATATTGGTAACCTTAAGTTATATGATAAAAAAGTTACTTGTTACAGTGTCATTCTACCACATACCCTAAGTCTTTCAATATAAAATATGAAACTTTTTTAAATCTTAACTAAAACAGAGCTATTCCTTAAAAAACATGGATCTCACCCGTTTTATTATCCCACAAAATAGCCCCGTTTTGGCCGGTTACATGTATATGTTGTTCGTCTTTACCCGATATGTCCGAAATATGTTCTCTCAGAGCTTCCGAGTCTTTGTTCGTGATAATTATGTCAGTGCATCCTGTTCTTTCATAAACCTCTCTGTATAAACCGACATCGTCCACTGGTACCGTACCATGATGCGGAGCTTTAACGATATTTGACATCAGGATCTCCCCATATTGAAGTATTTCCTCAAGGGCCGCTTTCTCGGCGTCTCCCGGTAACAAGATACTATTGCCGGCGTCAAATACGGCTTTTATGACAAGCGAAGAATCGTTCTTACTGTCATATTTTCTTTCCTTTTCGGGATTAAGAACAAGAAGGTCAAGTCCCATAAGCCCTTTTATAATATCTCCCCTACCGGCCTCTCTCACCTTGACATCTCTTTTTTTGATAGCGTTCTTAAGTTCTGGACTTGACGCGTCCTGCCCCGAGCCGTATACCACGGTCCCCACCTTAAAATTCTTAATGATCCACGGCATTCCGCCGCAATGATCCTCGTGAAAATGGGTCACGATAACGCAGTCTATACGCCGGATCCCTTTGTCTCTCAAGTAAGGGCCCACTATGTTCTTCCCAACGTCTGTTCCGCAATCCATCAGCATTACGGACCCGTCCGGAAATTCAAAAAGAACGGCATCGGATTTTCCCGAATCAAAGAATTTCACACATGTATGGCCGGGGGGCCTTGCCGACAGTTCTTGCCAGACAAAAATATTGGCGAGACATAGTAGAAGTATGATCAGGCGCGCCCATTTCATGGCCTTTGAGCCGAAAAACAGCAATGCCCCTATCAGCATGTATATCGCCGCCATCATTACGGCGCCCGGCGCTCTCACGCCGATAAATGCCGCCGGACACCGGGATATCGCATTCATCGCCTTTATAAATGCCGAGACGAAATATTCGAGCGTACGGGAAAGGCCGGCGGCGCACGGGAATAAAAAGGTCAGAGAGCCCGAAACTATCAGCAGGCATCCCGATATCAACATGATAAAAAGCACGGGTACGGCCAGTAGATTGGCGAAAAGCGATGAAATAGAAAGGATGCGGTTAAATGAAGCTAATATCGGCATCATTCCCAGCCATACGGCGGTTGACACGGAAAGAACTTTTATTAAATAGATCGATGCTCTCCCTTTATACAGATACTTTTTCGAATGTAAAAATTTTATGAACATTTTTTCCAACCCGGGGGCGATATATATTATCGAAAGGACCGCTGTATATGAAAGGATGAATCCTAGGTCGAACAATTGACCCGGGACAAAAAAGGTCAGGATAAAAGCCGATAAAAAAACAGAACTGATAATGTCTATTTTTCTGCCGGAGATAAGCCCTATCATCAAAAAGCCTCCCATCATGGCGGCTCTCATGGAAGATGGCCGTCCTCCCGCGAACACCGCGAATGAGAACATCAAAAGAACGGTCAGGATACATCCCGTTCTTTTAGGAACCCCGAACAGACGGCATAGCGCAAAAAAGACCGTCGCTATTATCCCTATATGCAGGCCGCTGACGGCGATAATATGTACCGTCCCTGTCTTCACCAGCATTTCTCTTACACTCTCCGGAACTTCGCTTCTTATCCCCAAAAGAACGGCTTTTAATATGCCCCTCGTCAGACCGTGGACATATTTGTCCAAAAGAGCCTCCGAATGTCTTCTCACCTTATGGATCTGCCTCTTCAGCAAAAGGAATATACCCCCATATTCCCCGGTCTTACTGTATTTGTCCAATATCCTGGTAAACATTACCGAACGTATGCCCTTATGCCTCAAATACCCTTTATGATCATATCCCGAGGGGTTTGTCTTCCCTTTGGGCAAAGAAATACGGCCAGACAGAACTATCTCATCCCCGTCGAACGGGATATACCTAGGATCCGCGGCGACTACAGATATCTTTCCGCTAGTTCTTAGTTCTTTACCGGAAAGGATCATGCGTCCCGCTTCCATCACGAATGTAATTGCCTGTGTATAACCGATATCTTTTCTTTCCGGCTCGCCGAGAACCCTTCCTTGAACGGTGATCTCCTTAGAAATGTTTTCCGAAAAACCGGATATATCGCCGGGAAGCGGGGATACTGAAGAAATATATCTTGAGGCTCCAAGAATAAAGACCATAACGCATAACGCGGCGTAAAGGTATCTTCTGCCTGCGATGATCACCTGAAAGAAAAAAAGGATAAATATGCCGACGAATATAACGGGGAGCGCGGTTCGATCTAATATATCATAGAAAAAATATCCTGAAGCGGATATTCCGGCAAAAAAACACACCATTAAAGGTAAAAGAGGTCTTTTCATTTTTATGTTCTTCAGAATTCGAGGTATTTGATGATATCATCCAGTTTTTTCTCCCCTATACCTTTTATCTTAAGCAGATCGTGTTCATCTAGTATCTTTCCGTTAATATCTCTGTATTTTTTTATGCGCTCCGCTAGCGCCTCTCCTATTCCGGGAATACTTTTGATCTCTTCCTGTCCTGCCGTATTGATATTTATCTTTCTCCTGCTCTCGGCCTCTTCTTTCAGTCTCAAAAGCGCCGGGATGGCGTTACCCTTGACAGTTATGATCCTTAAAGGCCTGGATTCCCGCACGTAGAGCATCCAGCCTCCCAAGACCAGGATAACGGACAGAAAGATTAAAAGCATATGTTCGTATCTTTTTTGCTCCACGCCTTTGCCTCCCTGCGAGATCATTGTGACACATGTTTTGTTTTTTGTCAACTTTTTGTTAACTTTTAATTAATTAAAGCGGTAAAAAAACGGCCGGAACTTTTCGCGCCTGGCCGTATGATACTAGAAACTATCTGTCTTTATCCTGATACGTCTGAAAACCGGTCATTTAAGACCTTGACCCGGTAAAGACCGTCATAAGTCCCCGTGATCCAGAAATGGCCGTCTTGCCATACGATGCCTGTGGTTTTTTGGGCGGGTGAGGTGAAATACCCTTTGGTCTCAAGCGTATTGATATCGGTTTTAAATACTTTTTGACTATACCAGCTGGTTATCCAAAGGAATTCTCCGTCCCAGGCAAGATGCGCCGGTTCTAAAATACCCTGCAAAGCCCTCTTCTTCACCATTTCTCCGTTAAGATCGAACTGAATAAGATGGTATTTGGTCCCTTTAGGCCCTCTGGTCCAGGTCACGACATATATGTGATCTTTTATATGAACGATCCCCGCCGGGTGCGCCGGCGCTACCGATACATTAAAATCCGTATCTATTCTGTTACCTTCTATCTTTATACGGTAAAGGCGTTTCTCATCCCAGTCCGTCAGCCACAGATCTTTCCCGTCATCGGCTATTCCTTCCGTAAAAGACCCGAACGGTTCTATTTCGGAAACTATCTTTTCTTTTTCAGGATCGACCACCCATGTTCTGAAACCACGTCCGTTACATACCAATATCTTACCGTCACGGATAAAAAGGCCTTCATGATATCCTTTCGGCAGGTCTATCTTATTGACGGTCTCGATCCTCATCGAACCCCCTGTTTTTATGCCCAGATGATCCAATAGCCCGCCGCCTTCCGATACGGCCTGCGGAAATATCAACGATCCTAAGATCACCATGCCCGTTAAAAAACGTTTTCCCTTGAAATAGGTCACACTATGCCTCATGTCAATTCACCGATACTCCGGTCTAAAGACCGGGGCTTGTTCCCAATTGACCCTGCAGTGTCCCGAGCACCGCGAGGGGAGCCCCGGCTACTTCACCCGCGCTAAAGCACGGGGCTTCGCCGGAGCGAATGGGTGAAAGTTGTTATATGACTATATTGACAAGTTTGTCCGGAAGGATGACCCATTTTTTGATGTTCTCGCCGGCAAGGCGCTCTTTTATCCTGGAGTCGGAAAGCACCATATCCTTTACGGCCTCTTTTTCCAGGCCCCTCGGCATGTTCAACGTGTTCCGCAATTTACCGTTTATCTGCACCGGCACCGTTACCGTGTCTTCCTCGAGCATGCTTTCATCGTATTCAGGCCACGCGCGGGTGAATATGCTTTCTTTGTTCCCCGCTTTTTCGTTCATCTCTTCCGCAAGATGCGGGACAAAAGGCGCCAAAAGCAGCGACATAACATCCATCACTTCCCTTAAGCATTCCTTCCCTACCTTACAGATCCCTTTTCCGTCCATCCCGGCATAGATCTGGTTGACCAGTTCCATAACGGAACTTATCACCGTATTAAAATGGAACTCTCCGTCTATATCTTCCGTTATTTTTTTTACGGTCTGATGCAGTTTCCGCATAAGAGCGTCCTTTTTATCTTTATCTTCCGGAGATCCCGGTTCGGACACGGTTATATCCAAAAGGTTCCATACCCTCTTCATGAACCTGTACGCCCCTTCCACTCCCCTGTCCGACCATTCCGCGTCTTTTTCCGGGGGCCCTATGAACAGTGTATACAGCCGGACCGTATCCGCTCCGTATTTTTTTATAAGCTCGTCCGGGCTTACGACATTCCCTTTGGATTTCGACATCTTGGCCCCGTCCTTGACTATCATGCCCTGCGTAAAAAGCCTTTTGAACGGTTCGTCGAATTTCACATAACCCATATCGTACATTACTTTGGTTATGAAACGTGAATATAAAAGATGCAGTATGGCATGTTCGACCCCTCCTATATACTGATCGACAGGCAGCCATTTATTTACTTCTTCCTGGTCAAAAGGTCCGTCTTCTTTCTTCGGCGAGATAAATCTCAAAAAATACCAGCTGGAATCGACAAAGGTATCCATCGTGTCGATCTCTCTTTCGGCATCGATACCGCATAAGGGACATTTAACGTTCACAAAGTCCGATACGTTCTTTAGCGGAGATTCTCCTTCGGGACGGAACTCAGCTTTTTCAGGGAGCAGAACAGGAAGATCCTGCTCCGGAACCGGCACGTTCCCGCATTTTACGCATCGGATGATAGGTATAGGCGCGCCCCAATATCTCTGCCGGGATATGAGCCAATCCCGTAGCCGGTAATGCGTTGTCCTTGCTCCGATCTTCGTTTTTTCCATATGATCGGCGATGAGGTCCATAGCTTCCAGGTTACTCCGTCCGTTAAATCCTGGTGAATTGACCAAGATACCTTCTCCCTCGTACGCCGAAGTCATCTTGCCGGTTTTCAGAAGCTCCGAAGGATCGTCTATTACCACTTCCACGGGTAAAGAATATTTTTTAGCGAACTCAAGATCCCTCTGGTCGTGCGCCGGCACGGCCATTACTGCACCTGTCCCGTACTCCATCAGCACATAATCCGCTACCCATAGCGGTATCTTTCGTCCGTTAATACTGTTGATCACATATCTGCCGGTAAAGATACCTTTCTTCTCAGCGCCTGCCTGCACTCTCGTGATCTTAGATTCGCTCCTTACCTTGCGTATGAACTCCATTATTTCGTCTTTTCCGGGCGTTCCCGCTAAGAGCTCTTCGATCATAGGATGCTCGGCGGCCAAGACCATATAGGTACATCCGAAAATGGTATCGACCCTTGTGGTAAAACATGTCAGTTTTTTATCGGATCCTTCTATCGGAAAATCTATATTTACCCCGAAAGAGCGGCCTATCCAATTTTGCTGCATTGTCTTCACTTTTTCGGGCCATTCATCGAGTTTGGATATATCATTGAGCAGTCTTTCGGCATATTCCGTTATGCGGAAGAACCATTGCTCCAGTTCTTTCTGATCTACTCCGCTCCCGCATCTTTCGCACCCGCCCTCAACAACCTGCTCATTCGCGAGCACGGTATTACAGGAAGGGCACCAATTAACAAAAGCTTTCTTCTTGTATGCCAGTCCTTTTTCGAACATTTTCAGGAATATCCATTGTGTCCATTTATAGTAATCCGGCAGGCATGATGTGATCTCTCTCATCCAGTCATATTCCACACCCCAGGAATTCAGCTGCTCTTTCATTTTGGATATGTTCTTAAGCGTAGATGTTCTGGGATGGATACCGTTCTTTATCGCCGCGTTCTCGGCGGGAAGCCCGAAGGCGTCCCATCCCATGGGGGATAATACTCTGAACCCTCTCATCATCTTATATCGGGCGATAACGTCGCCTATGATATAATTGCGCCCATGCCCTACATGCAGAGCCGCTGACGGATACGGGAACATCATCAGGCAATAATACTTGTTTTTATCGTCGGATGAATCGACATTGAAAAGACCCGCTTTTTTCCACTTTTTCTGCCATTTCTTCTCTATATCCTCGAATCTATACGGTCCCATCTTGATCATCCCCGATCGCATTTGATATAACTTAGGAACTTATATATAAGTTTGGCCGCCATAAAATCCGGGGCTTTATTGTTTTCTTTGGGACACAGTTCGACAACATCGAAACCCACTACTTCTTTTCGCCTCGATACTTTTCGTAATAGGTCCATAACATCATACCACCCCAACCCACCCGGTTCCGGTGTCCCCGTAGACGGCATGATGGACGGGTCAAAGACATCTACATCGATAGTGACATATACTTTATCCGACAATCTGTTTATTAACCGCTCTTTCCAGCTTATATCGCCGGCCGTATCCCCTGCAAAGAACATGTTCTCGGCGCGATTCGCGCCTTTTTCTTCTACATCCATGCTCCTCACGCCCGCCTGGATAAGAGGACACAACTCCGTAATACGGGCTCCCGCGCAGGCATGGTTATAGGCGCTGCCTTTGTACGTCTTTCTGAGATCCGCGTGAGCGTCCAGCTGAAGCACACACATATCCCCGTACTTTTCCCTATGCGCTTCCACTGCCCCTATACTGACGGAATGCTCGCCTCCGATCGTAACGGCGAATTTCCCGGCAGACAGAATATCCCTTACGGCCGCACGCACCTGTTCCGTCATCTTTTCTGGGGACCTGTCCGGCTTCAAAACGGGACAGGTATATATCCCTTTCCGGTACACCTCGGAATCTGTCTCAATATCATACAGCTCCAGCGCCTGAGAAGCCTCGAAAATAGCAAAGGGGCCCTTATCGGCCCCCTTTATCCATGTGCTGGTCCCATCATACGGAACAGACAATATAGCTATCTCCGCTCTGTCCCATCCCGTAAAAGACCCGTCTATTTCAGCAAAACGGAACTGCGCATCCATGATCCATCCATATCTTTAAACGGCAGCCGCTTTTTCTCTTTCAATATATCTTACGAAATCCCTGCCCCTGTTGACAACGTGTTTATCGTATTTCTTTGATTCAAAAGCATTTACGATATATTCGGCCGCAAAATCAACATCGAAATCCTTACAGGAAAAAACGTCCACGAAACAATAGTCTTTTTCCTGAAAAGTATGTATCGATATATGGCTTTCCGCTATTATTACCGTACCCGTTATCCCTTTGTCCTCCGGGATAAGTCCGGAATAAGGAAAAACATAGGGTTCGGTTATCCTAGTCATACCTATCTGATGAGGAAGATCCCTAAGTATACTGAAAACAAGGTTCAGGTCCCTAAGCTTTTCTTCTCTGCATTTTCTTAGATCCAGCATCAAATGTGGTCCGAAAGCTTCTTTTTTGCGTTCTATCATTTCCGGCCTCCATTCTGATTTTTGTTGTTAGGACAAAACTCCGGAACCGTCCGGTTTTCTTTAAACGCTAAAAGTATATTTTCATTACATGCATTTGTCAATAAAAATATTACCCTTTTTGCAAAAAAGGCCTTTTACCTTCATTTATACCGTCACCTACCATCTCCTTTTTTCATTCTTAAATAATGTCCGAGCTGTTAAACGTTTTATTTAAAGACAGTTAACCGCGTCAAGTTCCGGTCACGCGATACCTCGCTACATAGCCCCCTGACGGGTCAACAGCATGTCTTTGATATTTTTTTTCTTATATCCGTCTCTTTTTCTGCCGTCCCATGATATTCCTGAAGGGTCTTCGGAGGTATGCTTTTTCTTTTTTTAACCTCCTCTATTCCCTCTATGCTGGCCCGGGCCGCCGCTATAGAAGTTATATAAGGGATCTTCCTCTGAATGGCCATCATCCTTATGTAACTGTCATCATGCTTGCTTTCTTTACCTATAGGGGTATTTATCACAAGGTGAAGCTCTTTATTTTTTAAAGCATCGGATATGTTCGGTCTTCCTTCATGCAATTTTTTTATCTCCGTATTAATTACACCGTTTTCGCTCAGATACTTACTCGTCCCTTTTGTGGAGAATATATTGAATCCCAGGGCCGTGATCTTCCTGGCTATAGGCAGAACCAGCGCTTTGTCTTTATCCGCTACCGTAAGCAGGACATTCCCCTCCGTCGGAAGTTTTGACCCCGCGGCTTCCTGGGCTTTATAAAAAGCCCTGCCGAAAGAATCCGATACCCCCATCACTTCCCCCGTGGCTCTCATCTCGGGGCCGAGCAAAGGGTCCACTTCAGGGAACATATTGAACGGAAAGACCGCCTCTTTTACGGCGGTAAAAGTTATCCTCATTTTTTTTAGTTCCGGAAAATCGCTTATTTTTCTGCCGATCATGATCTGAGTGGCTATTCTGGCCATTTGTATCCCGGTGACCTTTGATATAATGGGGACGGTTCTTGATGCTCTGGGATTGGCCTCAAGGATATAAACAACACCGTCGCATATCGCGTATTGTATATTTATGAGACCCACGACATTGAGTTCTTTAGCTATGATCTTAGTATACTCTTCCATCTGTGCCAAATGTTCCTTTTTAATGGTCCGGGACGGAATGGAACACGCCGAATCTCCCGAATGAACTCCGGCAAGCTCTATATGTTCCATAACAGGAGCGACGAAAACATTTTCTCCGTCCGACAGAGCGTCCACCTCTGCCTCTATCGCGCTTTCAAGGAATCGGTCTATCAGCATAGGATGTTCCGGGCTGACCTTTATGGCCTCTATGGCGTATTTCTTCAAGGAATCTTCATCGTAAATGATCTCCATACCCCGTCCTCCCAGCACAAAAGAAGGCCGAACCATCAAAGGAAATCCTATTCCCCCCGCGATCTCAAGCACCTCGCCTAGGTTCCGGGCTATTCCGCTTTCCGGCTGAGGTATCTCCAGCTCTATCATCTTTTCCCTGAAATGTTCCCGGTCTTCGGCAAAACCTATGCTCTCAGGAGACGTCCCCAATATCTTTACACCGTTCTCTTTCAGTTCCTGGGCAATATTGAGCGGGGTTTGTCCTCCGAACTGGACTATCATTCCATCGGGTTTTTCCTTCTCGTATATCGCCAGAACATCTTCTACCGTGAGCGGCTCGAAATAAAGCTTATTGGAAGTATCATAATCGGTCGAAACGGTTTCCGGGTTGCAATTTACCATTATGGACTCATACCCCGCGTCCCGGAGCGCGAACGCGGCATGGACGCAGGTATAATCGAACTCTATACCTTGGCCTATCCTGTTCGGTCCTCCCCCGAGTATCATTATCTTTTTCTTTCCGCTGACAGGGACTTCATCCTTTATGTTCTTATACGTCGAATAATAATACGCTGCGTTGTCAACTCCGCTTACGGGAACCGCTTCATACCGGGGCATTATGCCGGCGGATATCCTTTTTTTTCTGACATCCTTTTCGCTTACACCGAATATATCCGCCAGATATTTATCCGAAAAACCCCATTCCTTGGCCTTGGAAAGTGTTTCGGTCTTAAGCGCTTTCCACCCCGCGGCGGACATTTCTTTTTCAAGTTCTGCCAGTTCTTTCATCTCGCTGATGAACCATTTACCTATGTAGGTCAGATCATGAAGGTCCTCTACGCTGACCCCTCTCTGTAAAGCTTCGTACATAAAAAATACCCTTTTGCTTGAAGGATGTGACAGTTTCTGGCGCAATTCATCGTCCGAAAGACTTCCTATCTCACTGTCCAGCCCCAACCCGTACCGTTTGATCTCGAGAGAACGTATGGATTTCTGGAACGCCTCTTTAAATGTTTTTGCTATGCTCATCGATTCCCCGACTGCCTTCATCTGGGTCCCGAGTATATCCTTGGCCTGCGGAAATTTCTCGAACGCCCATCTTGCGAACTTTACCACCACATAATCTCCGCTGGGCGCGTATTTTTCAAGGGTCCCTTCTTTCCAATACGGCATTTCATCCATGGTCATCCCTGTAGCCAGTTTTGTGGATATCAAAGCTATCGGGAACCCCGTAGCTTTGGAGGCAAGCGCGGAAGACCTGGAAGTTCTCGGGTTTATCTCTATTACCACAAGATTGTCATTTTCGGGGTTATGCGCGAACTGGACATTGGTCCCGCCTACGACACCTATGGCCTCGACTATCCTGTAAGAAAGTTCCTGCATCCTGTCCTGCAATTTTTTCGGCACAGTAAGCATCGGAGCGGTACAGAAACTGTCCCCGGTATGAACGCCCATAGCGTCAACATTCTCTATAAAACATACCGTGATCTTCTGGTTCTTCTGATCCCTGACGACTTCCAGTTCCAGCTCTTCCCATCCCAGAACGGATTCTTCTACCAACACCTGATGGACAATACTGGCGGCCAAACCCCGCGTTACGATAGTCCTAAGTTCTTCGACATTATACGCAATACCGCCGCCGGTCCCTCCCATAGTGTAGGCTGGTCTGAGAACAACCGGGTACCCGAGTCTTTCCGCTATAGCTTCCGCTTCTTCGACCGAATGACTGGGCTCTGACTCAGCCATCGGAACACCGATTTTATTCATCGTTTCCTTGAACGCTATACGATCCTCTCCTCTCTCGATGGCATCCGGCTGCACTCCGATTATTTCGACCCCGTATTTTTTCAGAACTCCCGACTTATATAGCTCTGAAGAAAGATTAAGGCCCGTCTGTCCTCCAAGATTAGGCAATAGGGCATCAGGCCTTTCTTTTTCTATTATTGCCTCGAGACTTTCAGCCGTAAGCGGTTCTATATAGGTCCTATCAGCCATACCGGGAT
The DNA here is from genome assembly GCA_043813915.1 of Candidatus Omnitrophota bacterium. GTDB lineage: Bacteria > Omnitrophota > Gorgyraeia > Tantalellales > Tantalellaceae > Aadella. The sequence continues at coordinate 14,322 of JBDRKO010000009.1, forward strand.
CCGTCATGATGGTCGCGGGATTGGAATTGACCAGGACTACTTCATATCCGCCTTCTTTCAAAGCTTTGCACGCCTGTGTCCCGGAATAGTCGAACTCACAGGCCTGTCCTATGATTATCGGCCCTGACCCTATGATCAGTATCTTCTTGATGTCCTTACGTCTAGGCATTACCCCTCCTTGCTCGATGCTTCCCTCTTAGACAAAAAAAAAGAGCGCCCCCGCGCTCGCGCGGAACCGCTCCCTGACATTTAAAATATGTTCCTTGAATTATGATGTCTATCACTTCATTCTGATAGTTTTGCCCCTCTATTACGTCATTGTAATGAGTGCATTTTACAGGATTTATGCTTTTCTTTCAAGAAGATACTACCCTTTTAAAAATAGCGCATGGTTACGCGCGATAAGAGCCATTCTCGCCGCGCGGTTGAGCTATACGATTTATGGAGTCAGAGGCGCCGAGAAATGTGTTATGTGTGATGGGTGATGGGAGAACCAACTTTCGCATACCCAGGATATGGGGACATCCTCCGAACCCCCGTGTTTTGTTTTGCGGATGCAAAACAACGGGGGAAGGGAAGTGTCCCGTTTACGAGGGAAGCAGTCTAAAAGTCGAAGGTGGAAGTTCTGGGGACACTCTTCCCGTGGGAGTATAAACCCTGGTCGAAGAATGTCCCCAGAATATATTTTTATTTCTGTTCACGCTATACTCTATACGCTATACGATATGCAAATTAACACCATGCTCTATGCTGAATTTTATTTTTTCTTCGCTTTGATCTCTCCGACTATATACTCAAGAAATTCATCCCTGGCAACAAGCACGGATTCTTTCGCCGCGCGATCCTTGATCTCTATTTTACCCTGATCCATACTTTTCTTGCCTATTATGATCTGAAAAGGAAAACCGATAAGATCGGCGTCCTTGAACTTGATCCCGGCGGACCTTTCCCTGTCATCTATTATTACGTCTATTCCCGCTCTCTGCATTTCTTCATAAACACGTTCGGCTTCGCTATTAAGCTCTTCATTTTCTTTTTTGAGCGGGATCACTACGGCCTCACACGGGCTTATCGACAAAGGCCATATGATCCCGTCCTTGTCATAGCTCGATTCTATAAGTGACGCCAATATTCTGTTAACCCCGATCCCGTAACAACCCATCACGGCAAAGCGTTCCTTCCCCTCTTTATCCAGGAATTTTGCCTGCAGCGGTTCCGAATATTTTGTTCCGAGCTTGAATGTATGCCCGATCTCTATTGCCTGTTCTATAGCGACCGTCTTCCCGCATTTAGGACAAGGGTCGCTTTCCGTTATACCCCTGGCGTCTATCCACCCGTCGACATCAAAATCCCTTCCCGGGCAGACATTGATCAGGTGTTTATCTTTCTTGTTCGCTCCCGTTACGGCGTTCCGGAGGGCAAACAGGCCGTTATCCGCGAATTTCTTTATCCCAAGACCGACCGGGCCCGAGAACCCTGCCGGAGCGCCCGTGAAGTTCTCTATCGTTCTTTCATCCGCCAGTTCAAGGGTTTTGCATCCGATATGTTTTTTTATTTTGGTCTCATTGGCTTCATGATCTCCCCTCACAAGAACAGCCATGGGTTCTTGATCGGAAAGGTATATCAATGTCTTGATAATGCCCGAGCCCTCCGTCTTGAGAAATCCGCTTACATCCTTAACGCTGCTTATCCCGGGCGTATCCACTTCCTTCATTTCGGGATATTTATTCTCATCAGCACTGTTTTCCTTCAGCGCTTTCACCTCGGCGACTTCGGTGCTTGCGGCATACCCGCACGAACCGCATACCGCTATCCTATCCTCTCCTATCTCGGCGGGGATCATGAATTCGTGGGACACACTGCCGCCCATAAGCCCGGGATCCGCTTCAACCGGAATAAAAGGCAGTCCGCATCTCTCGAAAATACGGCAATACGCGTCATACATGGCCTTGTAGCTTTTCTCCATAGAACCCGCGTCCTCGTCAAAACTATAGGCATCCTTCATTATGAATTCACAGCTGCGTACCGTCCCGAACCTGGGCCGCACTTCATCCCTGAATTTGGTCTGTATCTGGTATAGCGTGATAGGAAGGTCCTTATACGAACGTATTTCGCCTGAAACCAGGCTTGTTATTATCTCTTCATGTGTCGGCCCCAAAGCCACTTCCTTTCCGTGCCGATCGGTATACTTGATCATCACTTCACCCATATCATCATACCTTCCCGTACGCTTCCACAGCTCGACAGGCTGAAGCGCGGGCATCAGGAGCTCTATGGCTCCCGCTTTGCCCATTTCCTCGCGTATGATATTCTCCGTTTTGCGCAGCGCTCTGTACCCCATAGGCAGATATGTATACGCTCCCGCGGAAAGCCTGCGTATAAGACCCGCCCTCATCATAAGCCTATGGCTTACGGCTTCCGCTTCCTGCGGATCCTCTTTTAAAGTAGGTATGAATGATCTTGACCACCTCATATTATCTCCTTAATTTTCATGGAATGAAAATTAACCTTGAAGATGCGACGAACAGGAGCATCTGAAAGGTCTTCTTCATATCATTTTTCTTATTCACTTTTCGTGAAACGAAAATTAACCCCCCGCGCTTAGATTTCGAAGAAATCTGCGGGGGGCGCCTCTCTCCTCAGTCCGCTTTAGCGGACTGCATGCCACAATCTTCCGAGCTCTTCCCCGCCTTCACCCGTAGATTCAGAGTTACGTAAATAACTTTGTCACCCGAAGGGGCGGGTGTTCACGGCGAGTTCCACAGTCCGAAGGACGAGGACTGTCTGAGTCCGGAACACTTGCCCCTTCGGGTGACAGTTTAATAGATTACAAGACACTATGACTTCTGTTTTCTCTTATCCCTATGCTCTATGCTCTGATCCCCATTCACTCTCTATTATTCTCACCAACTCTTCTATAGCATGTGACGCATCAACCGTCTTTACTATCTTTCCGTCTTTAAATATAGCACCTTTATCCTTGCCGAAAGCGATACCTATATCGGCGACTTTAGCTTCTCCGGGACCGTTGACCTCGCAGCCCATTAACGCGATAAGGATCGGTTTATTACGAGTTCGGGGTTCATAGTTCGTAGTTCGTAGTTTTTCCTTGAACTCCGTTACTATAGAGACGAGATCCACCTGGCATCTGCCGCAGGTAGGGCACGCTATTATCTCCGGACCGAATTTACGCGATCCGCAAGCGCTTAATATATTTTTAGCCGCATCTATCTCTTTTGAAGGATCCCCCGTCAAGGAGACCCTGATCGTATCCCCTATACCGTCAAGCAAGAGAGCGCCTATTCCGATGCTCGACTTTACTATTCCTTCTTCCGGGAGCCCTGCCGCCGTTACTCCTACATGAAAAGGATGATCGCATCTGGCAGCCATTAACCTATACGCGTCCCTGGTAAGGGCTACCCCGGATGATTTAATAGATATCACCAGGTTCTCGAACTTTTTTTTCTTAAAATATTCCAGATATCTATCGACGGAATCTACCATTACTTCGGCGGATCTTCCTGAAGAGGAATACATCTCGGTTAAAGATCCCGAATTTACCCCTATCCTGATCGGTATCCCCTTGTCACTGGCCGAACCTATCACCGCGTCGATATCTTTTTCCTTTTTGATATTTCCCGGATTGATGCGTATTTTGTCCGCGCCGCTAGCGATAGCCGCTATAGCAAGCGTATGATCAAAATGTATATCCGCGACAAGCGGTATGTTTATGTTTTTCTTGATATCCGCTATCGCCGCGGCGTCTCTATGGTCTTTAACGGCCACGCGGATAATTTCGCACCCTCTCTCTTTCAAAAGTGCGATCTGTTTGACCGTGCTCTCAATATCGGCTGTAGCGGTTTTGGCCATAGATTGTATAGCAACAGGATACCCGGATCCTATCTTCACCGCGCCTATACTAACTGTCCTGGTTTTTCTGCGTACTATATCCATAGTGTTTGTTGGGGTTATCTACCCTGGTTAACGCTGCCAGGTAAATGATCTGGTTTTATGCTAACCTGGCAGCTTCTAACCAGGTTAGCATTTTTACTTTTATTTCTCCCATTACACATCACACATAACACATTACACGGCGCTTCGTCCCTCGTCCTTCGTCTTTCTTCCTTCGCCCTTCGTTCATATTTGACTCTCGTACACTCTGACACTTTGACACTTTTTCTCGCTTCTGACTTCTACTCTCTACCTTCTACTTCCCCGCCTCTTCCACCTTCACTTCGCTGTTAGCTCTGTCTCCAAGCGGTGTAAATTTCACTATATCATTCCAACTTACCATGACCGCAAAGGTTATAAGAGCGAAAACCGCTATCTGAGTTATCCATTCCTGGACTTTAACGCTCAAAGGACGGCCTTTTATTTTCTCCATAACGAGGAATATAATATGCCCTCCGTCCAGGACCGGAAAAGGTAAAAGATTGAATATGGCCAGCGCCATACTGACATGCGCCGTTATCAGAAGAAGCGGTATAATACCTAACTCGGCGGCCTGACCCATAAGATGGGCTATACCTATAGGGCCCGATACAGAGGTCTTCATGGGCATCCCGCCGGTTATAAGCATCCATATACCCTTATATGTCATTCCGCTAAGCACCAAAAGTCTTTTTCCGCCGTGATACATAGCCTGAACGGGATTGTAAGAAACCGATATGATCTTATTCTTCGGAGCTATTCCTACCATGGGCCTGGATATTTTTTGCCCGAATATGTTGGTGATAGTAGATATATTCGGAGTTACTTTGATAGAAAGAACACGCGCTCCTCTCTCTATCTCGATGTCCAGTTTCTCCCCCGGCAAAGATCTCTTCTTTATCGCTTCGACGATATCATCCCAATATTCGGTCCCGGATCCGCTTATAGAAAGTATTTTGTCCCCGACCTTTATCCCGGAGGCTTCTCCCGGGTAGCCCTTAAGGACTTCGCCCACTTCATTGGAAAGAGTCGGTATCCCGGCCATAAAGACCACGCTGAAAAGGATGAACGCGAAAACATAATTTGTCAGCGCTCCCGAAGCCATCACCCAGAAACGTTTACCGACCGGTTTGGATGCCAACTCATCTGTCCCGCCGGAGGCTTCCGAAGGGTCTTCTCCCGCCATTCTCAAATATCCTCCGAACGGAAGCATGGATATCCTGTAATCGGTCCCGCCGATCTCCTTGCCGCAAAGTCTTTTCCCGAAGCCTAAAGAGAACGCTTCAACTTTGACCCCCGCTCTTTTTGCGGCGACAAGATGCCCTGCCTCATGTATGAGTATCAGAACACTGAAAACAAAAATAACTATAATAGCTGTTAACAAGATCTCAACACCTCCTCTTGCGCCCATCTTTCCGCCTTGATAATATCATCAAGCGATGGATCTTCTACTTTTTTATGACATTCCAGGACCGTATCTACGAGTTCCGTTATCCTGGTAAATATAATTTCCCCGTCAAGGAACATACCTACCGCTTTTTCATTAGCCGCGTTCAGCACGGCCGGGAATGTCCCTCCTTTTTCCAAAGCCCCGCGTGCCATATCGATCGAGGGAAATCTTTCTCTGTCGGGTTCGCAAAAAGAAAGGTTCTTTATCGCTGAAAAATCCACCCTTGGCAGATCATTCTGGATAATATCCGGATAGGAAAGCGCTTTTAATATGGGGAACCGCATATCCGGGCAGAACATGGAGGCGGTTATAGTACCGTCGTTAAATTCCAGCATAGCATGTATTATCGCTTCGGGATGTATTACGACCTGTATCTTGCCGGGGTCAACATCGAACAGCCACCTGGCCTCTATAAGCTCTAGACCCTTGTTCATAAGAGTTGCCGAATCTACCGTTATCTTTCTCCCCATATCCCATTTAGGATGCGCCAGCACGTCTTTCACGGACAAACCGTCAAATTCCCGTTTTTCTCTTTTCCACAGTGACCCGCCGCTTCCGGTTATATACAATCTCTCTATATCCTTAGAGGTCCTGCCCGTCAAACACTGCATAATTGCGCTATGCTCGCTGTCTACGGGAAGGATCAGAGAACGGTGGTCGGCGGCCAGCTTCATGATCATCTCACCGGCCGATACTATAGGTTCTTTGCTGGCCAGAGCGATCTCTTTGCCGGCTCTTATTGCCGCGACCAGCGGTTCTAAGGCCGCTGTCCCCGATATGGCCAGAAAGACCGTATCGTTCTCTCTGCTCGAGGCTATTTGGCAGATCCCGGGGGTGCCGGAAAGCACCTTCGTTCCCGCGGGAACTTTCCCCTTAAGTTCTTTATACAGCGTATCGTTGCCTACGGCAATAACGTCCGGGGAGAATTCTTCCGCTTGACGCGCCAGATCTCCCACGTTATCGTTAGCTGTTATGGCCGTTATACGGAACTTTTCGGGATTTCTCCTGACCACGTCCAATACGTTCTGACCTACCGAGCCTGTTGAACCAAGAAGCGCTATATTTTTCATATTTTTCGTGTACCGTGCCCCTATTCCGTGTCTCGTGTCTCGTGTCTCGTGTCCCGCGTCCCGAATCCCGTGCTCTTAAAATGTTTTAACATAGAAATAAAAGACCGGAGCGGTAAACAAAAGACTGTCTATCAGGTCCAGAACGCCGCCTATACCGGCAAGGTAAGCTCCGGAATCCTTCACCTTGCAGTCCCGCTTGATCAGGCTTTCCGCCAGATCTCCCACTTGCCCCAATGTTGACATTATCAATCCTATCATCAAAAGATGCATTGTTGAGAACTCTGTAAGCATTTTCCCGGCGAACAATGCCACAAAAAGACTGACCACTATACCGCCCAAAGTCCCCTCTTTGGTCTTTTTTGGGCTTATCCGGGGCAAAAGTTCCGTCCTACCGAACAGGCTTCCGACAACATATGCTCCCATATCCGTGCTTTTTGTCACGATAATAAGGAACGCTACTAGGTTAGCGCCGTTCTCAAGAGCTCTCAGTTTTACAAAGAACGAAAAGAACCAGGCAATATAGAAAAGCGAAAATAAAGTTAGGGCCATGCTGACAAGATGATCCCCGGCGTTATCCTTCCTGGTGAACTGCAATGTGAACGCGAGAAGGCTTGCTACTACTATAAGTATAGGTTCGAGATTTTTGAGTTCGGGAAACATACCTCCCATGAATATAACTATAGGGATGAGAGCTCCTACTACCGTACCGAAATATTTATATACGAAAATACCCCTGTTCTCGACAAGTTTAAAGAACTCGAATTGCCCGATCGCCACAAAAAGAGCGATGACCAGACAGAACATCCATCGCGGGAAGATATAAACTATCACCCATACCGAAAAAAGCAGTACTATGCTTACCAAGGCCCTTTTTATGAATTTATTCACCGAATCTCCTGTTACGGCCGCGGTATTGCGCCACGGCTTCTTCCAGTTCCTTTTTCCCGAAATCCGGCCACAACGTATCAGTAACATACAATTCCGAATAAGCGGCCTGCCACAACAAAAAATTGCTTAACCGCATTTCCCCGCTTGTACGTATGATGAGATCCGGATCCGGGATATCCGCGGTATATAGGAACTTATTGAAAAAGATCTCGTCCAGACCGGATATATCGAACGCCTTTTCTTTGTTCAATGAACATATATGCTTAACAGCGTCTATTATTTCCTGTCTTCCGCCGTAATTTACCGCCAAGTTCAGCCTTATACCGGTATTATTCTCGGACGCTTTTGTTATTTTATCTATCTCCGAAAGCAGACCCTCGGGCAAACCGTCACGCCTGCCGATGACCTTGAACACTATATTATCCGAAACAATACGCGTACTGTTCTTTTTTAATGACTTTTCAAAAAGATCCATCAGCGCATCGACCTCGGAGGCCGGTCTTTTCCAGTTTTCGGATGAGAACGTATACAGGGTAAGGACTTCTACTCCCAGATCAGCGGCGTCTTTTATTATTTTTGCGGCTGTCTCAGACCCTCTGCGATGTCCCTCTATCCTGGGGAGCCTTTTCTTCTTGGCCCACCTGCCGTTCCCGTCCATTATGATCGCTATGTGCCGCGGAGTTATCATACCTTTCGCCCTTATAAACAGAAAGTAGAGAGTCTGTATCTGCTCTCTACTTTCTGTTTAAATGCCTTTATTCCTTTGTTCTCTGAGATGTTATTTAATATTATCCGCTTCTCCCTCTTCTTCGGAAAGCCCTTCCCTTTTTTCCTGGAACTCCGGCAGAATGACTATTTCCACACGCCTATTCTTTGCTCGGCCCTCTTCCGTTCCGTTCGTCTCTCTCGGTCGGTGTTCTCCGTACCCGGTAGCTGACAGTTTCTCAGGAAGGACACCTCTCTCTACCAGAGCATGCAGGACATTGGTCGCTCTAGCCGTAGAAAGTTCCCAATTTGTTTTCCAGCTCGAATGCGTTATCGGGACATTATCGGTATGCCCGCTCACTCCTACGTCCTTATCAGATACCTTTTTCTTTATTATCTGCGCCACTTTGGTTAGCACTCCATCCGCGTCCTCCTTGACCTCTGCCTTTCCCGAATCGAACAGGACGTTGTCTGAAAGAACTATCACCAGCCCGCGCTCATCCATTTCCAGAGATATGCTTTCATCGTCTATCTCCGTCTTGAGCTTTTTCTCGAGCATTTCCTTTGTTTCCTCGAATTTTTTACGCTCAAGTTCCTGCTGTTTTTTAAGTTCGGAGATCTCCGCGCTAAGTTCCTCTATCTTCTTTTTGCTGCGCGGACTCTGTTTATAGAAATTCACCGCGCACCCGGTAACCATAAAACTTAGAACTACGATCATAACGAACATCATAGAATAAAACCTATTCCGCATGACGCCCTCCTTTAATGAGCACATAACTTATACGCTGTGTCCGCCGTAGCCTAGGCAAAGACGAAACCGTTAGGAAGTATAAGTTATAAGTGCGAATCAAACCCGCCGTAGCCAGATAATATCCAAATAGTTCGGCGAAGGCCGGGTTATAAGACTTCGTCCTTTATTTATGTATGAATCTCACTATAACACCAACTTAATATCAAGTCAATTCACATATACCCCGGCCTGAAGGCCGGGGTTTGTCTACAATTGATCCTGAGCCCCGCCTTTTTTCCCGCGCTGAAGCAAGGGGCCCAGGCGGGGTGAATGGGTCAAGAAACGCTCCGAAAGAGCGTATCATTTATAAGAAAACGTCTGATTCCGGCTTTTTCCCACTGAAACAAGCAGTATTTCGGTCCCTATGAGTTCTTTTACCCGATCAAGGTACTTACGGGCGTTTTCCGGAAGTTCCTTATAAGAAGTGGCCCCCGAGGTATCTTCCATCCATCCGGGATGCTCTTCATAGACCGGTTCGCATTCTTTCAGAAAATTAGGGTCGCCCGGAATATCTTTGTATATTTTGTTCTTATATCTGTAAGCGGTACAGATACTTATACTTTCCAGCTCATCAAGCACATCCAGTTTTGTTATTACAACTTCGTCTATGCCGTTTATCTGTACCGAATTCTGTACAAGCACACTGTCAAACCAACCGCATCTCCGGGCCCTTCCCGTAGTGGCTCCGAACTCCCCGCCTTTTTTTCTTATTGTCTCCATAAGCTCCGGCCCGAATTCCGTTGGAAAAGGACCCTCGCCCACACGTGTCGTATAGGCCTTGACCACGCCTACCACTTTGTTTATTCTGGACGGACCCACACCGGCCCCGGTGCACGCTCCGCCGGCCGTGGAATTCGAGGATGTCACATAGGGGTAAGTTCCGTAATCCACATCAAGAAAAGTTCCTTGCGCCCCTTCAAAAAGTACTGATTCCCCTCTGTTCAGCGCTTCGTTCAGGAGGGCCGTAGTATTGCATACACAATCCTTCAGATATTCGGCGTATCCGAGATATTCGTTAAAAAGTTTTTCCGCCGAAAACCCTTCAGATCCGTAATAGTTCATGAATGTGGTATTATTCTCATCAACATTGCTTTTGAGCTTGCTCTTGAAATATTCTTTATCGTACAGATCAGCGATACGTATACCGATCCTATTCACCTTATCGGCGTAACACGGCCCTATGCCCTTTTTTGTGGTCCCTATTTTCCCGTTCTGTCTTTTAGCTTCACGCAGTTCATCTATTTTATTGTGGTAAGGAAATATGACATGCGCTTTATCGCTTAGCTTCAGACGTCCCTCACAGTCTATACCCTGTGCTTTGAGCAGTTCTATCTCTTCTATAAGGGCTTTAGGGTCAACAACTACCCCGTGGCCGATAACGCATATCTTCCCTTCATGCAGTATGCCCGAAGGTATAAGATGCAGTACATATTTTTTTTCTCCTATAACAACGGTATGTCCGGCATTGTTACCTCCCTGATACCGGGCTATATACTGAACATCCTCCGTTAGTATATCTATCACTTTACCTTTTCCCTCATCGCCCCACTGGGCGCCCACTAGAACAGTCGCTTTTCCCATCATACGTCCTTTGTTACCATTTCATTTTCTCGTGTATCTCGTTCACAAGATCGTTCAAGGTCTTCTCGTCAAGCGACGAAAGTTCATGTATTTTCAGATCCTCTGTCCTTAAGAAAAACCTTTTTCCTTTATCTTTCGTTATGACTACCGACAGTTTGGGGATGAAATCAAGCAGTTCCGGATACGTTTCAAGCCTGCTCGTGGCCACCATCAGGAGATGATCCTTGGCTGACATTTCCGCGGATCCTGACGGTCCTTGTCCTAGAACCGAGCTATGCTCTATCTTCTCTATCTCACCGTTGCTCTTCACATACGGGGGCCTGTGCGACCTTATTTTCTGCCATATACCGCCCCAAAAACCCGTTTCCTTTCCTGTGCCTTCGCAATGCCCGGCGGTACAAAGCAGCGCTGTATACACCGCTACGGTCATAAGCACACACACACGTTTACCGCCCTGTCGTAGTTCCATTAGTTCCAAGGTCCTTCACCTGTCATGGGGTCATGGTAAATATTTTCTTGGCTATATCGGGATACTTCGCTATGAACAATAGCTCGTCCTTGACCAAGGGCTTCTGAGTATGCACATTGGCATATCTTACCAATTCCAATATCTTGGTGGCCTCTTTGTCATCCTTGAACTTTACCTCAAGCTTACTGTATACGTTACGGAACCCTTTTATCCCGCTGTACTCGCCCGCGGTGATATTTCTTCCGGTCTCTATGATCTCGGGTTCCCCTCTGCCCAGTTCCTCATAATCGTATAATTCATAATTCCGTCTGTCCTTTAACGCCCCGTCCGCGTGTATCCCGGACTCATGAGCGAAAGCGTTATCTCCCACGCCTACCTGGTTGATCGGGATAGGCACCCCAAAGGCGTATGAAGCGTATTTAGCTAAACGCCAGGCCATTTTAAGGTTTATCTTCGGGTCAAGCTTGTATTTTTTATTGCCGGCGAATCCGCTGGAATATTTGAGCGCTAAGATACAGCTCACAAGATCCGCGTTACCAGCGCGTTCTCCCATACCGTTTATCGTAGTGTTTATATAGGCGTCCACACCGCTGTCTATGGCCGCTTTTGCTCCGGCAACACTGACAGCTACCACCATACCCAGGTCATTATGGCAATGCAGTTCTATGGGTACCTTTACTTTCTCGGCCAATTCGGCGACGCGGTCGTATATAGTGAACGGATCGTCGTATCCAAGAGTATCGCAATACCTTATCCTTTCGGCCCCGGCGGCCTTTGCCGCTTGAGCGAACTCTACCAGATACCCGATATCTGTCCTCGACGCGTCTTCCGCGTTCACCCCGATAGCTTTTATCCCGCATTTTTTAGCCAATTTTACCGCGCTCACGGCTGAATTTAGAACATCTGCACGAGACATTTTGCCCGAGAATTTATTCTGTATCATCTGGTCGGAAGTGGAGATCGACAGATTTAGATACTTCACCGATGTATTGTCGGTAGCTTTTTTAACATCCGCTTCTATAGCCCTTATCCACCCTGAAAGACGCATAGGATATATCTCTTTGCGGTCCGCAAGCTCCAAATTGGCGTTTATATAGTTCAATTCGTGCGATGTGAACGGAAAGCCGAATTCCGACTGAAAAACTCCCATTTTGTTAAGATATATATTCACGATGGTCTTTTGCAGTTTAGCCAGACCCAGTCTTGAGGTCTGAACACCGTCACGGTTAGTAACGTCTATTATCCTTATAACATTTTTCTTTTTTTCCATGATATTCCCCGTTTGTATTGAAGCTCGCAAAGCGCGCGGGCTATATGGTCACTCGGACCTGTTTAACATCAAGTATATCTTTTTCTTTTTTCAGTTTTTTTATGACTTCTTCCGGGATACGGCTATCCGCGTTGAGAAGGCTTATGGCCTTACCTGTCTTTTTATCCCTCCCGAAACTCATCTCGGCAATGTTTATCCCGTGTTTCCCCAGCTGTGTCCCGAGTTTCCCCACAACACCGGGAACATCGTTATTGGAGACCACAAGCATATATCCGTCGGGTATAGCCTCTACATAGAACTTGTCCATCTTCACTATACGCGGTTCTTTATTGGCAAAGAGCGTCCCCATGATGAAATGTTTTTTCTTGCCGGTATCGAATTCAACGCTTATGAGATTCGCGAAATCCGTTATATCAGATGTCTTTTTTTCGGTTATTTTTATGCCTCTTTCCTTGGCGACAAGCAGCGCGTTAACGTAGTTGACCTCTTCTTCCAATATGGGGTTGAATATCCCCTTTATCAGCGCGCGTGTCACAACCGCCGTATCCAGTGCCGCTATTTCACCTATATATTTCACGGTTATTCCCCTGATAGGCTCATCGATAAGCTGCGTCTGTATGGACCCCAGCCTTTCCGCCAGATTCACATAAGGCCTTATGTGCTCAAGAGCTTCCTCGCCCATCGACGGAATGTTAGCGGCATTACGAAAACCTTTTCCCAAAAGCGCGTCCGATACGGCTTTCGCCATATCGATAGCCACGTTCACCTGGGCTTCGTTCGTAGAAGCCCCGAGATGCGGAGTCGTTATGACCTTCTCCATACCCGCTACGGGACTATCTATCGGAGGTTTGGCCTTGGTCTCAAATACATCCAAAGCCGCCCCGGCGACCTTACCCGAATTAATACCTTTGGCCAATGCCTTCTCATCTATTATCCCGCCTCTTGCGGCATTTATGATCCTCACTCCTTTTTTCATCTTATTGAACGCTTTTTCGTCCAAAAGATGCGTCGTCTCTTTGGTCAGCGGCGTGTGTATGGTAATGAAATCTGAATTCCTCAATAAAGTGTCCATGTCTACCGGTTCGACGCTCAGAGTTTTTGCTTTGTCTTCCGAAAGGAAAGGATCGAACGCCATTATTTTCATTCCGAAACTGGAAGCCCTTTTAGCGAATTCCGTCCCGATACGCCCCATTCCTATAACACCCAGAGTTTTACCGTAGAGTTCGACTCCCATGAACTTTTTTCTGTCCCATTTTCCGGATTTTACCGATTGATCCGCCTGCGGTATGTTCCTGGACAAAGACAGCATAAGGCTGAACGCGTGTTCCGCGGTAGAAATAGTGTTGCCGCCGGGCGCGTTCATGACCACTATACCTTTCTTGGACGCCGCCGCGACATCCACATTATCAAGCCCCACTCCCGCTCTCCCTATTACCTTGAGCTTATCCGAAGCTTCTATTATTCTTTTGGTAACGGTGGTGCCGCTCCTTATCACTATGGCGTCGTATCCCTTTATTTTCTTGACCAATTCACTCTCGGATAGTTTAAATACTTCATCGACCTTGATTTTGTTGTCTTTGAATATCTGTACGCCCTCCTGCGACAACGGATCACTGATAAGAACTTTTATAGTCATACTTCTCCCTTTGATCTTGAATGATCATTTAAGCAGAGACTGCGCTTCAGCCGCCCCTTTTCCCATTTTTATATCATACCCCAACTGACTAAGAACGATCTCGACGGCGGATATGGCCGTTATAACGTCATATCCGTCCATATACCCAAGATGCGCTACACGGAAGATCTTGCCTTTAAGATGCCCCTGACCGCCGGCTATGGTTATTCCTTGTTCATCCCTCATTTTTTTCACAAGCGCGCTGCCGTCGATACCCTCAGGGACCTTAACCGCGGTCACGGCGTTCGAAGGTCTTTCCGAGAAAGGTTCAAGCCCCATAGCTTTCACCGCTTTGCGTGTTACATCGGCAAGTTTCGCGTGACGCGCCAGCACGTTTTCCAATCCTTCTTCGAGTATCATATCAAGAACGGTATCCAGGCCCATTATCAGCGACACCGCGGGCGTCCACGGAGTATCGTCTTTGAGGTTCGATTTTTTCGCCGCTTTAAGGCTAAAATAAAATTTCGGAAGACCGGACTTTTCCGATAATTTGTCGGCCTTAGCGCTTACACTCAGAAAACTCAATCCGGGAGGCAGCATGAACCCCTTCTGGGAACCTGAAACCACTACATCCACTCCCCAATCGTCAGGCCGGAATTCATCCGCCAACAGACCGCTTATGGCGTCTACTACCAGGATCGCGTCGGTCTTTGAAACGACCTGCCCTATTTTCTTTATATCGTTGTTTATTCCCGTAGATGTCTCGCATAGTGTGGCGTAAACAGCCTTAACATCAGGGTTCTCCTTCAGGAGCTTTTCTATGTTCGCCGGGTCCGCCGGGGTTCCCCAAACTACGCTATACTCTACTACATTAACCCCGTAGGCTGCGCATATTTCCCCGAAACGCTCTCCGAACTTTCCGCCGTTGACCACAAGTACTTTGTCCCCCTTAGAAAGAAAGTTCACAACAGAGGCTTCCATAGCCCCGGTCCCGCTCGAAGCGAATATAAGCACAGGGTTCTTTGTGCACAGGACCTCCTTTAATTTTACGTTCACATCCTTCAGCACTTTTTGGAACTGCGGGGTTCTGTGATGTATCATCGTGTCCGCCATCCTCAACAGGACCTTCTCCGGTACGGGTGTCGGGCCCGGAGCCATTAATCTGTATTTTCTCATGTTTTTTCCTTTCGCTTTCTCTTTACTCGATCTGCTCCATATGCTCATTTTTTTATCGAATTCACCACATGGTCAACAAGCCCGTATTCTTTAGCTTCTTCCGCGCTCATAAAATAGTCCCTGTCGGTATCGGCCTGTACCTTCTCTTTGGTCTGTCCCGTGTGTTTGACTAGAATATTCTCAAGCTGTTCCTTCATTCTCAATATCTCTTTGGCCTGAATGTGTATATCCGAAGCCGCTCCCTGCGTCCCTCCCCACGGCTGGTGCACCATTATTCTGGAATACGGCAGGGCATATCTTTTCCCTTTTGTCCCCGCGGAAAGAAGCACAGCACCCATGCTGGATGCCTGACCCATACAATATGTGGTCACATCCGGCTTAACGAATTGCATGGTATCGTATATGGACAATCCGCTCGTAACGCTGCCTCCGGGAGTATTGATGTATATGCTGATATCCTTTTCGGGATCTTCCATCTGCAGATATAAAAGCTCCGCGACGACAATATTCGCTACGTTATCGTCTATGGGAGAACCTATAAAAATGACCCTGTCCTTCAAAAGCCGGGAATATATGTCGTATGCCCGTTCAAGTCTTCCTTCCTTTTCTATGACCATCGGTATTATGCTCATTTACGCCCCCTTTTTCCATACTAAAACATTTTTATATAACGATACCGGTCTATTTTTCCTGCACAATAGCTTCCTCCGCCAGGAATTCCAGTGTTTTTTCCTCTTTCAGCTGTTCCCTGAGCCCTCCGATAAGATCGTGCTCCTCGTAATATTTTTTAGTTTCTTCAAATCCCTGATTGTAGGAATCCGCCAGCCGCTTTATCCATTCGTCTATCTCTTTACCCTCCACATCTATCTTTTCCTGTTTAGCTATCTCATCCAGAATAAAGTAGACCCGCACCTTATCCTCGGCCTCCTTGCGCAATTTGCCGGCGAATTCATCTTTATGAAGATCTACGTCTTTTTTGACCATCCCCTTACGGAGCAACTCATGCTCCGCTTTTTCCATGAATACCTTAAATTGGCGCTCCACCATGGTTTTCGGCAGATCGAACTTGTGTTTTGAAATAAGCTGTTCGATTATCTGGTTTTTGACCTTTATTCTTTCGTTCGCTTCTTTCTTTGCCATTAGCTGAGCGGCTATCTCTTCTTTCACGCTTTTAATATCTTCTTTTCCGAGTTTTTTGGCGAACTTCTCATCCAGTTCCGGAACTTTCCTTTCTTTTACCTCTTTAAGCTTTATGCTGAATACCGCTTTTTTCCCGGCATACTTCTTATCGGGATAGTTCTCCGGAAGCTCTGCCTCTATCTCCTTTTCAGCTGGCGGGTTGAGACCGCAAAGACTCTCTCCCATCCCAAGCATAGAAGCTTCTTTATCGGCTTCTATCCACATATTTTCTCTCTTTTTGGCTATCACCTTACCATCCATCAACGTTTCAACATCACAGATACCGAAATCGCCTTTTTTGACCGGTCTTTCAACTGTAGTAAATTCCGCGTGTATCCCGGCTATATGCTCAAGGGCCTCTTTTGTTTCTTTATCGGAAACCTTGACTTTTTCTCTCTCGGCCTTAAGACCCTTATATTTCCGCAGATTTACTTCAGGATATGTGTCCACTTTAGCCGTGAAGACCATATCTCCGTGCGGATCTATTTCTATAGGCGAGATCTCGGGATAGCTCAGAGGATCCAGCGCATTATCCTCCAAGGCTTTCTGATATGCCTCCGGAACAAGCCGCTGTTTCACTTCTTCCATCACGTCTCCGGCGTATTTTTTTTCGATAAGATCGATAGGGGCCTTACCTTCCCTGAACCCGGGTATTTTAGCCGTTTTTCTTACGTTTTCCAAATGCTTTTTAAAAGCGTCTTCCACGTTCTTTTTGGGTAGACTGACATCGATCTGTACGGCCGTACCGTCTAATCTCTTGATCTTGCTTTTCATCAAATACCGCAACCTTTCTTTATGTTAGACCGGGGCCTTGCTCTCCCGGTCAACCATGGCCCTGATAGGCTCTACGCCTGATACAGCTCGCCACAGATACGTTATTATTCTAGAAATTGGGTTCTATTACGCCGTAATTACCGTCACTTTTTTTATACAGGACATTCGCTTTGCCCGTGTCGGAATTTTTGAACATGATAAACTGTTTATCCGTAAGATCTATCTCCAACTGCGCCTCGTAAGGAAGCATGGGTTTTTCCGCGAAAAGGTTGGTCTTGATTATTATGCCCGGAGATGCTTTTTCCTCAATATCTTCCCTCTTGTTGAAGAAGTATACGGGGGTCATTACCCTGCTAAGCACGGCTTTCCGTCTTCTTGAATGTACTCTGCCTCTAAGCTTGCGGAGTTGTTTTTTAATACTCTCTGCGGCATTGTCAATAGACGCGTACATATCGGTCGAGCTTTCTTTGGCTACGACCCTGTTCCTTTTCAGATGCAGTACGATCTCGGCTATTTTCCTTGTCTTTTCTTCTCCTAGAATAACCTCGCATCTGAATATTCGCGCGTAAAGACGTTCTAACTTCTCCATTTTTTTGTTCATATAAGCTTTCAAAGCCCCGTCAATATCCAGATTCCTGCCCGTTATCGTTATTTGCATGCCTGTTCCTTTCCTGTTTAAGTTACCGTATGCCCAACCCTCCGAAAAATACCGAAATAGAAGTATATCAATATACCATTATGCCCGGGCTTTTTCAACTCTTTTGCCCCGTGTTTAGATTTCGAAGAGATCTGCGGGGGACCTAGAGACCGAATTCGTGACTCGTGACCCGTGATTCCAAAACATCACATTGTAGGGGCACGGCATGCCGTGCCCCTACGTCTATCTATTTTCGGGCGGTTCACGAACCGCAACCGTCAAAACGGGGACGTTTTGCCCACCTCGGACATTACGTCACTTCGGCCGGGAGGCCTCAGCACTTCCTCGGACATTACGTCCTCGGTGCCTCGGCGCCTCGCTTGGCTCGGATTCGCTCTGGATAAATTCGACCAGACAACTTGCGTTCACTTCGTTCCGCAAGTTGTGGTCTCATTTACATAGAAAACCTCTCCCCCAGATATATCTCTCTTGCTTTAGGATCGTTTATAAGAGTTTCTTTCCCTCCGGAGATCAGGACCTGCCCTTCGAACATGATATAGGCCCTATCCGTTATAGTAAGCGTCTCTCTTACGTTATGGTCCGTCAGCAGTATACCTAAACCGAGTTCTTTGAGCTCCCGTATCACTTCTTGGCAATCGTATACGGCTATAGGATCTATCCCGCTGAACGGTTCGTCCAGAAGTATGAACATCGGGTTTGTTACCAATGTCCTGGTTATCTCCAGCCTTCGTCTTTCTCCTCCGGATAGAGTATACGCTTTATTCTTTCTTAAATGTGATATCTTCAGCTGGTTAAGGAGATTATCAAGCTGCCGGTCCCTTTCCTTTCTCGGGAACCCAAGAGTTTCCATTATCGCCATGATGTTTTCCTCAACGGTAAGTTCCCGGAATATTGACGGTTCTTGGGAAAGATATCCTATCCCCGCACGGGCCCTTTGATGGATCGGAAGGGTCGTGATGTCCTTTTTATCGAAAATAACATGTCCGGAATCCGGCCGTATGATACCCGTAACCATGTAGAACGTGGTGGTCTTTCCGGCACCGTTGGGTCCAAGAAGCCCGACAACTTCCCCTCTCCTGACGTTGATGCTGACCCCTTTGACCACATCCCTTCCTCCGTATCTTTTAACAAGGTCCCGAGTCTCAAGTAAATGCATCTCAGCTCTTCTCCTTTTTGTCTCAAAGCGGAATTATGACCCTTTAGAATTTTCCAGTTGTTCTATTTCCTGAGGATCTATTATGATCCTGGGACGGCCCAAAAGTTTGGCGCTTTTTGTGCTCTCCGTATATATGGCTGTATCGCTTATGGTGTAACTTAGCCCTTTCTTTGTCTTCACATTACCCTCGGCGATAACCCTTTTGAACTTTTCCGTTTCCGGGTCGAATTCAACGGTAAGAGTATCCGAAAAAAGTTTTCCGTCCTTATCTTCTACTTTAACATTGTTCTTGAACACGGCGACATGCCCGTTATAATCTATTTCCAGCGGACCGTCACAAGTGACCTTTGTATCCGGCTTCATCCTAACGATCACATCTTTTTCCAGAACGGCATACATTCTGTCAGAGTTCGCCATCCCGCCCTTTCCCAAGGCGATAAGTCCGTCACGGCTTATATGAACCGCTGCATCAGTAGATATCTCTTTTGTGTTCTGCGACCACTTAGCCTTTTCTGTGGTGAGAGTGAGACCGTCATCCGAATCCACTTTGACGTTCCCCATCAGTTCTACTTCACCCCTTTCTCTGTTGAATATGCCCTTATCAGAGGTTAATATGACCACGGTACTGTCCCCATAGGCTACAGCTCCGAGATCGTTGAGATGTATGTCATCCCCGACTATTTCAGCGGATTTACCTTCTAAATGCCATTGTCTGGCGCCTTTCGGACTGCGCCCGTCGATAGAAAAAGTAAGCACCCGCTGTTCCAGATCAGAAGACTCGTCCGTCTTTTCGGGAACACCTGCTCCCGGCGTCATTCCTTCTTTCTCTTTCACAACACTCCGTATGAACATGATCACAAGTACGAACAGAAGCACACATATTACCGAGATCTTTTTCCACATATTTTTATTCCCCGACGCTTTGCGGACAGGTCTTCCACCGGCGATGCATCCAGACCCACTGATCCGGGTATTTTTTTACATATTTTTCAAGTATTGCCGTCCATTCCTGGGTGTATCGTTCTATATCGCTATTTTTATCATCTCTCGGCACTAAAGATATGGCCTTTTCTATGATGAGTTTGTACGTATCGTCCTTTTTCCTCAACATGAACGCCGGGACAAGGTTCGCCCCCGTGACCATACCTATTTTGACGGGCGCTACCGGTGTACTGGCAGGTTTACCGAAAAAATCCACAAATATGCTCTCTACGCTGTCGACATCCTGATCCGCCAATATCCCGAGCATTCCGCCGCTTTTAAGTATCCTAAGAAGTTTCTTTGGTGACTCGTCGCGGTATACCACTTTGGCTCCGAATCTTTTTCTTAAACGGTTTATCAGTTTGTCGTATTTAGGGAAATATATCCGTTTAGCTATGATCGCTCCGGTATATCCGTGAGAATACAGATACGCCGATAAAAGCTCCCAGTTCCCGAAATGCGAGGCGAGCAGTATTACTCCCTTGCCTTCACTTATCGCTCTGTCAAGATTATCAATGCCCTCTATCTCCGTTACCAGCCGCCCGATATCCTCTTTGCTGTAAGACAGGAACTTTATCCAATCCGCGCCGTTCTTGGCGACATTTCTGAAAACATCTTCCGCTATTCTGAGGCATTCTTTGTCATCGCACCCGAACCCATCTTTCAGATTTGAGACCGCTATCTCCCGATGCTTTTTCAGCAGTTTAAAAGCGCCCCTTCCGAGATGATCGGACAAAAAGACGCTTATCCTTCTGGGAATGAACCCTATTATACAGAACAATATCTTCGCGGCATAATACAGATAATATCGTCTTGTTCTTATTTTAGCCATGATTTTATCGTATAGCGTATATTGTATAGCGTATAGCGTTTCTAAGAGCACAGCGCATAGAGCATAGCTTTGAACAGTAACTTCTTCAAAGTAACCAGTTGCCTGTTACCTGTAACCAGTAACTTGCGTTTTCTGGTAACTGGTAACCGGTTTCCGGTAACTTTACTCAATGGACCTTTAAACTTTTTTAACCGTTCTCACTTAATACTTACCACTTAATACTTATTTACTGTATTCCGCCTCGACCGTAGTGGTAATACCGCCTCGCGTATTGAACATGCCCGTGATCTTCATTCGCTTCGGCCGGCAGCTTTTGGTCAGGTCATCAAGCATGCGGTTGACGGCATGCTCGTGGAATATGCCTATATCTCTGTAAGCTACTATGTATTCTTTGAATGATTTCAGTTCCAGACACCATTTATCCGGGGCATAGGCTATCTCAATCTCGGCAAAATCAGGTAGTCCCGTTTTAGGACATATACAAGTGAATTCCGAGGTATCTATCCTGACAATATAATCTTTGCCCGTATATTCATTTTCCCATACCTCTATCTTGGGAAGTTTTATCTTTTTTATATCCTTTTGCAATCCATCATATCCGCTTTTTGTCATATTCGCTCTCCGTGTATGGTAATTCTCGACCCGCATGGGCACGGCATGCCGTGCCCCTACGTCTAGTTATCCACAATTGTAGCTGGGGTTTAAACCCCAGCTACCTCTGTCTTCTCTACTCAGTCCGCTTTAGCGGACTGCATGCCACAATCTTCCGAGCTCGTCCACGCCTTCTCCCCGTAGATGCAGAGTTACGTAAATAACTTTGTCACCCGAAGGGGCGGGTGTTCACGGCGAGTTCCGCAGTCCGAAGGACGAGGACTGTCTGAGTCCGGAACACTTGCCACTTCGGGTGATAGTTCAATAGATCACAAGACACCCTGACCCCTGTTTCCTGACTTCTCGCTCCTTCACCTAATCCCCAACTGTTTATGCATCTGCCCTATGATACCTATGTTCTTGCCTGTTCTCTTTTTAAGATACGCTTTAAAATACAAGAGCATTTCCTCGTCCGCTTCGGCGACGGATCCCTCTATCGGCGTAACGGGCTGCAGAACTATTGTCCCGGGCGCGTTATATTCCAATATGTCCCCCATTTTTTTAATGTCATCCATCGTAGTGGTTTCCGAGATGACCGCTTTCATCACCAGTTCTTTACCCGAAGCTATCTTGATGAAGCGCTTGTGTTTTTCCCAGAATTCATCCTTATTCTTCCCCGATGATGGAAGTTTAAGGTCCATAGCCACTACATCTATCAGCTCTCTTATTTTCCGAAGATCATCGGGAAGGGTCCCGTTAGTCTCGAGATACACCCTGCTGCGCCTGTGCTTCCTGAACATGGTCAGAAACTCCGCCAAAAAATCCGCGTAGATAAGAGGTTCTCCGCCCGTCAGGGTAAGCTCATTATAATCTTCATCAAAATCCAATATTTTGTTCAACAAAGCTTCCTTGGTGAAAGTCTTATAGCTTGTAATATCGGTATCACAGTAAGCGCAATCAAGATTGCAGCCGTAAAACCTGACGAAAAGCTGACGGCTTCCCGTAAAAGGCCCTTCTCCTTGATAAGACAAAAATATTTCCGATATCTTCGCTTCCATAATAGAGTTCATCTCGCATAGCGCATAGAGCACAGTGTTGAACAGTAACTTCTTTAAAGTAACCAGTTGCCTGTTACCTGTAACCAGTGACTTGCGTTTTCTGGTAACTGGTAACTGGTTTCCGGCAACTTTACTCAACGAACCTTTAAACTTTTAATCGCATAGCGCATGGCGCATAGCAGTTTTAAAAGTTAAAAAGTTCATATAATTCGTGAGTCGTAATTCGCACCGCTCTTGAACCGGGTTAAGCCTATGAGGACGTAGTCCGAATAGTGACAACCCGGTTCACTCTCTACCCTCTCTCCTCTCGCTTCTATCTTCCCTGTACCCTGAACCCTGTACCCCGTTGTTCCTTCGTTCCACGTCCCACGTCCTTCTTCCATCGTCTCTCTGTCCTCTGACTTCTGTCTTCTCTTATACCTATGCTCTGTGCGCTGTGCTCTATGCCATTATCACCGCACTTACAACTTAATACTTAACACTTGCTCTTTGATCCCTGCTTTCTCGAACGCGTTCATCCTGAAAAGACATGATTCGCATTTACCGCAGGGCGCCGCTCCGTCACGATAGCAGGACCATGTATGCTCGAACGGAACACCAAGCTTCGACCCTATCCTTACTATCTCTTCTTTTCTTTTATCGATTATGGGGGTCACTATCTTTATCCCCTTTCCGAGAATACCTTCCCTTGTTCCCTTATCTATGGCTCCCTGTAATGCCTTAAAGAACACATCTCTGCAATCCGGATAATTCGAAAAATCCATCTGATGAGCTCCGATAAAAACAGCCTCGGCCCCTGTTGCCTCCGCAAAAGATACTCCGAAACTCAGGAATATCATATTCCTGGCCGGAACATATGTATTCGGTATATCGTCTTGACCGCCCGAAGAAGCATCCGGAACGGATACGGCGCTGTCCAGAAGCGAACTTCCTTTCCACGGCATGGTTATATTCGATATCTCATACGGCACACCGGCGGTCTCGGCTAGTTTTTTCGCGTATCCTATTTCGGTCTTTGCTTTCTGCCCATAATCGAAAATAAGAGCCCGGCACATATATTCTTTTTTCGCGAGATATAATGTTACCGCTGAATCCATACCTCCGGATAAAAGCACTATAGCGTTTTTCATGTTCATAGAGTTTGTGCTCGCATAGAGCATAGCAGTTAAGTCGTATATCGTATAGCGAATGTCGTATAGCGTGATCAAAAATAAAAATATATTCTGGGGACATTTTGAGGGGCAGGTTTACACTTCCCCGGGAAAAGTGTCCACAGAACTAATGCATTAAACAGCCTAAACAGACCATTGGCCATCGTCTATTGTCCTTTATAAGAGTCATAGAGTCATCTTTCGCTACGCTCACTAGAGTCAGCATTATTTACACATCAGTCTAACCTGACTCTTTGACCCTAGCGAACAACGTGAGCGATGACTCTTTGACTCTTTTTCTAGCATCTAGCTTCTCCCATCGCACATAACACTTAACACGGCGCCTCTCTCTTCTATCTCCCCGGGGCCACCTTTAAACACAAAAATGCGCTGAGGACGAAATGTCCGAAGTGCGTCGAAACCTCCGTGTTTCGACGGTAGAAATAGCTAAATTCGCGAACGGTACAAAATATACTCGTCCCACATCCCACGTCTCACGTCCTTCGTCCCTCTCTCTTCTCGCATCTCGCTTCTAGCCTCTAGCTTCTTCCCTCCTCAGTCCGCTTTAGCGGACTGCATGCCACAATCTTCCGAGCTCTTCCCCGCCATCCCCCATAGATTCAGCGTTACTTTGTCACCCGAAGGGGCGGGTGTTCACGGCGAGTTCCGCACAACCGCCTCTTTGCTTCGCAAAGCGAAGCAGCGGGGGGAGGACTGTCTGAGTCCGGAACACTTGCCCCTTCGGGTGATAGTTCAATAGGTCACAAGACGCTATGACCTCTGTCTTCTCTTGTGCCCTATGCCCTTATTATTCTTCTCTATAAACTGTACGTAGCTGAAGCTTTTTCCGTTTCCCATACCGTCACATATCTTACTTCCGCTCCGGAACAGGCGGATCGTAAACGTCCATGTATATATTTTGCTATATTCTCCGAAGTGGGGTTCAGTTCCTTGAACGGTTCAAGAACGTTAAGGTGTTTATGATCGAGCTCTGAAAGTATACCCGAAAGTATCCCTTTAAGGTCCTTGAAGTCCATCACCATGCCCGTTCGGTCAAGCTCTTCCGATGATACCGCGGCTTCAACTTCCCAATTGTGCCCGTGCAGCTCTTCGCATTTCCCCTTATATCCTCTGAGATTATGGGCGCTGCTGAAATGTTCTCTTATTTTTATCGTATACATATTTATCGTTTTGACCGTATCGCGCTTTTCAGATTGTTTCTTTATAGATCTATTCGAAATACCGCTTCGTAACCCCGTTCCATAAACCCTGCGCTTTAATAATGAAATCGCATACTTCCCTCACCGCTCCGCGCCCTCCGCTCTTTTTTGTCATGTAATGAGCATACGTTTTCACCTCATCCATGGCATTAGGAACGGTCACCGCCAGACCGACGCGTTTAAGAACGGGTATATCTATAACGTCATCTCCCATAAAACAGATCTCATCGCTTTTCAGCTTGAACTTATTCATTATTTTCGTCAGCGCATGTATCTTATAATGAAAGTTCTCATAGACCTTGTCTATTCTTAGTTCTTTGGCCCTCTTCCTGACCGTTCGGGAGGCTTTGGCGGTAAGAATAATACATTTCAGCCCGGCTCTTTTTGCCAACATTATCCCCAGTCCGTCATTTACATCAAAATTCTTTATCTCGTCTCCATAAGTTCCGTAAATGATCCTTCCGTCGGTGAGAATACCGTCAACGTCCATAACAAGAGCCTTTATCTTCTTCGCTCTTTCAATGACATCTTTGGGATAACTTGTTTCCATATATCAGCTCCTTAATTTTCATGGAATGAAAATTAACCCTGAAGACGCAACGAATAGGCGCGTCTGAAGGGTCTTTTCGTGGAATGAAAATTAACCCTGAAGACGCAACGAATAGGCGCGTCTGAAGGGTCTTTTCGTGAAATGAAAATTAACCCTGAAGACGCAACGAATAGGCGCGTCTGAAGGGTCTTTTCGTGAAACGAAAATTAACCCTGAAGGCGCAACGAATAGGCGCGTCTGAAGGGTCTTTTCGTATATCGTATAGAGTATAGCGCTTCTAATAGCACAGCGCATAGAGCACAGCATTGAACAGTACTTCTTTAAAGTAACCAGTTGCCTGTTACCTGTAACCAGCGACTTGCGTTTTCTGGTAACTGGTGACCGGTTTCTGGTAACTTTCATATTCAGACGACCGCAAGGGCTTATACCCCCGCGGGAAGAGTGTCCTCAGAACTTCCACATTCGTCTTCCTTCCCTTCACACCTCACACATAACACTGATCTCGTCGGTCGAAACACGGAGGTTTCGACACACCTCGAACATTACGTTCTCGGCGCCTCTGTCTTCTGACTTCTGTCTTCTCTCCTCAGTCCGCTTTAGCGGACTGCATGCCACAATCTTCCGAGCTCTTCCCCGCCTTCACCCGTAGGTGCAGAGTTACGTAAATAACTTTGTCACCCGAAGAGGCGGGTGTTCACGGCGAGTTCCGCAGTCCGAAGGACGAGGACTGTCTGAGTCCGGAACACTTGCCGCTTCGGGTGACAGTTCAATAGATTACAAGACACTATGACTTCTGCCTTCTGACCTCTGTCTTCTGTCTCTCAGACCAACCCTGCTTTAAGAATATCCTGCACATCAAGCACCCCTACGGGCCTGCCTTCGTCGTCCACTACCGGGATCTCATCAATATGCCTGGTCGATAATACCTTGAAGGCTTCGGCCGCAAGCCTCTCCCCTTTTATAGTAACAGGTGACTTTGTCATAACATCCCCTACTTTGCGATGCAGAAGGTCTTTACCCTCCTCAAAGTGACGCCTTAGGTCCCCGTCCGTAAAAATACCTACGAGTTTGCCGTCAGCCCCTATAACACTTGCCGATCCCGTACGCAGCCGCGTGATCTCCAGCAGAACATCTTTGACCGATGTTTCCTGATCTACTATGGCCGTCCCTGCTTTGGGGCGCATTATATCCTCCACCCTCAGCAATAATCTTTTACCGAGAGACCCTCCGGGATGATATAAAGCAAAATCTTTTGGTTTTATGTTCTTTCTTTCCAAGAGACAAACGGCAATAGCGTCCCCGATGGCAAGCATTGCCGTGGTAGATGTCGTCGGCGCGAGCCCCATCGGACAGGCTTCTTTTTCGACGGAACTGTCTATAGAAAAATCGCTGTTAACGGCCAGGGTCGATTTGAGATTACCTGTGACCGATATAAGTTTTGCCCCGATCTTCTTTATGATCGGGAGAAGCCGTATCACCTCTTCCGTCTCTCCGCTGTTAGAGAACGCTATTATGATGTCCTCATTGGTCACTCTGCCGAGATCTCCATGAAGAGCTTCGGCGGGATGCAGATACAAGGACGGGGTCCCCGTTGACGACATGGTTGCGGAAACTTTCTGGGCGATAAACCCGGGTTTTCCCATCCCGGTCACGATAACCCTTCCTTTGTTCTCCGCCAAAGCTTCTATTATCAGAACGAACTTGTCGTCTATTCTGCCTACAAGCTCGGCTATAGCCTTACTTTCATTCTCCAGAACTTTTTTAGCTAAGGATATGCTCATGACAGTTTTACCGCCTTTTCTATGGATACCATTTCCTCGAGATACCGTTCCAGATCGTCAAGTTTCAGCATATTGGGCCCGTCACTCATGGCTTTTGACGGTGTTTTATGGACTTCGACGAATAACGCGTCACAACCCACGGCGACGGCGGCCCTTGAAAGAGGCCGAACATATTCAGCCTCGCCGCCGCTTGCGGAACCTTGACCCCCGGGCATCTGTACGGAATGGGTCGCGTCATACACTACGGGGCATCCGGTATCTTTCATTATGGGTATCGCCCTAAAATCGTTGATCAGCATATTGTATCCGAAAGTCGTGCCGCGTTCCGTTAAAATGATGTTCCTGTTCCCGCTTTGTTCTATTTTTCTCACCACATTGGACATTTCCTTAGGAGACATGAACTGTCCTTTTTTCACATTGACCGCTTTCCCGGTTTTGGCCGCTTTCACCAGAAGATCGGTCTGTCTGCATAAAAATGCCGGTATTTGAAGCGCGTCCAGTACTTCCGCCGCGATATCCACTTCCTCCACACTATGCACATCGCTGAGAACGGGAATACCTAACTTCTCCTTAACGGAAGCGAGCATCTTAAGCCCCTTCTCTATCCCGGGACCGCGGAAAGAACCGAGGGAGCTTCTATTGGCTTTATCGTAACTGGCTTTGAAAATAAAGGGTACACCCGCTTTGCCGGCTATTTCCTTTATCCTTAAGGCGTGTTCCATCAGGCTTTCCTCGGACTCTATAACACATGGGCCAGCTATGAGAACAAGGGGATTATCCCCTCCTATGGTCACATTGCCGACTTTCACTTCTCTGCTCTTTTTTTTCATTTTCCCTCTTCCGCTTCGGCGGTCTTTTTCATTATCATTCTAACCTTTTCCAGATCTTTCTCAGTATCCACTCCGAAAGTGTCGTATCGCGTTTCCACGGTCTTGATCTTGTACCCGTGCTCCAGTACCCTCAATTGTTCCAGCTTCTCATCCTCTTCAAGTGTTGATTTAGGCAGATTCGAGAACGTCATAAGAAAATCCTTGGTATACGCGTATATACCTATATGTTTGAAATATCTGCCGGATATTTCCTCTTCGCTGCCGGGCCCGTAACCGGAGCCCCTGACATAAGGTATAGGACTTCGTGAAAAATATAATGCGAAACCTTTCCTGTCCACTACCACTTTCACTACATTGGGATCTTCTATCTCCTCTTTTGTCCGCGCCCGCTTGATGAGGGTGGCCATTTTTATATCCGGCTCACATTCAAACGCCCTGACCAATTCATCCAGCATCATAGGCTGGATCAGCGGCTCATCCGCCTGCACGTTTATCAGGATATCGGCATTAATAGCGGACGCCGCCTCGGCAAGTCTATCGGTCCCCGAGATATGTTCGGCCGAGGTCATAACGGCTTTTGCGCCGAACGATTCGACCGCTTTCATGACTTTTTCCTTATCAACAGCCACAATAACGTCATCCACGCGATGAGAAAGTTTTGCTCTCTCCCAGACGTGCTGCAGCATGGGTTTTCCGTTTATATCAAGCAGGACTTTCCCTTTAAGTCTGGTGGAATGCCATCTTGCCGGGATTATCGCGACAACCTTCATGCTCCGCCCTTTCCGGCCTCTTTTTTCAGTCTATCCAAAAGTTCTCCGGGTTCGACCACAGCCACTCCGACCTTGCCCACGACTATACCCGCGGCACAGTTCGAGATATGCGCCGAAAGCATGGGAGAAGCGCCGCTTGCCGCGCATAACGAGTATACCGCCACTACTGTATCTCCCGCTCCCGAGACATCGAACACCTCTTGAGCAAGCGTGGGTATCTTCTTGGGCTTTTTCCCTTTCTCGAAGACCATCATCCCGTTCTCCCCCAGCGTAATAAGTATCACGCTGGCCTTTAATTTATTCAGCAGTTTATTTCCCGCCTTAAGAAGCGCCTCGTTACTGTCTATGGGAAAACCCGCGGCTTTCGCGGCTTCATGATGATTCGGCGTAATTACAGTAACGCCTTTGTAGTACGAAAAATGGTTCTCCTTAGGATCAACGGCTATCATCTTTTTATGTTTTTTCGCTTCACGTACGGCCGTTTTTAAAAGAGCGGGTGTTATAAGGCCTTTTCCATAATCTTCTATTATGATCCCGTCGGCGTTTTTTATGTTCGCTTCCAAATAATCCTGTATTTTTCGCAGATACTTATTGGATATCTGCTCTATATTCTCACGATCTATCCGGACAACTTGCTGGTGATGGGCAATAACGCGCGTCTTAAGAATGGTGGGCCTGTTATGATCGGAAAATATCCCTTCCGTCGATATTCCCTGCTTGTCTAACTTATCCTTAAGTATTTCAGCCTTTTCATCTTCCCCCACTATGCCTACAAGAAAGGCTTTCCCGCCGAGTTTAGCTATATTGCTCGCCACGTTACAGGCCCCACCCGGCATAAACCCTTCATCCTTTACCCATACTACAGGAACGGGGGCTTCCGGAGATATGCGGGAAACCTCTCCCCATATGAACTGATCAAGAAGAAGGTCCCCTATAACGATTATTTTCTTCTTGCTGAATCTGTTAACGACATTCGCTAAAGTCGAATACTTATATTGTTTCACCTGATGCCTCCGTTAGCATCAACCCAAAAGAGGGTCGATCTTTGATATGATCCTGTGTTTGGGAACAGCCCCGGTAACTTTATCCACTATCTCTCCGTTGTTGAATATGATGAACGTGGGTATGTTCATTATCCCGTACGCGGTAGCCGTATCCGGCGCTTCTTCGACATTGACCTTACATACCTTGAGCTTCCCTTCATACTCCGCGGCTATCTCTCCGATAATAGGAGCGATCATTTTGCAGGGACCGCACCATTCGGCCCAAAAATCGACCAATACCGGCGACGGTGCTCCCAACACTTCTTCCTTAAAATTATTATCATTAACCGTTATCTCAAGCGCTCTAGACATGATAGGCTCCTTGTTTAGTGACAGATATTATAAGAGTAATACAGGAGTGTATTATATTATTTTCATATCCAACTGGCAAGCATCATTGTTCTAAAGGCATTTATTAGGAGATAAAAAACTAAGCATTACCTAGTATGCGGCGGGCTTCTTTAATAACATCTTGCGGGGTAATAGCTTTAAGACATTCGAACGCTTTTGCGCAATTGTGAGCCATACAAACATCACATTGCGGGGGTTTATGCAAAATACCGTCCTTATCGCCTATTGGTCCCCATCTTTTTGGAGAAAGTCCGGGATCATTGCGCCCGAAGATCGAGATGACCGGTGTCCCGACCGCTACCGCGATATGGACCGGCCCCGAATCGTTAGAGACGAATAGCCGGCATCTTGATAACATTTCGACAAGCTCTCCGAGGAGAAGCACTCCCGTCAGATCGGTGATCCGGTTCTTCATCCTGGACGCGATCTGTGAACTGTATTCGGAAGTCTCATCCGATCCCACCAGAATAATATCATATCCGTAAAGGTCCCCGAGGGCATCCGCGGTTTCCGCGAATCTTTCAGGGGCCCATCTTTTCGACGCGCAGCTGGCCCCGGCATGAAAAGCTATTTTTTCTTTTCCCAGACCGGAACTTTTTTCCACGGAATCTACCAGCTTTCTCTCTTCCTCTGACGTAAATATGTACGGTTTGGGATCATACCCGGAAACATCGAATCCCGCGGCTATGAGCATATCCCGGTTATATTCCGTTTCGTGACGTTCCCCTTTTTGTTTTTCATGTGGTATCCGCTTTGTAAGAAGGGATCCCATATTTTTATCATACCCTATCCTGACGGGGATACCCGCCAGGAACATGATCATATGCGCCCTGTTAGTAGGATGCAATGCGATAGCCGTATCGAAACGTTCCCTCCTTATCCGCCAAGCGAATTTGACGGTCTCAATAAAACTTTTATGCGATCCGTATTTATCGTATACGATAACCTTGTCCAGATCAGGATTATTCTTTACTATATCCTTATTCTCGGGACGCACCATAAAAACTATATACGCTTCGGGGAAACGTTTCCGCATGAAACGTATTACAGGAGTGGACAATATCACGTCCCCCATCCTGTCCGTCCGTGTTATAAGTATGCGTTTAGGTATATTCTTCATGGTTTAGTATAGCGTTTCTAATAGCATAGCGCATGGAGCATAGAGTTTGTGGAGTTTGTTGGGTTGTATTGACTGAACCTCTATTTGTAACCCGACTGTAGTAACCAGTTGCCTGTTACCCGTAACCAGTGATTTGCTTTTTCTGGTAACTGGTCCCCACTTTACTCAACGAATCGCATAGCGCTTGCCTGCCGGCAGGCAAGCATAGAGCATGGCGCATGGCTTTATATTCGTATATCGTATAGAGTATAGCGAATGTCGTATAGCGTGAACAGAAATAAAAATATATTCTGGGGACATCTTGAGGGGCAGGTTTACACTCCTCCGAGAAAGGTGTCCACAGAACTTCTGACTTCTCGCTTCTCTCATCCCTATGCTCTATGCCATTTTAACCATTCATTCTCTTATATACCTCTTCATATACATTATAATCGTACTCGGAGAAACATACGAACACTATCTCGTCAAAATTATCTTTATTCTTAAGGCCCTCGCTTATGGCTATTTCTGCCGCCTCTTTTACCGGGTATCCGTACATGCCTGTACTTATGGCCGGAAAAGCTATTGTCGCCGCGCCGCTTTCTTCGGCTAAACGTAAACTATTCCTATAACAGTTCCGGAGCGCCTCGGCCTCCCCGCGCCTTCCGCCATGCCATACTGGACCGGGAGTATGTATGATCTTTCGTGCTTTAAGAGAGCCCGCTCCCGTGATCATGGCTTCTCCTGTAGGACACCCGCCTATCTTTCTGCATTCCTCCATAACGGAAACTCCGGCAGCCCTATGTATCGCACCGTCAACTCCTCCGCCCCCGGCCAGACGCGTATTCGCCGCGTTGACTACAACATCAACATTTTCCTGCGTAATATCCCCGAGTTTTATAATTATCTTTCCCATAAGCAGGGGCACGGCATGCCGTGCCCGATATTCCAAAACATCACATTTCATGGGCACGGCATGCCGTGCCCCTACCCCACCAGATCCTCCACCGCCGCTAAGACCTCTTCTAACCCTATTTCAGAGATGCAGCCTTCATCCGGACCGCGGGAACATAGAGCTTTTGAACAAGGCCGGCAATCGGCGGGTGAAGTGAGCACACGGCTTTTCTCGGCCAAAGGACCGTATTTCTTTTCGTCCGACGGCCCGAAAATGGCTATGGTCTTGGCGTTCACCGCGCTTGCTATGTGGAGAGGGGCGCTGTCATTAGTAATTATCATTTCGCCGCGTTTTATGAGTTCGGCAAGGGCGCCAAGCGATGTTTTTCCGCACATATTGACAGCTTTATTCTTCATGTGCGCGATAAGCGCACCTACCGTCTGTCTGTCGTCTTCGCTGCCTATGATAAATACCGCGCGTCCCAGTTTTTCTATTATGATGTCCGATAACGCCGCGAACTTTTTCGCGTCCCATCTTTTTAAATGGCTTTTAGCTCCCGGTGAGATCACTATTATTTTCTTACCCTCCGGGCCTATAGCATTGTCTATGTAAGCTTTATCCTCATCTCTTATCGGCATAAAGAACCCGGGTTTATCGGAGCGATCAAGACCCAAAAACGATAATTTGTCCAGATGTTCGTTCTTTTTATGACCACATGCCCGTCGGATAAAGCGGGGTCCTGAACGGTTCTTCGCTCCCGAGAACATCGGAATAAGCGAATTTTTCATATCTACGACCAGATCATACCTTTCTTTCCGGAACTTGATAAGATCGTTCATCCTGGCTTTGAAACTTTTGCCCGAGCTATGCAGTATTACTTTTCCTACGGATGGATGCCGCCTAAAAAGCTCCAGTCCCGGTTTTCCCGTGACAACATCGATACGCACTCCCGGAAAGGACCTGCATAGTTCCGTAAGAACGGGTGTTGTAAGTATTATGTCACCCAGATTGTTCAAAGTTATGAACAATATTTTTTGGACCGCGCGCCGCCGTGTGTTCATAAATTTCAACCCAAAGCCTTTACGGCTATTTCAAACACTTCATCCACACTTATAACATCCATGCATTTTTTGTTCAAAAGACAATCCTCGGCATAACACGGGAGGCCGCAATCTATTCTACCTTCGGACGATATAACAATATGCTCCCCTTCCCCTATTTGCCCGGTAATACGGGGCGATGTGGGGCCGAAAAGCCCTATTGTTCTGCCCCCAGCGGCCGCGGCCAGATGAAGCGGCCCGGAATCGGAACTGATGACTAGACCGCTTTTTTTGAAGACCGCCGCCAGTTCTCCCAGCTTAGTATCACCCGCCAAACTGAAACACCTCCGGTCGTTAACTTTTTCCGTTATATACCGCGCCAGTTCTTTGTCTCCCTCTGCCCCTGTTATGACGACCTTGATAGCGGCATTATGAGCAAGGAGACGCGCGATAAGCTCCGCGAAACTGTCTCTATCCCACCTTTTCTGGGGCCAATTTCCCGCGGGATGCACAGCGATAAACTTACAAGCGCCGCCGAGCCTGTTTCTCAGTACGTCTTCGGCTTTCTTCATATCTTTTTCAGAGACCGAATATCTGTATTTTTTATCTGAAATTTTTCCGCTTTTAGCTCCGGTCAAAAGCAAAAGAGTATCTGCTCTATGCATAGGCACATTCGGGATCTTTATCTCGGATGTAATAGCCGATCTTTTTCCCGAAAAGCCTATCCGTTCGGGGATCCCGGCGGCACAGGCCATCATCGTTTTGCTCTTTGACGGTTTAAGAAGATAACACACGTCATATTTTTTCTTTCTTGTTTTCAGGATAAAAACTATTTTTTCAAAAAAAGATAAGATCCCTCTTCTATCCGAAAGTAATACAATGTCATCAACATCGGGTGAACCGTGAAGCAGTTCAGCGTATCTGGGGACTACCGCGCAGGTTATCCTGGCGCTTTTATGCTCTTTCTTTAAAGCTCTCAACAAAGGAAAAGAGAAGAGTATATCCCCCAGCCAGTTGAGTTCGAATATGAGTATGTTTTTGGGATTATTCATAATGATTTGTGAACAGTGTTCTGCTCCGCCCTTAAACAACAGGGCTCGCTGGTAGGGCTTCGCAGGAACAAGCATAGAGCACAGCGTTTTATTCGTATATCGTGATCAGAAATAAAAATATATTCTGGGGACATTCTTCGACCAGGGTTTATACTCCCACGGGAAGAGTGTCCTCAGAACTTTCGCCTTCTACCACTTCTCTGTACACTTTAATAGTCTTGTCTACACTCTTGTCAAGAGAAAATCCGGCTATGGCCTTTTCTCTCGCCTTTCGTCCCATACTCTCCCTCATCCCCGGGTCTTCTATGAACCTCATTATCCCGGAAGCCAGCCGAACGGCGTCTACGGGAGGGACCAGAAAACCGTCTTTGCCGTCGATAATGAGTTCCGAAAGTCCGGGAACATCACTGGCTATACAGGCTTTTCCGCCGGCCATAGCTTCCATCAGGGACAGGCCGAGTCCTTCCGATATCGAAGGCAGACAGAATATGTCCATTAAAGACAGATACCCGGTCAAGGTCAATTCTCCGACGCCCATTATCACTTTACCGGAAAGTCCGCTTTCCGAGATCTGCCGCCGGAGCGTCTTCTCTTCTTTTCCTTCCCCGACCAAGAGAAGACAGCTTTGCGGATATTTTTCTATAACGCGCGCGAACGCGTCTATTAGATACTTGTATCCTTTTACGGAAGAAAGTCTTCCGACGGAACCTATTATGACCGCGTTCTCATCTATTCCCATCTTCCTCATAAAATCGAGGTCCTTATCGTTTCTCCGGGACAGATATTTTTCGACTTCTATGCCGTTATATATCATTTCCACACGGCTTTCTTCTATACCGAAATCGTCCATAAGGTGTTCTTTCACACCGTTGCTTATCGCTATTATTTTAGCTCCCCAGCAAGGGAATAAACGTCTGAAAACCTTTTTATACCGGAAAAAACCGTGACAGGTCGACACGAAAGGTGTTTTTGTAAGCCATGACGCGGCGCAGGCTATGATCTGAGCGACCCTAGTCTGAGCATGGACAAGCTGAAAACCGTTCTTTTTTATTTCCCGGATAAGAACGGGTATGGCCAAAGCCGCTTTCGGACCGAATTCCGATTTGGTCCTTATATCTATTTTTATATGACGGATGCCGTTTGCAGCCAGGTCTTTTTCCATCTGACCGCCGGATGAGGCTACGCTGACATCTACACCTTTTCTTTTTAAATATCCGGCAAGATTCACCGTATAGACCGCTACTCCGCCGATATCCAAATGTGTGGTCAATAAGAGTATTTTCATAATGATCCGTGAACGGTTTAAAGAAGTCAGACGCCAGATATTAGTGAGAGCTCCTCTGTCCTCTGTCTTCCCTACTCAGCCCGCTTTAGCGGACTGCGTGCCACAATCTTCCGAGCTCTTCCCCGCCATCCCCCGTAGATGCAGAGTTACGTAAATAATTTTGTTACCCGAAGGGGCGGGTGTTCACGGCGAGTTCCGCACAACCGCCTCTTTGCTTCGCAAAGCGAAGCAGCGGGGGGAGGACTGTCTGAGTCCGGAACACTTGCCACTTCGGGTGACAGTTTAATATATCACACGTATTCCAAAACGTCACATTGCATGGGCACGGCATGCCGTGCCCCTACGTCTATTCTCCAGGTTCTCCTGCATCTCCCCCGGCCCCTATTCCCATAACTTCCATTAACGCATCAAAGACCTCTTTGGGTTTTACGGACTGCATGCATCTTTTCTTGTTCGCGCATACCGACTTGTAACACGGTGAACATTTTAGTTTCTTTCTTATTATCCTATGTTTCCCGCATGGCCCCAGATGTCTAGCGGGGTCAGTAGGCCCGAAGATGGCCACGAACGGTGTCCCTACACTTGACGCTATGTGCATAGGCGCGCTGTCGCCGGTTAAAAGCGCGTCACATTTCTTTATCAAACCTATGAGCTCGGAAATACCCGTCGTTCCTACGGCATTTATGGGTTTTGCTTTTGTTCTTTTCAGGAACTCTTCAGCGCATGTTTTATCCTCCGCCGTACCGAGAACAACTGTCCGTATCCCGTGCTTCTCGGCTAACAGGTCCGCCAGTTCGGCGGCATAAGATATATCCCAATTCTTAGTTTCCCATTTTCTCGAGGCCGAAAGGCTTAATGCTACGAGCTTATGGTCTTTTTTGAACCAGTTCCTTTCCAGCATTTCTTGCGCCCACGGTTCACCTCTTCCCGACCATAATTCGAGACGGTTATCCACCTTGGTTATACCTAAAAGACCGAGCACACATGCTTGATGTTCCACCGGACCCATCGCCGCGCGTGGCAGGCTTATTTTGCGGTTAAGAAGAAAACTTAATTTACCGTTGTCATACCCATACCGTTCGGTCACCCTGCTCAGAAAAGCCAGTAGATGGCTTTTTCTGTTGTTCTGCAGGTCGATCGAGATATCAAAATCCTCGGACCTTAATCTGTTGGTAAGTTCCAGAAAACCTCTTCCTTTATCCCTGCCGTTAAGATCGCACGTTATGACCTCGTCTATGTAAGGACATTTGTCCAGGATCTCCCTGAATTTCACATTCACAAGGACTTTTATCTGGGAAGACGGGAACCTTTCCCTCACGGCTCTC
Source organism: Candidatus Omnitrophota bacterium (assembly GCA_043813915.1). GTDB lineage: Bacteria > Omnitrophota > Gorgyraeia > Tantalellales > Tantalellaceae > Aadella. The sequence goes on from JBDRKO010000009.1 coordinate 50,887, forward strand.
AGTGACGGTACGCTGAGTATTACGTCCCCGAGCGAACTTATCTTAATGATGAGTATCTTTTTCATATTAAGGACTTCCGAGTAAACTTCCAGCGTCCTACCCATGGTAGACCCGAGAGAATAATGTTCCTCAACGTATTTCCTCGCGGCCAGAGCTACCCTCTCACACATCTCGGGGTTTTCCATGAACCTGATGATCTTTTCGGCCATATCGGACGGATTCATGGGTTCACAAAAAAGACCTGTCTCGGTGTCCTTTATGTTCTCTACCACTCCTCCTATTCTCGTGGCCACGACCGGAACGCCTCTGGCCTGCGCTTCTATTATGGATCTCCCGAAGGCTTCCTGTTCCCTGTTAGCGGATACCAGGACATTCATTTCTTTGAGTATATCCGGTACTTTTTTGTCGCTCCCCACGAACCTGATGAACTTATTCAGCATCAACCGCCGTATGGTGAACTCTATCTTGCTTATATATTCCTCTTTGGCCGACTCTTTATCCCCCATAAGGATCACACTTATGTTCTGTTTCTTTCTGCAGACATAAGAAGCGGCTTTCAGGAAATCCAGATGCCCTTTAAGCGGGGTGAACCTGCATATCATGCCTATAGTGAACGGTTTTCTTTCGCGCTCGGACGGCGGGATAAAAGAGAACTTCTGAAGATCTACCCCGCGGGGTATTATCCTCATCTTTTGCATGGGTATCCCGAAAATGTCTTTCATGTATCTTGCCATTGTTTCATTGGCTACTATCACTATCTTGCCCCACCCTATTACGCGGCTTATAAGATGTTTTTTGTATTGCCCGTGCGCCGTAGTGATAAAGACACGTTTGGTGGATCTCGCCGCGAAATACCCGGAAAGCGCGGGTATCCTGCTCCTCGCGTGCACGATATTGATGTTCTCTTTTTTTATTATTTCTTTCAGATTGAAATAGCAGAATATCATCACGAAGGGGTTTTTCCTGCCTATAGGCAGTTTATAATGTCTGGCCCCGATAGCGGCAAGGTTCTGCTCCAACGCTCCGCCGGAGGAGACAACAACAGCTTTGTGGCCGTTAAGTGTCAGATGCCGGGCAACTTCTACAGTGCCTCTTTCTACACCGCCGACGTTCAATTTGGGTATCAATTGTAATATATTCATGGTTTTAGCATAGCGTGAACAGAAATAAAAATATATTCTGGGGACATTCTTCGTCCAGGGCTTATTCTCCCACGGGAAGAGTGTCCTCAGAACTTCCACCCTCAACTTTTAGACTGCTTCCCTCGCAAACGGGACACTTCCCTCCCCCCGTTGTTTTGCATTCGCAAAACAAAACACGGGGGTTTGGGAGGATGTCCCCATATCCTAGGCATGCGAACGTTGGTTCTTCCTATTACCCATGCCTTCACTACTCAGAACAACTTATACATCTTATCCCGCATCAGCTTATTATCATCGGGAACGACCGGTTCGCTCTTATCATCTAGCGCGCTCGTGATCTTATCGGACATATCTTTTCCGGGAACCGCTATCTTTATATACCCTTTAACCTGAAGTCCTTGAACGAACTTTTCATACTTAGTGATCTTCCCGGTTCTCTTATCCGGCATAAATATCAAGACTTTTTTACCTGAAGATACCGCTTCCGAGACCATCGATATGCTTTCCCCCGACACTATAACAACATCACTTTCCGAAAGCACGTTCCTGACGGTATCGGGGTTTTCGTCGCTCGTGCCTACAACAAATCGTCTGCATCTTTTACTGTCTGACATTATATCCCTGAGAATACGCTCTGTCGAGGGGGAGGTCCTTCTAGAAGTGGTAACGCTGAAATATCCGTCTTTTTTCCCGCAGACTTTCGTTATTACGTCAGCTACGGAACGCGTGAGCGAGTCACTGAAAGTAAAATGTTTGTTCTCTCCGCCGAATAAAAGTCCGACACATGCTTTTGCGTCACTCTCCACTTTACTAGACGATCGCTCTATCAAATTCGGGGCCAATTCGGTTATGACAATATTGTCCCTTCTTGCGCTCTTGATATCGTGACGGAGAACGATAATAAGATCGAATGCTCTTCTATTGAGAAATCCCGGATCCATCACGGTCAGGTTGCGCGCGTAATTCTCTATTTTCAACGCCTTATTAACGCCGGCGAGGGCCGATCCCGAACTTACTATAACATCCGCGTATCTCGCGGCAAGGTCACGGAAACAATCCTTTTCCAGTGCGCGGGACAGGCATAATAGCCGGCCCTGGGAATTACCGTTTATAAAAGGCGTTGCCAGAAAAAATAATATGCGAGATAATTTGCTCTTATACTTAACGTCCGCTATCTCCACTTCCAGATCTTTATCTTTGTAGCCTTCGTCCCTTCTGTAATTCTTTATCTGCTCAACCGCCGCAAGCGATTGATTTAAATGCCCCTTCTTTCCGTCATTGAGAACAAGTATTTTCTTTAAGGGCGTAGCTTTCCATCTTTTATGCATCCACAGCCATTGCCCGGGGTCTTCCCTTATATGCTTCTCCAGCAACCTGTTATATTCTTCCATATAGGGGACGATGTCCTCATCTTTTTTTATTATCATCGGCGGTTCCACCACTACTTCATGATACGGCCCTTTACGGCGGTGTGTAAAAGCCGGAACTATTATTGACCCGCATTTTTGAGCGAATTTATACGGTCCCATAGCGGATGAAGCGGGCCGGCCGAAAAGATCTATCAGCCTGCCGTTCGCTCCGGCATTTTGATCCGCGAGTATCCCCAACCCTTTTCCGCTTTTGAGGACATTGAAGATGGACCTGATATCCGCGCCTTTTCTAATAACAATATTTCCCTGCTTTTCCCTTAAAGCGTTAAAAAGCTCATTCAGCCTTTTCATTTTCTGATCCCTGGCAAGAATATGCAAAGGATACCCTTTTTTTACACTGGCGATAATGCTCAATTCCCAGTTCCCGAAATGCCCGGATAAAAGTATCATGCCGCCCGGATTACCCGAAACTTTTTTAAGATTGTCAAGATTAGACACCTTTACGTATTTATCGATGTATTTATCGTCCACCTTGGTAAAAGACACGATCTCCATAAAGACCTGCGTCATGTTCATGTAGGCGTTTTTCACGATACGCTTTATTTGTTTGGGTGTTTTTTCACGGCAAAAAGCCGCTTTGATATTAGCATATGTGACATGCTTACGCCTGCCGCTTAAAAGGCATGCCAAAGACCCAAACCGTCTGCCCAGCCATAGGTTGAACCCTATCGGCATTACATGAAATACCGCGTTAAGCCCGCGCACCAGGACTGATGCTATTAAGTCCAGCATTGAGCTTTTCCCTTCCTTCTGTTACGTCAATATTTATATCCACTATAAAAAGTTTGTCCTCTATACCTGATATATCCAGTCCCTTTATTTTTACGTAATCCTTAGCGGTAGTTATGATCTTTTCTACACCGGCTTCGCGGCACCTTCTGAGTATACGGTCTATATCCTTCTGCCTATACGCATAGTGGTCCGAAAAATCAAAACGAAGTGCGATCTTGGCGCCTTTCCGGCTGATCATAAGATTGAAATAGTCGGGGTCGGCGAGGCCGCTTACAGCGCATATTTTTGACAGCGAAAGGCTTTTCGGGGAATATATGGCGCCCGTAACATCCTTGACATGGATTATATTGTGCCTGGTGATAATAACAGGCACTCCGGGAGCCAGAGCTTTGATCTTTTTTATTAAGATCTCTTTAGCGTATTCGTCTGTTTTGTCCGTTTTTGTCAGGACTATCATATCGGCCCTTTTGAGCGCGGACCTAGGTTCCCTAAGCACGCCTCTGGGGAAAAGAGCAAAGTTCCCGAAAGGAGAGGCCGCGTCCAGAAGAAGGATGTTCATATCCCTCTTTATACGCCGGTGCTGAAAACCGTCGTCCAGTATAATGATATCGTTACCGTTACGTACGGCGGACTGGGCCGCGCGGACCCTGTCCTGCCCGGAAAATACGGGGACACCTTCTAGTTCGTCCCTTAGCATACGGTCCTCATCCCTGCCGTACCCCCGCGCAAGAATAGCCGGCTTTGCGCCGCGGGAGATAAAATGGTCCGCTAACAATATTACAAAAGGGGTTTTCCCCGTACCGCCGAGCGTTATATTGCCGACGCTTATTACCGGCACACCGGCTGAATATTCTTCCCTTAAGCCTCTCCGATATGCCTGGTCCACTAAAGCCACGCAAATGGCATAGACCCACGAGATCACGCGCAGAGCGCCTTTCAAGATAAACGGAATAACGCCTTGGCGCTTATCTTTCATCACGGACAGGAGATACATCTTTAAACTATCCATATTATCACTCGGCTCCATTCATTAGAGATATTCCGGGTCGAGAACTCATAAATACCCGGTTACGAGGTCCATCGTCCTTTCGGCCGCGCCCTGGTTATCCAAAACAGCCTCCCTGGCATTTTCGGACATATCTTTTCTTTTATCTTCGTTGTTCAAAAGATCATTAACCGCATTTTCAAGTTCTTTCGCGTTTCTGACCCTGACAGCCGCTCCCTTTTCCAGAAAGATACGGCTCACTTCTTTAAAATTATACATATGGGGCCCGAAAATTATCGCTTTACCCCATACCGCCGGTTCTATGGGGTTCTGGCCGCCACGTTTCGCTATACTTCCTCCCACAAAAATTATGTCGCCTAGGGCATACAGGTCCTTTAAGTGACCGATCGTATCCACTATAAGCACATCACACCCGGGCCCGGCCGTTTCCCCTCTATTGAGTATATCCGAAAGATACCTGTATGTGAGACCTTGTTCCCGTATATACCCGGACACTTTCTTTTTTCTTCCGATATGCCTTGGGGCCAATATAAGTTTTACGTTCTCCTTCTTTTTTTTCAATTTCGCGTATATACCCAGAACTATCTTCTCTTCCGGATGATGTGTGCTCCCGGCTATTACAACAGTGTCCCCTTTATCAATGAACACCCGGTCTCTGGAAATGGATAGGCTCCCTATGCCCTGGACCTTCTCTTCGAATTTCATGTTCCCTGACACAAAAACATTCTGACGAAGAGCCCCAAGCATTCCGATCCTTGAAGCATCCGACGGCGTCTGCATAGAAAAGCGGTCCACCTTTGACAATATCCTCTTCACGATAGGTCCTATCATACGGTAATTTCTGAACGAAGCGTCAGATAGCCTTCCGTTAACCATGACCACCGGGATCTTACGCGCGCTTAGCTCTTCCAGCATATTCGGCCAGAGCTCGGTCTCCACCATTATATATAACCTAGGGTTTATGAACCGAACGACCTTTCTCACCACGAAACTGATATCCATGGGATAATAGAACACCATATCCGCCGAGTCCGCTCCCGTACCTCGGACTATACTGTTTCCCGTGGGCGTTGTGGTAGAGATCACGATGGGAATGTCCCTGCGGATGTTCTTTATACGCCTTGCCAGTTTGACGGCGACAATAGCCTCTCCGACGCTGACAGCGTGTATCCAAACCGGCCTTTCGGACGTCTCCGTCCGTTTGGGCAGAAAGCCCATCTTCTGGAAAAATCCCCTGTGCCATTTTCCTTTTAAAAGGAGATACGGCACATAAGCCAGACTAAAAATAATAAAAAAAATGTCGTATAATAGTTTCATGATTGCCTATCGCATAGCGCATGGCATAGCAGTTTAAAAAGTTAAAAGGTTTTAAAAGTTAAAAAGTCCATATAATTCGCCGTGAACCGAAAGAGATGATATGTTAAAGTGTCAGGTTTTCCAGTAAGGTATACTTCCTTTGTTGGAAGCATACCAAAACAAGGAGGAAAACATGACCATATCTACTCTACAATTGAACAAAGTCGATACCTCTGTTGGTATCGATGTTGA
>JBDRKO010000010.1:0-15029 GCA_043813915.1 Candidatus Omnitrophota bacterium
AGACGGCGTAGAGGGTTATGAACATATCCACAATATTAACAAAGAAAGAAAAAGGACCAAAAAGAAAGAAAGGCTACTACCGCTGTAAAAAACCACCTTATTTTAGACAAAAAACTGTCTAGACAAACCCGACCACCATAACTTCAGATAATTTAAGAGGTAAAAATCTTGCTAAAAACCCATAACTCATTCCTCTTCTTTCATCCAAATGCATAGAAACTATTCTCTCATAAATCTTATCTTTATAGTTAAATTCCCCCATGTTTTTAGTTACATCAAAAAGTCCTGATTTAGCAAACGGCTCCCCTGCATTCACCAGATCCATAACATAGGGCTTTAATCCAGGGGTGTCGATAAAGTCTTTATCCACAACAATTGAATCAAATTCATCAATTTTTGGCGGAGCAACCCTAGATGTAATTTTAGGTATCACATTATTTAGTATGGTGTTATCAAAATTTGTTTCAATTGGATAAAAATCAGATAAACCGTTAAAACTGTACATAATCCAATCTGTCTCTCCTACACAGATAGCCACATGGCACATATGCCAAGAAAACAAATTAAGCGCTATTTCCATATGTTCTTTATAAGTTAAATCCTTTTTCACTGTCTTTGGCATTTCAACAATAGTAACTATTGGATTACTTGTAGAAGTCATAACATAACGAATTGGCAAAAACTTGCCCTTCCGCTCACCTATAACAAAAGTAACAATATTTTCTTTAATTCTCTTTTTATCTCCTTTAGAAGAAAAAGCATCTTTGAAAGGAATAATCGAAGTCCCGTGTTTTCTTAATGATTCTTTCAATCTTGCTCCAAAATCTTTAACTTTATCTGAACCTTCTATTTCAGGTAAAAATGTAGCGACTAAATTTTCTGCCATAGATTTAGATGTCAAATTAACATCATTTGGAATATCTATAAGGCTCCGCGTAGTCTCAGGGTGTAAAATTAATTTGTCTCTATTTGGAAAAATCTCATTGTTCATATAAATCCTTTTTTTATATGTTAATAATTTTTGGTAAACCCTTTATATCTTCTATAACCTTAAAAGGTTTTACCTTTTTTATTTCCGCTTTTATGCTTGAACCACCTAAAACTATGACCGTATTAATACCAGCCCTCTTGCCCGCAATCGCATCAATAGTCATATCACCCACATAAATTGCCTGCTTATTGTTCACTTTAAAATGTTTTAAAATTTTCATTAGCATTTCTGGATGTGGTTTCCCGTTCTTTACCTCATCACCACACAACATAAAATCAAAGAACTTATCAATTTTAAGAGATTTTAATAGTATCTTCGAAAATTTAGAAGGTCTATTAGTTGCTATAGCTAACTTTATTCCTTTTTCCTTCAATATCTTCAGAAGTTTTAAATTAGTTTTTTTTATCTTCGCGTATTCTTTCAGTGATTTCACATGATGTTGACGATACATTTTTAATGCTTTCTCGAAATCTCTATCGGATACAAACGGCTCTAACAACTTTTTGTCGCCCCATCCTACTGCTTTTTTAATTATTCCGTTTTTTTTCTGTGGATACCCCATTTTTTTCATAACAAAGTTGAAACTTTTAGTTATGGCAGCATAAGCGTTAACGAGAGTTCCATCCAAATCAAAAATTACCACTTCTATAGTGTCCATATTTTAAGTTATTATCCTATTCTTTTGTTTTCTTGTTTATTTATCCATTCATCTATGCTACTTTTTCTAAAACGGAGTTCCTTGCCAACTTTAAATGAGGGCATTTTTTTATTTTGGGTATACTTATAAATTGTATGTCTTGAAACTTTTAAATATTTGCATATACCATCGAGGGTAAATATATCTCCTCTTTCACCAAGAGTACCCATGCAAACCTCCTTACATAGCAATATTTTTGCCGTTTTTAGTATGCCTTATTCATTGCTCTAAGTCAAATATTCTCAATAAGATAATGAAATGATTTTGTATTTTAAAAGGTTTTTCTGGATAATACGCGCTATGAAATGTATTCTTTGACTATCTTGGAAAGTTCTAATAACTGGACGGGTTTGGCTAATATGTCAGTCGCGCCAAGTTCTTTGACCTTATCTAAAAGTTCTCCTTCTTCAAGACCTGTCATTATGACTACTTTTAGCTCTGGGTCGTCCTTTCGGAGTTCTTCAAGGACTACTGCTCCGTTTTTACCAGGCATACGGATATCCAAAAAGACCAGTACTGGATTTTTTTCTTTTATAAGTGCTATACCATCATCACCATTAAATGCTACATGGACAGTATATCCTCTTTCTTCGAGGAAAGATTTTACAAAATCACAAGCACCCGGCTCGTCATCTACCATCACTATACATTTTTTGTAATCGTTCATACTATATCTAACCCTTTATTTTTGAATAGTTTGAGTATACTTGACTGGACCTATGGTGTCAAATAATGGGGCTATTTTAACTTTTTACTATTGTGCAACTATATTAAAAAGTGTTGTCATAATGCAATTTACAGGTTAGTCATTACCTATTTTTTTAAGTAATTTTTTTGGATATTCCCATTCACCATCTTTATCAATAGCTGTCTGAAGATATTGTATGGCCATCTGATTCGTTTGTGGATTGTTCATACGAATGAGACCATATGCCTGAACAGTAGCCCCAAATGCTGTTATTCCTGGGTCGTCTGTTTCATTACCAGAAGCAGTTAGTATTTCTCCAAGGCAAGTTACAGCTTTTTCATATTCACCCTTTTCAATAGCACTTTTCCCATCTTTTAACAACATTTCAATATCTGCAGTAAACCCCACAGGTGGCACAGCAACCGCTACTATTATGAAAAATGCAACGCTTAAACTTATGATACTCAGATACTTCATTAGTTACCTCTTTTGTTATTTTACTGTCTGGTCTTTCTAATATGCACAAGCAAAACAGTTCCTAATCTAACAACCCAATACAATATGAAAACAATATTAAAATATGAAAAAAATAGTTTTGGGTCAATGTCTGGCTTCCCTGTCCGAACAGTCATTGAAAAGATGAATCCTATCGCAGTGGATAAGACCAAGCCGAATGTTGTGAAAACAGTCTCATTGCATATCCTCACGATAGGACTATCTGTAAATTTATTTTTTACCACATTAACAAGTCCCAAAATAGACACTATACCAATAAGCACAATAAACAATTTCCAAAAAACTATCATTATAAACACAGCTACTGATAGAACGCTAAATAACGGATTAGAATACAGTATAGTGTGCAGTTTTAAAAACAGCAACAGAATAATGATTAAACAAAACACAACACCATTGGCAATAAATATCGCCTTCTCCCTAATAAATTTATTATCCGCTTTCACAAAAAAACTCCTCCCAATTAATATTTCGTCCCGATTTTATCTATCTCGTAATAAATATCAACCGGTGAATACTGCCTTTGTTCTTCAATAAACAAAGGCAAACCAGCCTTGCGATAAATGCATTCAATCAAACCACTACAAATAAATGAATCCGTTGCTCCTCCATTTATGCCAATAAGATTAGCTGCATTATATGGGATATCTTTGACATTTTCCGTATAATCAATGAAAAGCTCATTGTGTATAACATCGTTAATCACATCAGTGTTAATATTATTTCTTACACCCACCTGTAAATCACTATTCTCTGCTATGTTTCTTGTCATAAATTCAGTTAATTTTATTTTTTGAAGTCCTGTTTCTTGCAACATTTCCAATACCCATTTTTCTCCATTTGAATCAACATATAACATTCCCACATGGTTTACTGGTCCACTGGTTACTTTTTTTGTTATATCAGCCAGCAGGCCTGTTCCATTTACAAATATTATATCACCACTTTGTCCATATTGTTGAATTCTTTGATATTCGTTAAGAGCGCTTTGCTGTATTTCTTCGTTCGTTCTATACCCTCTCCAATGTGCATAGTTTTCAATTCTTTCTTGAAATTCCGGATTGTTTGCCCATAAACTTGCAAAAGTTTCTGGTTCCCAGGCATTCTGCGGAGAAACTCCATTTTCCCAGTATAGCTCTGCGTAAACTGACCCATCTTCCTTTGTTGTTCGAACTATTTTTATGCCTTCTAAATCCTCTTCAGTAAGACCATAATTGCCTAACCATGACAAATCGTCACCAAAAGTTATATTTCCATTAGCGGCATCAAAATATTCTTTTATTACACCATTTTCAACTGTATATATGTCCCCTATGATATTATCATTTAAAACACCGCTAACAAGAGTACCATTTTCGTTTATGTATATACTTCCCCCAGATTGAGTCGGAGTTATCCCAAGCACTACTTCACCATATAAATCACTGAACTGTATATATTCCTGCAAACCATTATTTATCATCTGCTGAACCGTATAATCACCCACTGTTTCAATAATCTGGCCATCAAAGAACTTTATATCGCCATATGGATCGGCAAATATATCACCAAATGCTTCATAATCTCCATAGTTATACCCATACAAATCAGTGTATCCTCCTACACCATCTTCTTTAAAATATGCATACCCGTAATTATTCCCGAGATTGTCTTCAATCCCTACTTTGGCTACATTCACACCATCTACAAGTGTTGCCATTTCAAAAGTGTTATTATCCAGCTTGTTCTGCAAATATTCACCTGCCGAGATACCGTATGTATCAATAGCTTCCATTGTATCTGTATCAAACAAACTTACTCCATATGTATTCATAGCATCAGTAAACCCGAGATTAGCCATTTCTTCGGTAAGATTCTTTGACATCTGCTGGTATCCTGTTTCCTGCCATGACCATTCTGCCATAGCATCTAACCAAGCATTTTCATTAAATTCATACTGGCCAGTTAAATCGTTATATTTTTGATATAGTGGGTCGGACTTGCTTGGTTTGCCGCCTGTGGTTAAAGCACTATCTGTATAGGAATGATATATATCGCTAAACACGCTTGCTACTCCGGGGACCAATGAATTCGCTATTCCGCTTAATAGTTCTGACCCCATTTGTTCAACTAGTGGTGGGAGGTCTAATTCGTCCATAAGGTAATTTATACCTATTTGAGAAACACCTTGTGTGAGACCCAAAATCGCACCGTCTATCCAATCGTTCGGTGAACCGCCACCGCCTATCCCTGATAACCCTGCTTGTAGGCTGCTTCTTATCCCTATCCCTGCCAGGTAGGAGATGTTCGCGTCCACGCCCAAAGCTTCACCGGCGGTCTGGACGCCGTAATACGCGAGTTCACCGATAATGTGATCATCTACAAGGTCTATCGCTTTGCCGAAAGATGTTAATTCTCCGTCCAATGCCGCGCCGGAAAGAACGGCGGTCGACATGGATAATATACTCGTTATCACCGGGTCCAGATCGAAATGCTGTCCCAGCATTGACATCCCGGTCGCCGCGCCATACTGCATGGCCGTTTTAAAAACCGCGTCCACCCCGCCTTCCATCACTCCGGCAACACCGCCGGTGACTATGCTGGATATAAGCCCGGATACCAGCGGGTCCACGCCCATAGACTCGAGGCCTATGCTTGTACCGTAACCTACACCGATCTTTATTAATGTCGGGACCGCGCTATGCATAAGCGTGGATAATGACAGACCCGCGGTACTGGCTGCGGCCGTGCCCGCGGCACCGCCTCCTATACTCAACGCCCCCATAAAACTGCCGCCGATAAAGTTAAAGAGGTTACCTAATCCCGCGATCGCTTGTGTTATACCCGCGGCTATACCGCTTACCATGGTTCCCAACATACCCATAAGACCCGAAAGAGCTACGGTCACACCGGTAACCGCGGCGGATATAGCCGAAAAAACGAATGATATCGCCGCTACGATAAGACCGAAGAACGATCCTTTTATTTTTTTTGTCTCGTCCGGCGAAAGAAGTTTTGAAATGTCCACGGACGCGGTCGTAATAACATTGCCTTGCCAATTATCCTCGAACTCGTTGCGTGTTATAGTGACTTCGCCACCCGCCGCTCCTATATTGCTGTCCCAATAAGTGACTTCTGTCTCGGTAACATCCAGCACCGTAACATAATGATGCACGTTAAGAAGTGTAATGAAGGGCGCGTCCGTTAAAAGTATATCTTCATAATCGATACGCGCCGACGAAGTCTCTACACCAAATACCTCGGCGGCATGCTCCATAGCGAACATGGAGATCTCTATCTTCTCGTCCGTCATGGGACCGGATGCTCCGACGAGTATATCTATCATCAAAGTTGTTTCGGCTAGTTCGTTCATATCGCATACCTTACCGGTCTCTTCTATCATCTTTCCAAGCGTTCCGAACGCACTGCGTCCGAAATGCGCGTCCTGACCGGTAAGCCATTCAGTAAGAGCCGCGAGAGAATTTTCCGTTATTGCTATCGTCTCCTCGCCCTCTAGACCGAGTTCCCGCAGTAAAGCTTCGCGGGCTTCGGTATCGTTCAGCACAGCTCGGAGCGTTCCTAAGACGTTTGACGTTACCGTTCCCTTAAAACTTTCCGACTCAATATATTCATCCGAACCGAGAAGTCCTTCTTTGAGAGAAGACGCGTTAAACTCTTCCGAATACCTGTTCTTCCAGAGAACTCCCTCGTAAAGGTCCTGGATAATATAACGGTTCAGCCATTCAAGATCGAGCCTGTCCCCGTCCGTAAGATCCGCTGACTCCGTACCTAGACAGGTTAGACCTTCCAGATACAAGACCGTTCTTTCCGAAAGGATAGTTTTCAGATCCTCCCCTCCCCCGTAATATTCCGCCAGATCGTTATACAGGCCATATGAACGGACAAACCCGTCAAATGCCGTTATTATTTTGTTCACGGAAAGCGTAGTATCGTCTTCTGAGAAATGCAAAGACGCGGGATCTATATATAACGGATGTTCGGCTTCAGTTTGCAAAGACGACATGACTTTATCTATATCAAGGATATCTTCATTAAAAAATCCGGCGAATCCGTTATTCTCGTCTATTCTGTTGAGTATATCTCTTATCTCTTCCTCGCCGGCGTCCCTGCCCAAAATGTTCCTGTAGTAGTAATATATTACGGGTATGGCCTCTTCATGAAGTATACTGAGTAGCATTTTTTTTCCCTGCCACTCGTATCCCGACACGACGAGATACCTCTGCCGGTCTATCTCATATTTTTTGTTCATTATTTCGTCATCCAGGACCGCCAATTGTTCAGAGACCTGTCTGTTATATTCAGCTTCCTGCGCGTTCAGATCGTCTATGGCTTCTCTGACTCCCGGGACCTCAAAGATCTCGGTTTCCGTCCACCATAGAACTTTCTTTTTTACCTCTACGTACTGCTGGCTATGAAGATACGCCCTCTGAGCGGCGAACTGCGATCTCGAGGTATTGACACCTTCCATGAAATCCTCTTCCAGCAGACCTTTCTGTTCCGTCAGAACAAGAAGCATATCCGCCGTCTGCCGGTCTATCTCATTAACGGCATCGTTCATTGCCGAGGTTAGTTCGTGCCGAGCTCTCACCAAAGTAGCTTTTTTAAGACCGTCTTCCGGGTCATATTCATAATCGATAAAGACCTCTCCGTTCTCGAACGTTATAAAGTCTATCCTGTTCGATGCGTCAAACCATGTCGTTGTCCCGTCGGGTTTGCTGATAGAAGTTACGTTGTCATCCTGATCATAAACGGTAAAAGCCGCGAAATCTTTAGGTAAAGAATATTCGGGCAGCTCGTCAATAAGCCGGTTGACTTCCGACATAATGGAATAATTCCCGTAAAGCGCTATACCCGCTTGTTTAAGATATTCTGCCAAGTCTTTCTGATCCGTCCATACGGGGTTAGACGGAAGGATACCGGTATCCCCTAAACCGCACACGCCCAGGTCTACCCCGTTTATCTCGTATTTGATCTCTAACGCGCCTGAATACATATATGAAGATGATGCCGACTGAACTGTTAGGCCTATAGCTATTATCATTTTAGGATCGAATCCCGCGTCCGCGTAATTGGTGTTAAAATACAAAGGTGACGGTATTAATGTCACTTTGGTCCATTCTCCGGAAGCGTCTATCCTGACATTACCGCTATACTCTGTCTTCCAGGAAGGATCGTCTTTGACAAAAGCTTTCATATACAGAGGTTCCGCGGTATTCGAGACATAATCATCTTTAACCCGGACATAGAACGTGATCTCCTGACCCGTCATATCAAGCGGCTGACATGTCTGCCAATTCATACCCGGCACATAGAATGGATACCTGAGATCAAGCAAAAGTTCACCGGTAGAGTTTACCGAAGTGAAGTTCATATCAGCGGACAACGATCCGTCAGGAGACCACCCGACACTGTCAAGGCCTCCTCCCTGCACCTTCCACCTGGTATTATCTCTTTCTATGGCGCGGAAATCCGCTAACGGCTGTTCTCCGCTTCCTTTATTGAACACATAGCTGAAATATCCTTCGGTAAGATAGTTTAGGGAAGGTACTCTTATATAATTATCGTCTTCATCTATGAGATACCCTTTAATGTTCCTGATATCCATCCATAACGGCATATCAACATAAGTCCCTTCATCCGCAACATCGAGCGCGGGCTGGAACTTTAGACGTATCGTCCCCTGGAAATCAGTGTTCGAGTTCTGTTGAGTGGAAACGTTTACCCCTATTTTTGTTATCAGACTGGCGTCAAAACCATCGTCGGTATACCCCATAGGTATGGTCCCGAAAGTCGGCGTTATTTCGAGCTGATACCATTTCCCGCCTTCTTTAAGATTTACCCATGTCCCGTACTGCATTTTACCGTTAATATCTTCCACGAACATTCGGGCGCCGTTGGGCGCGGAAACGCTGCCGATAAGTTCATCCGGAACCTCTATAAGCATCCGCAAGCTTCGGGAAGTAAGGTTTGCGGATCCATCCCATCCTAGTCCAGGGACATCCGTCCTTATATCATAATATACCTCCCCTTCGGTATTTTCTGGACTTACAGAAGAAAGATCAGCGGTAATAATGATATCTCCGGAATCGGCGTCACGATATACCGATTCTATACCTTTTATGGTGTTATCTTCGCTTTCCACTTTCCAGCTTATCATCTCAAGCATTTTATCCTGAAGAGCGTTAGAAGGACCGTTCTCAAGCGCGTCTATAAAATATTCGAGATATGTGTCCTGGGTCTCTTCTCCTTCTTCTCCGTACAAAAGACTAAGATCTCGAGAGAGACCCAAGCTACCGTAAAGATCGTCCAGAGGGCTTGCCCCGTAATTGACCTTTTCGAACAGATCCGGCAATATATTGTTCTTGACCAGCATTTTACCCAGACAAGTTTCACCGGTGGGCGCGTTTTCGGGAGAGGATATCCTCACACCCAGCATGATTATGCTCGAAGGGTCGAATCTTGTGTCCGTATAACCCAGATTTATGTTGTCATCCGATAATATTAGCGATACTTTGATCCATTCCGATGACGAGGTTATTTCGGTTCTCGTGCCGTAACATGAGTTCCAATTATCGTCTTTAGCGAAGATCTGCACGACCGGAGCGCATGACGGATCGAACTCAAATGATCCATCAAGTTTAAAAAGAAAACTTATTTCCTTGTCCGTCATATCTATCGGAGCCTGCCAGTCAAGCCCGGGAATATCATATCTCAGGTCCAAGTACATCTCCCCTTGGGAATATTGCTGGCTCCCTACTTCAAGATCAAGGTTCACGTTCCATTCAAGAGCCGAATAATCCCATTCCACAAAACGTATAGCTTGGGAATTCTCATATGTCTGGTGCCTCCAGCTAGCGCCCGCCGCATCCGCTTCGGTCACTCCGGGATCCCCGGTTTCAGATGGATCTCTTTCATAGATAATACTATCAAGCTCACCCATATCGTATAAAGGTACAACCCCCTGGCTTCCGGCGAAAGCCACCAGTTTGTCCCCGTAGAACACTAAACGGGTGGAATCTTCCATCTCGAACATCAGAAGATCGCCTTTGGTAATAACATTATGATGTTTGTTGTCGGATGTATGCAGAGAGAAACTCGTGAGGGCTCCGGTAAGCTCATTGAATACTACATTATCTATATACGATCCGTCCGGACGAGTTATTTTCCTGATCCTTCCTTTAAAATATTCTATTACCGTACCATCCGTTCTTTCCTTATAGGTATAGTTAACATAGGTAACACCGCATCCGTTCGAGTCGGTTCCATGATCATAGAAATATGTGTCCCCGTAAGGCGTTTTAATACTGACGATCCTATTATCCGCGTTATACAACCTTTCATTACCGATATCATCCAGTATAGTCGTTCCGTTACCGCCGTACTCATAGGTATAAGCTGAAGACGCGACCCCGCCGTAAAAGATCGCTATTTCTTTGGTCCTTTTTTCCGTATCATACTGATATGACACATCAAGACCCGAAGGATCCGAGATCTTGATCAGCATATCGTCCTGATAAATATATTCTACGCCTTTTTCCGAGATGAAAACGTCCGTCGCATTGCCGCTATTCGGATCTATTCTGCGGATGGCATCAAAGGTCTCTCCCGTATCTTTAAGGATAAGTCTTTTTATCCTGCCTCTTTCATCCACTTCATATTCGGTATTCTGTGAGTCTATGAAGTCTTTCAACTCTCCGCCCGCGAAAAAATATTCCGAACCGTCCGCTTTAAAAAGACGCGCGGATCCTATGTTCCCTTCCCCGTCAAAAGATATATCCTTTAAGACCGCTCCGGCCGACTCTACACTGTCCAGATCCCCGCCATCGAAATCCAGGGTATTGGTCTCCCCGTTATCATTAAGTTCCAGAGAAATGAGATCTCCGTACTTATTGAATACACGCGTTATGTTCAGTTCCGAAAGTTTTAGTCCGGTTATCTCCTCACCTTCTTTTATATATTCATAATCAACGGCCGCGCCTTCGGCTGATACGGTTCTGGCTATAAGCCCTTCCTGAAAATAGAGTTTGCTGTACCGGCTGGTCAATATCTCTTGGACCTCCATATCCCCCGAATAAAGGAACTTGATGTTCGGAACATCTTTATGGATCTCCCTGAGTATCGTCTCTATTTCCCGAAAAACCTGGTCGCCTTCACCCGGAGTAAATTCTCCGCTGCCCATATCGACCACAAGGTTGTTGATCTTTAGGTTATTCCCAAGCGATATATCCAGGATATCCGTACGCGTTCCTTCCGAATACAAATTTAATAACATCGTACCTAAAAAAACGCATCTCACACCGTTTATGACAGCGTCGGAGAGAGAAATAGTGATCCCGTCCTCATCCGATGTCCGGCCGAAGTTATAGATGTTCCCGCCGGGTGTAGCAACTTGTTTAAGAAGACCTTCCTCGAACCCGTAAAACTCGCCCGAAGGCCCGTTCTGGTAAAGCACATTATCACTGTTATAAAAGCTACTATATCCTCCGCCCACCGAAATAGCGGCTACGTCTCCGTCCGAATAATTCACGGTGACGTTGTTACCGTAAGTCACGGTCATCGCGCTTGCATCCGGAGATACGTTACGGCTGATCACGTTCTCATCCTCGCAATATCCTTCTCTAACCGCCTTGACCTCTCCCCCATAAATAGCTAATGTATAAATGACCTCTTCCTGTTCATAAACATATTTTCGTTCCTCTACATATGCGCCGTCTATCAATCTCACTATCCTGCCGGATCCGTCGCGAATGATCTCTATTCCCTCGGTGTATCTAGCGGCTTCTAAAATTTCGCCCGTTTCGCTGTATTCCGTCCATGAACCGTCGGCATTACGTATCTCTTTCACCTGTCCATCATCATAATACAGAGCGGAGGAGATCAACCCTCCCTGCACATCAAATTCTTCTCTACTATACAATGTCCCGCCCGGAAGAAAATAGCATACGTTCTTCACCTCTCCCGTAAGGCCGTAATATTCGTAGGTCTTATAAGCCCCCGTGGATAAGGTAACTTTAACGATCCGTCCGTCTCCGTCCTCGTATACAGGAATATCATCATATTCTCGGATCATACCGTCACTGTATACTTCAGTAGATACTCTGCCTGACGCGTAATAGCTGTATGTTATGGTCGTCCCGCTGAACCAATCCTTTATCTCGCCGTATATCTCATCCGTTATCGTGTACCCACTTCCGTCTTCCCAGAAAAACCCTCCTGAATAACCGTTATTATTCAATTTCTCCAGTTTATCCGATACCGCGGTCGGTTCGATCTCTCCGGCTATAACAGGTTTATCCAGACCAAGCCCGTTAACGTTACGGTCCAATGATAAAGGTTCCCCAAAATTATCATAGTGATGGAACTGGTAGAGATCCAGCCCGACATCGGTCCAGTTATCTATCATCGCCTGCCTGTCTTTACTGCCGACCGTTACATCGGCATCCGGTGAGACCGAATGTATAAGCGCCGTCATGCCTGATACGAACTCGCGTATCTGGTCCATACCCACAGCCCAGGCATATTCGGGTTCGTTAATGATATCCCACGCGTAGATATTCGGATCGGAGGCGAATTCGGCGAAGAAACCGGCAAAGATATCCATCAGTGCCGATCTCTTCGCTTCATCCGCAATAAGGTCGGCATGTTCGCCTACCTTATACGCCCCTTCCTGCGTAATACCATCGGCTATAGTATAATCAAAAAGCACCGGCATAAGCTTTACGTTGAATATCACGGCCGTGTCCAATAACGTCCTCATATCCTCAAATACCTTTTCGGTAAAGCTTAAAGGCGTCCCATCAGCACTGAAATTCATGCCTGAACGGAGATCACAGAACAAAAACACCCTTACATATCCACCCCTGCATAAGTCCATCTTTTTGTACAGTTCATTCTTCTTTTCGGAGAACCCTATCCAAGATCCCGATCCGGGTTCTTTGCCGAGATCATACCCGTAATTGTTCCACGGCATGTTAAATCCTTTGACGAAACCGGCGTCCGCAGAATATTTCTTATCAAGCCGGCCGTCGGATCCGTATATTTCCACATCCCCGGAAGACAGTGTTTTTGCGCATGATATCGTTTCGTTATTCTCGTTATATTCGTATTCAATGAATGTGCCGTCGGTGCAAAGGATAGTACTTACCACATACTCCATGCCCTTAAGTTTATAGACCGCCTTATCCCCGTTATCCCGGACCTCAACGTAGATATCCCCTCTTATCCGTAATATCTCCTCCGCTTCTAAAAGATCTGCCTCGGCCTGTTCAACGGCCGCTAAGACCTTCTTAAGGTTCTCCTCATACAGATCCTTTTCACTCCGTTTTTCATACAGCTCATAAAAAATACACAGCTCTTGTTCTTTAAGCCCCGCCAGAAGAGTATGAGCTTCTTTTTTTTCTTTTTCCTTTTCTGCTAGGAGAATTTTCAGCCCGTCCAGGTCACCCGAAAGTTCCGCTAACGATGCTTTTAACCCGTCAAGTCTATCTTTCTGACTGTCTAGAACCACGGAAGAGGCCAGTTCCCGCTCCAAGGCTTCCCGGTATTCTTTTTCGGCCGAAATTCTATCTTTTCGAGCAAGATCCAGCGTGGTCTCTGCTGCCTTTGTCCGGAAGATAATATCATCCATTTCATTTTGCAGAGTGTCCTTTTTTACGCACGCATCGTCATATGTCTTGCTGTTATCGTTTTTTATCCAGACCTTGATGTCGTTAAAATACTCCAAAGCCTTGTCCTTCGCCTCGGCAGCCAGGGCCCTGTTGGTCTTCGCGGCTTCCAGTAACGCCAGTGCCTTGATGTGTTCATTCTCCGCTCTATCATATTGGCGTTTTCGCCACCACTCAACGATAGAACATACAAGCCCTTTCAGCCACTCCGCGTGTCCGGCTATTTTCTTTGCCTCAATATATTCCCTGTAGGCCTCGTCTCTGGCGGACAAGAACGTATCATATTCCCGCTGTTTTAGTTCAAGCTCGGCCTCTGCCGACATCAGATCCTCTTCCGCCTCATCCACGATCAACTTCACAAGAAAAACAGCTTCTGCCTGGTCCGCCGTCAAAATTTCTCCTTCGTTAAGGGTTCCGATGAAACGAATAGTTTCGTCCAATTCCGCCTCTTTGATGTTTTTCTCTTCTTCTAATGCGGACAGATCCCCGTCATATGCCGCTTTCTTTTCCAGAAATAAGCGCTCGGCTGAAGACAGACACTCTCTTTTATCTTCTGATAAAACAATATCGTTTTCATGCAGTACCGAATATTTTTCATATATCTCCTGCTGTTCGTCGATTTCCTTCGTCAAACTATCATGTTCTATGCCGATAACTCTTATCTCTTCCTTAATAGGGATGGACTCGCCCTCTGTATCTTCAGCATATCTTTCAGCCGAGCTTATCTCCGCAAGGACCGAATTATATATGTCTTCCAGTATTTCTATTTCTTTCGTGATATCCTCCGGGGATTTTCCCATGCCTTTTGCAAAATGTCCCCCATCATCGTCACCCCCCCAGACATATACGGTGCCGTCAGACAACGTAACCGTGTTTTCGCCTGTATCGATAAACCGGATGATTG
This sequence comes from Candidatus Omnitrophota bacterium, assembly GCA_043813915.1. Taxonomy (GTDB): domain Bacteria; phylum Omnitrophota; class Gorgyraeia; order Tantalellales; family Tantalellaceae; genus Aadella. Next base: position 14,461 of record JBDRKO010000010.1, read on the forward strand.
TGCCATCCGGTCTTTCTATCCTGCTCGCGTTCCCGTTACTGTAGAAAACAACGCTTCCCTCCGAGACTTCCACGGATAATTCGGGGGCATCTGAGAAACCTAGCGAGGAGATTTCCTCTCCGGGTCCCTGACCTTCATCGTCATCGCCGATGTTGACATGAACAAAATCCTCAATTCCCTGTTTAGTTTTAACAATGGTTTCCGCATACCCATACGCGATGTCAATATCTGGATATAACGGCAATTCCGGGTCAATAGGTGGGCTTAAAATCATGTCCCCTGCCCAGACAAGCTGTTCAAAAAAGAACGCTATGGCAACTGTCAATGAAATAACTCTCACGATATACCCGTTTCTCTTATAGGTTTTCATCTTAACACCTCATTTTCGTCAAAAAGTAAAAACTTTTTAATCTTTATGCAAATAGTCTAGCGCTTCTTTGCTTTTTTGTCAACATTTTTTTTACTTCTAGTCAATAAGTAATCCTCCGCATTCTAACCAGGTTAGCTAGCTAACCTGGTTAGATCTGTCAGGTTAAAATAAGCCAAGCCACTGGTTACAGGTAACAGGC
>JBDRKO010000011.1:0-6131 GCA_043813915.1 Candidatus Omnitrophota bacterium
TCTTGTGTCCGTTCTGTTCTGTCATTGCGAACGAACGCAGTGAGTGAAGCAATCTCTTTATGCGGGATTGCTTCGTCGTTATTTGCTTCGCAAAAGACTCCTCGCAATGACGGAGGAGTAGTGTAGTGCGGGTTTTAACCCTGAAATTTTGCCAAATAGCACATCAGTCAATCTTCTGGTGACTAGGTGACTGGTGACTAGGTGACTAGGTGACTGGTAACTAGGTGACTAGGTATCTTTCCCTACCTTCTATTGAGATTGCTTCGTCCCCCGGATCAAGTCCGGGGTCCTCGCAAAGACGGAGGAGATAAATTTCGACAGGAAGGGTCTGCGCCTCTCTTCGTATAGTTCTAGGCCGCGTCTTTTTAGGGTGAGGATATCGCTCCATAGGTCTTCGGATTGAAGAACAGAAATTACTATTTTTGGCTCGAAAGACGGGTCAGTACCGGCGAACGTGCGTCTCGCCTCTTTTGTGTACCCTGTTTTTCCCCAGGGGGCGTCGGGGGATTGGAAAAGCGCTCTGTTGTGTGTTTTTAGATAGATATTTTCTCCGTCACTTCCCGCGATATCTTTTTCTTTAGCGCTCATCATGCCGAGTAAGATCTCATATTGCGCGGCATATCTCATAAGCACGCTTAGGTCATATGCCGTAGTGTACTGGAGATCTTCTTTCCCCGTCGGAAGTCCCGAAGCGGTCGCGAAAAAAGTGTTTTTCATGCCTATCTCTTTCGCTTTAGCGTTCATGAGGCCCGCAAAAATACCTTCTTTCCCTGATATGCGCTCTGCAATGACATAAGCCGCGTCATTGCCGGATTTTACGAGTAACGCGGATAAAAGATCCTTTAATTTATATTTTACGCCGGGTTTTAATCCGGCGACCGTAGGTTCTATTTTCGCAACATAGGATGAAGGTATTATTTCGTCATCCAAAGAAAGCTCTTCAATAGCTATTACCGCCGTCATTATTTTAGCCGTCGAAGCCGGAGGAAATTTTTCTTCGGCGTTCTTCTCAAACAACGTTTTCCCGCTTTTCTCCTCCCGTACGATCGCACACTTCGCGTTTATGTCTATGTCGACAGGTTCATGCCGACAACCCGCGGTTAATACGCATAGAGCGATTAAAATGATCTGTATTTTTTTCAGTATCTTCATGATTGTTTATGAGATTGCTTCACTCACTGCGCTCGTTCGCAATGACGCAAATTTCCTGTCATTGCGAACGCAGTGAAGCAATCTGTTTTTTTTACTTTTGGCTTTTTGATTTTAAATTTTGGATTTCTATCCCCACCGGGCAATGATCCGACCCCATTACATCTTTCATTATAAAACTGTCTTTAATTTTCGGGACTATATCTTCCGTTACAAAAAAATAATCTATTCTCCATCCTACGTTCCTCTCACGTGAATCTGTCTTATAATCCCACCAGGTGTAGTTATCCGCTTCCTTATGAAAATGCCTGAAGATGTCGACATTACCGTGAGCTATAAATTTGTCTATCCATTTGCGTTCCACAGGCAGAAACCCTGAGACCATTTCGTTCTGCTTCGGACGGGCAAGATCTATTTCTTTGTGCGCGGTATTAAGATCTCCGCACATGATGAGGGGTTTTCCTTTAAGGGTATCCGTAAATTTAAGGAATTTTTCGTAGAATTTTAGTTTATAATCCAATCTTTCGGGACTAGATCCGCCGTTAGGGAAATACGTGTTTATAAGAACGAATTCGTCAAAATCGAGGACTAATGTTCTTCCTTCGGTATCAAGGCGGCCCGCGGAAAAATCTTTTTCTACGGAGATAGGCTCTTTTTTAGTAAACACCGCCACTCCCGCGTATCCCTTACGGACGGGATAATTCCAATAAGCATTATAACCTTGCGGCGGATCGATATTTTCGTCCAGTTGTTCGGGACGCGCTTTGGTCTCTTGGACGCATAAAATATCGGGATCTTCTTTTCTAAGCCATTCGAGAAAGCCCTTACCCTGAGCGGCTCGTATGCCGTTGACATTCCAAGAGATCATTTTCATGGTTCTATCAGTCTATTTCCATCGCGGAAAGGCTTTCGAAAAATTCGCGATACTCGTCTTTTTTTTCTGTTTTTCTTAGAGCCATCGCTATTCTGGGATGTTCGTTGAACATGCCGGTTATGGCGTAAGGCAATATGTACCCCCATTCCATCTTTTCCCTCAAGGGTATAAATTCCTTAGATATGAGTTCGAGTATAGGTCTCAGATCAAATTTCGGGTTTTTCAGAAAACCGACGAGAAGTTCAAGCGGACAATTCCCCGCGGCTCTTCCTATTCCATAAACTGTGCCGTCCACATAATTGCATCCTTCGATTATGCCTTGTATCGTATTGGCATACCCAAGCTGCTGGTTATTGTGCGCGTGTATCCCGACCTCTTTGGTCTTAAGATGTTTTTTATATTTCGCGGCAAGATACTGTATGTTCTCCGAATAGAGAGCTCCGTAACTGTCGACGATATATACAGCCAAAGCTTTGCATTCTTTTTCGATCTGATCCAGACCTTCGTCGAGCTCCGTATCCAAAGCTTTTGATACAGCCATGATGTTGATCGTCGTCTCATACCCCTTAGCCGCGGCATGATTAGCCAGTTTAATGGCTTTATCAACATCTTTTACATATGTCGCTACCCTTATCATATCGACTACGCTGTCTTTACACGGTAAGATATCGTCTTCTTCTACGCGTCCCACGTCTATCATGACCGAAATCTTTGTCTTTGTCTCAACACCTTCTATTGCTTTTTTTATCTCATCTTCCGTGCAAAACTTCCATTTCCCGAATTTTTCAGGCGACATGATGCTTTTAGAACATCTGTACCCTATTTCCATATAATCCACACCGCCGGCCGAAACGCCTTTGTAGACATTACGGACAAAATCATCCTCGAAATAATGATCGTTTATAAGACCGCCGTCTCTGATAGTGCAATCCACTACTTTTATCGCTTCTCTGTACATGTTGGCTCCTCTTTTATAGAAGGTAGAAGACAGAAGTTAGAAGATAGATCGAACTTTGCGAGCTAAATATACTGACCGGTCATCGGTCAACCGGTGACTAGGTGACTGGTGACTAGGTGACTTCTTCTCTCTCTTTCCCCTCTTTCCTCTCGTTTCTCTACACTAAAATACTTATTGCTTCGAATCGGAATAAGCTTCTTTTAAACCGTCTTTATACCCGTCGGTATAACCTTTTTTGTATCCGTTACTGTACCCGTCTTCATACCCGTCGGAATATGCCGTTCTGGGAGTAGACGAATCAACTTCCGCTGTCTTTTTAACTTTTTCCCCGCTGATAGAATCAAGAAGCGCTCCGCCTATGATATTGACTCCCGCTCCGGCCAAAGCGCCTTTCCATACATCTCCGCCTTTAGCGCCCGATGCCGCCCCGCCTACCGCTCCTGCGCCGGCACCAAGAAGTCCTTCACGCAAAAGATCCGAAGAGCTTGAGGCCGCGAATACTTCCGCGACAGGCACAAGTGTCATAATAAAAATAGCCGCTACAAAAATAACTAATCCTTTTTTCATGATCACACCTCCGTTAATATACCTAATTTAACAGGCCACTATGATATCACATTATCCCTCTGACGTAAAACTGAATTTTAGGGAGATTGCTTCGTTCTCTTCGTTCACTCGCAATGACGGGGTAAAGTTTGCTGTCATTGCGAGGGGCCGTAGGCCCCGCGGCAATCTCTACCATTCACCGTTCTACCCTGCTTCCTTGCTTTGTTCCGCGCTTTGCAAATTCTTTATCGATATTCCTTATTACGTCCAGTTTATCATCCATCCAACGCGGCGCGATGACTGATCCTCGTTTAGCATCGGATATCAATCTGAGAACTATACAATCTTCCCTTAAATGTTCCAGAAGATCACATACGTCCCGGATATATTCATATTTCTCCAGAACCTTTATTTTCTTTCCGGCATACATTTTCTCCAGTAAAGTATCCTTTAAAACATGCATGAGATGAACTTTTACGCCTCGCACGGGAAGATCTGATATCGTTTTTGCGGTCTCGATAATATCGGTTCGTGACTGTCCGGGAGCGCCCAGCATGATATGAACACCGACGTTTATGTTTTTTTTGGCCGTTTTTTCTATAGCTTTTATAGTTTCCAGAGCCGTATGTCCGCGATTCATCTTTTTAAGAAGATCATCGTTTATTGTCTGCATTCCGTATTCTACCCACACCTCGTAATCTTCGCTATAACCGGCTATAAGATCCAGTTTTTCGTCATTCACGCAATCGGGTCTGGTGGATATCGAAATACCCACTATTTCCGGAAACGCTTTTATACTGTCATACGCTTTCTTTAATGCCTCTATGTCCGCGTTAGTACTTGTTCCGTTCTGAAAATACGCGATAAATTTACGGACATCCTTACTTTTTGTCATCTCCTTCATAGACCGCTCGATCTGTTCCTTTATGGAAAGCCTGCTTTCCGCGAAATTACTAAAGGCATCTTCGTTACAGAATATACACCCGCCCGTCCCGATAGATCCGTCCCTATTAGGACATCCAAACCCGGCATTCAGCCCGATCTTCTTGACCCTCTCCCCGTATTTGCCCTTTATATATTCCCTGAAAGAATAATAGTTCATGTTTTTTCCGCAGTTACGTCATTGCGAGGAGCTAACCTGTCCCGAGCGAAGTCGAGGGAAGGCGACGAAGCAATCTATTCTGTTTTTAGATTGCCGCGTCGTTCGCTTCGCTCTCTCCTCGCAATCAGGCTGTGTCGCAACTACCAATATGTCATTGCGAGGGAGTGAAACGACCGAAGCAATCTCTATAGTGAATATATACTCCCAATAAATCGCGCATATCCACTCCAAAGGGATTGCCGCGCTCACTACGTTCGCTCGCAATGACATTGCGACACAGCCTCAATGACAAGGAGACTTCTTCCCTCGTCCCTCGTCCTTCTTCCCTCGTCCCTCATCTCTCATTACTTGCTTGCCAGCCGCACCATCAATATCGATATGGCCGCGGGAGTTACTCCCGATATTCTTGACGCCTGCCCCAAAGACCCCGGTCTTATGGAAGAAAGTTTTTCTATTATCTCATTAGACAAGCCTTTTCCCGGGAAATAATCAAACCCTTCGGGTATACGTATTTTTTCTAAGTTCCCGAATTTCTTTATTCTCGCTATCTCTCTTTCTATATAACCGGCATATTTAATATCAACTTCGAGTTGAACTTTTTCATAATAAGAAAGTCCCGCAATATCCTTATCCGGTCCGGCCAGGTCCTCATAGGAAACTTCCGGTCTTTTCAAATTTTGTAACAATTTTTTTTCTTTAAGGACCGTTTTTACTTTTTCTATATTTTCCGCTTTTTTTCTTATTTCGGATACCTCTTTGTCCCCGGTAAGACCAAAACGGCAAGCCAGCTCCGTCAAACGCGTATTCGCGTTATCTTCCCTTATGAGTATTCTGTATTCAACTCGGGAGGTAAACATACGGTACGGTTCTTTTGTTCCCTTCGTTACTAGATCGTCTATCAAAACCCCTATATAGCCCTGGGATCTGTCCAGAACGAACGGTTCTTCTTTTTTTGTCCTTAAACCCGCGTTTATTCCGGCCATAAGCCCGAGTGCCGCGGCCTCTTCATATCCCGTTGTACCGTTTATTTGGCCCGATATAAAAAGCCCTTTAATATTTTTTGTCTCCAATGTCGCTAAAAGCTGTGTAGGGTCTACATAATCATATTCTATGCCATACGCATATTTGTTGATCTTTGCTTTTTCAAGCCCTTTTATGCTGTGTACCATCTCTTCCTGCACATCGCGAGGCAGACTTGTCGAAATACCGTTGGGATAATATTCGTCCGTTCCCAACCCTTCGGGTTCAAGAAAAATAAGATGGGAATCTTTGTCCCCGAACCGCATTATCTTGTCTTCTATAGAAGGACAGTATCTCACTCCGATCGATGTGATCTTTCCTGTGTAAAGCGGAGACCTATCCAGGGCCTTGCGGATGATATCATGCGTTCTTTTATTTGTACGGGTCAAGTAACACGGTCTTTGAGGTAAAATCACTTCTTTATTGGAAAAAGAAAAAGGAATGACGAGGTCATCGCCGTTCTGGACTTCCAGAGAATCAAG
>JBDRKO010000012.1:0-113764 GCA_043813915.1 Candidatus Omnitrophota bacterium
ACAATATGATATTGGGTGTTGTATATTGCATGTGTGCTCTTCCTGAATCGCATATCATCAGTGTATCATACCAAGTCTCTATTGTCTGGACCGCCTTTCCTCCACCAGACCGAAGTCTGGTGCTCGCGACGGCAGGGTCGAACCGTAGGCAAGCGAGAACGTAATGTTCGAGCGGGTGCCGAGACCTCCGGGCGAGGCTTCGACTCCTGTCTCGCCCACCATTTTTTCTGAAAGAAAAAATGGCCCTGAAAATGCGACGAATAGGAGCATTTGAAGGACCTTTATCCCGTTCCATTGCATTCTAATGTTCAAAGGCTCTAATTCCAAAATTAAACCCAATATTTTTAAAAACCCCTGAAGGTCTTCCTTCGGGGGTTTTTTGTTTGGAGAAAGGGAGACAGGGGTCGAAGAGAGCCGTCGAAATCAGAGAAACGAGGATGATGGAAGAAGAGCGAAGCCCAATGTTGTCATCCCGACCGAACGTTTGCCGGTAGGCAGTGAGCGGAGGGATCTGGATAAACGAACATCGGAATCGGGAGATTCCGATCCTGAAAGACGTTGTGTGAGTTGAGAAGGAAAAGTAGAAATGATAACCTGGTTAGATTGTTCTAAATGTTTCGTCGTGTGGGGCCCGAAGTCGGCCGCTTCAAGGAGTAGAGTTTCAGTCAATCTAACTCAATAAACCCTACAAACTCGACAAACCTTATGCCCTGTGATCAATGCGCTATAATGTTTTTTCTGGTAACCGGTTTCTGGTAACTTTACTTAATGCCTTTTAGGCCTTTAGACTTTTTCACTGATCGCTATTCCACCGTCACTGATTTAGCTAGGTTTCTTGGCTGGTCAATATCGTATCCGAATTCTTCGGCTACATAGTAGGCAAGCATCTGTAAGGGGATCGCGACCAAAAGAGGTGAAAACATCTCTTTTATTCTGGGGATTTCTATGATGTGATCAACATTGCTTTTTTTGAGCGCTTCGTCTTTCTCGGTGCTTATAGCTATGACAATGCCTCCGCGCGCTTTTATTTCCTGTATATTGGACATCATCTTCTCATATGTCCCTCCCTTTACGGCTATACATACTACCCAAGGGTTCTCGTCGATAAGCGCTATCGGTCCGTGCTTCATCTCGCCCGCCGGGTATCCTTCAGCGCTTATGTAAGATATTTCCTTAAGCTTCAGCGCTCCTTCCAAGGCGTTCGGATAATTAACGTTCCTTCCGAGATACAGAAAACAGCTTTTATTATTGCGGGCCAGATAATAACGGTGGAACCCGGAAGCGTATTTAGCGATCCTATTGTTCTTTCCGAAATGCTTTGAGAGTAGTTTTTTTGACAGGCCTGGGACTTTTTTGATCTCTTTTATGAACCCCGCGTCGTCCTTCATCCCTTTTATGGAAGATAGATAGTGGGCGAACAGATACAATATGGCCAGTTGGGCGGTATAGGCTTTAGTCGAAGCAACGGCTATTTCCGGTCCCGCATGGGTATAGATAACTCCGTCGGCTTCTCTGGAGATCGAGCTTCCCAGGACATTGCAGACGGCAAGTACCGTTGCTCCTTTCTTTTTGGCTTCTCTCAGCGCCGCAAGAGTGTCCGCGGTCTCCCCCGATTGGGAGACAACTATCACCAAGGTGTCTTCCCCGACCAAGGGATCTCTATACCGGAATTCACTCGACGTGTCCACCCATACCGGGACTTTGGAATGTTCTTCTATAACATATTGCGCGGTAAGCCCTGCGTGGTAAGCTGTTCCGCAGGCTACTATCGCTATATTTTTTATCTCTTTCAGTTTCTTCTTCGATATACCCAATTCCGTAAAACAGACCTTATCCCCTTCGATCCGTTCTTTCAGTATGTTCTTTAATATCTCGGGCTGTTCGAATATCTCTTTGAGCATAAAATGCTTGAACCCGGTCTTTTCGGCCTGCGAAATATCCCATTTTATTTCCGTTATTTTCTTTTTGATCTTTTTCCCGTTCGCTCCGTAGACCAGGACTTCTTTTTCGTTAAGATCAGCGACCTCTTTATTCCCGAGGTATATCACTTTTTTTGTCCGGTCGAGGACTGCCGGAACATCGCTGGCGAGAAAATTTTCGTCTTTCCCTAAGCCTATTATCATAGGACTGTCGTTCCGCGCCCCGACGATCCTCCCGGGTTCTCCCTTATGCACAGCGGCTATTGCGTATGCCCCGCTCAGCTGTGCCACCGAAACTTTCACCGCTTCGCAAAGGTCCCCTTTATAATGAAAAGAGATAAGGTGGGCTATCACTTCGCTATCGGTATCGGAGGTGAATTTATACCCTTTTCTTCCCAACTTTTTTTTAAGGTCGAGATAGTTCTCTATTATCCCATTATGAACGATGGCTATCTTGTTTTTATGGTCATAATGCGGATGCGCGTTGACATCGTTGGGAACGCCATGGGTGGCCCACCGGGTATGCCCTATCCCGGTAGTTCCTTTTATAGGTTCTTTTTTCAAGTCGTCGGCCAGGACGGAAAGTTTTCCTTGTTTTTTACGGATCTCCAGGGTTTCCCCTCTTATAACAGCTATCCCCGCGGAATCATATCCCCGGTACTCCATCCTCGACAATCCCTTTAAGAGGATATTGGTGGCGTTCTTTTTGCCCGTGTATCCTATTATCCCGCACATTTTATAGTTCCTTGCGTTTTTGGTTTATAGAGTTTGTAAATTAGTATAGAGTATATCGTATGGCGTATAGTGTGAACAGAAATAAAAATATATTCTGGGGACATTCTTCGGCCAGGGCTTATCCCCCCACGGGAAGAGTGTCCTCAGAACTCCAACCCTCGTCTTTCGTTCTTCGCCCTTCTTCCTTCGTCTCTCTGTCTTCTGTCCTCTGACTTCTAATGTCTACCTCTCTCCATTAAGCCTGTTCATAAGGTTGATGACATCGTTTCTCACGCATCTTCCCACAAGCGCGGCCATATAGATCAAAAGAGAGAACTGCCAGCAGTCTTCGGGGCCAAGAATGAGCGCGGTATTTACGTTCTCTTCTTTTTCCAGTTTACGTTTGTATTTTTCGGCCGTTTTAAACAACGATCCTTCTTCAAGGTCCAATTTGTCAGTTGTGTTGTTGTATTTAAGCGACGGAAGCCTTATCCCTCTCATCAAAAAGAACATCTGCAGGGATCCCTGTTCTATGTCGAGTTCTTCCTCAAGGTCGAATCCGTCGAACTGCGGAAGATCTTCCGGCAGAAGTATCATGGGTTTCTCTATGATAACCTGCCCTTTCCGTACAATAGTATGTCCTTCGTTAAGAATGGATTCAGCCAGAAAAAGATACGGGACGTTCGTGCTCTGGAAAGTCGGCAAACCTTTTACTCTTCCCCTGATGATCTCTGTCTTTCTCTGGGCTTTTTCCCACAATTGTTCGATATCCATTTTTCCTCTTTTAAATAATTTAGCGGACAGCCTACCTGCTATACCTGTATGCTATCCGCTAAGATCAAGTCCTCTTTGATATTGTTCATATTTCTTTTGGACTTTTCGGTGAAAAAACGCTTTTTTTGAGCATTAGAAAAGCCCTACTCCGCTTTTCGTTACTTAAGCCTTCGGTAAAGCTTCGTAGAGATTCCAAAAAACTTGTTTCTGCGAAGCCCTACCAGTGCGCCCAATTTGATAAGGGCGAAGAAGAATGGCATCCCCAAGGGGATTCGAACCCCTGTCGCCAGAATGAAAATCTGGTGTCCTGACCGGGCTAGACGATGGGGACGCGCTGTAGAGTTCAATATTCTACATAATCTTATCTCTCTTTGCAACCCTTTTTTCCCTACTCTGCGGCTATCACTTCTTCCCCGGCGGCTTCCTCTTCTTCTTTTGCCGCGACATTCGCGACCGAGGTTAACCGATCCCCCTCTTTAAGGTTGATCACCTTTACGCCTTGCGTGGATCTCCCTATTTTACTTATTCCGTCTACGGCAACCCTCACAACCATCCCTTTAACGGATATGAGCATGATCTCGTTCTGTTCTCTGACGCTTTTTGTCCCAACTACCCGTCCGTTCTTATCCACGACTTTCAGGTTTATCACTCCGCTTCCGCCCCTGGTCTGTGTACGGTACTCGTCAAATTCCGTCCTTTTCCCGTACCCTTTTGCCGTGACAGTAAGCAGCGTTCCTTCCGGGTCCACTCTTTCCATACCTACCGCTTTATCTCCCTTTTTCAGGCTTATCCCTTTTACTCCTTGAGCGCCCCTTCCCATAGGTCTTATATCTTTTTCGCTGAATTTTATCGCTTTCCCTTGAGCTGTCGCTATGTATATGTGATCGTCTCCCGAAGACAGTACCGCGCTTATGAGCTTGTCCCCGTCTCCCAGGGTAACAGCTATGATCCCGCCTTTTCTCGGGTTCTTGAAAGCCGTCAGCTCGGTCTTTTTTATCTTTCCTTCTTCCGTGGCCATAACAAGATACTGCCCTTCTTTGAATTCCCTTACCGGGACCACGGACGTAATGTTCTCTTCCGTCCCTATCCCCACCAGATTGATTATCGGCCTTCCTTTTGTCCTTCTCCCTACTTGTGGAAGTTCATGGACCTTAAGCCAATGCAGTTTCCCCGTGTTCGTGAAAATGAGCAAATAATCATGGGTCGACGCCACGAAAAGGTGCTCCACAAAATCCTCTTCTTTTGTTTCCGCTCCGGCTACGCCTTTGCCTCCTCTTCTCTGCTGTTTATAGGCGCTGACGGGAAACCTTTTTATGTATCCCGCATGGCTCACAGTGATGACCATATCCTCTTCGGCGATAAGGTCTTCAATGTCTATGTCATCCGCATCCCCCGTGATCTCCGTTCTTCTGGCATCCCCGAACTTTTCTTTGACTTCCAAAGCTTCGTCCTTGATAATGCCGTATACCTTTTTCTCGCTGGCAAGTATCCCTCTGAGTTTCTCTATTAATTTAAGCAATTCAAGATATTCTTCTTCGATCTTTTTCGTTTCAAGGTTGGTCAGCTGCTGAAGTCTCATAGCCAGTATGGCGAGCGCCTGGACCTCCGAAAGCTGAAATTTCTTTTCCAAGGCGATCTTTGCCTCTTCAGGGTCCTTGGATCTTTTAATGATCTTTATGACCTCGTCCAGGTTGTTCAAGGCGATCTTCAGCCCTTCAAGTATATGCGCTCTGTCTTCCGCTTTTGCCAGATCGAACCGGGTCCTTCTTATCACTACTTCTTTTCTGTGCGCTATGAACTCTTCCAATACTTCTTTTAAGTTAAGAACCTTGGGCTGTTGGTTCACGATAGCCAGCATTATCACCCCGAATGTCTCCGACATCTGGGTGTGTTTATACAGCTGGTTCATGACGACTTGCGCGTTATGCCCTCTTCTCACTTCGACCACTATTCTCATCCCGTCCCTGTCGGATTCGTCCCGAAGGTCGGAGATACCTTCTATTTTTTTGTTCTTTACAAGATCCGCCATCGAGGTGATCAGCCTGCTTTTGTTGACCTGATACGGGATCTCGGTGATCACGATATCTTCTTTCCCCTGTTTTTTCTGTTCAATATGCGCTTTCGCGTGTATCTTGAGGCTTCCTCTCCCGGTTTTATACGCTTTCCTGATATTGTCGCGTCCGCAGATAAGCGCGCCCGTAGGGAAATCCGGCCCGGTAACTATCCCGAGTAGGGCGTCCACGGAACAGTCGGGATTCTCTATAACATAGACGATAGCATCGGCGATCTCTCCCAGATTATGAGGGGGTATGTTGGTGGCCATGCCTACGGCTATCCCGCTGGACCCGTTCAAAAGCAGATTAGGCAGAGCCGACGGAAGCACCGCCGGTTCTTGGAGTGACCCGTCGAAATTCGGCCTCCAGTCAACCGTTTCTTTTTCTATATCTTTCAGCATTAATTCCGATATGCTGTGCAGCCGGGCTTCGGTATAACGCATAGCCGCGGCTGAATCCCCGTCTATGGACCCGAAGTTCCCCTGCCCGTCGACAAGAGGGTATCTGAGAGAAAAGCTCTGGACCATACGCACAAGCGCGTCATATACGGCGCTATCCCCGTGGGGGTGGTATTTACCCAGCACTTCTCCGACTATCCTCGCGCTTTTTTTCGGGGCTTTGTTGAACGCCAACCCCATATCTTTCATCGCGTACAATATTCTTCTATGAACGGGTTTCAATCCGTCCCGGACATCGGGAAGAGCTCTTCCTACGATCACACTCATCGCGTAATTGATATAGGAGTTCTTCATCTCTTCTTCGATGTGAATGGGTATTATCTTTTCGTTTCTCGTATACATGGTCTTCCTTTCTGCTGTAGGGGCGCGGGTTGCCGTTTTTTTGGCACGGCGTGCCTTTATTCGGGCACGGCGTGCCGTGCCCCTACTATTTTAAATATCAAGGTTCTTTACGTCCTTGGCGTGTTTTAAAATAAATTCCCGTCTGGGCGCTACGTTGTCTCCCATAAGGACCGTGAACATTTCATCGGCCGTAACGGCGTCTTCTATGGTGACTTTCTGCAGGGTCCTTCTTTCGGGATCCATTGTTGTTTCCCACAACTGTTCCGGGTTCATTTCTCCCAATCCTTTGTATCTTTGTATGGTCAACCCTTTTTCTCCCTCTTTCAGCACATATGTAAGCAGCCCTTTCAGCGAGTATATTTTCTCTGTGTCGTTCACCAGAAAAACGGGGTCTGTCTCTTTCTCTTTTCCTTTTTTCGCTCTAGTATCTTCCTTTTTCGGTCCTTCTTTGTCGTAATCGGCTATATCCAGCCCGAACTTATCAACTTCTTTCGTTATCTTTTCGAGCGCTCTGGCTTCATAGAACTCCTGCACGGATATCGCTCCTGCTTCTTGCGCCTGCACCTCGCTCCCTGCTTCGGAGTCCATCTCCAGCTCTTTTTCTTTCCCCGCTTTTGCTTTTATTTTAGCCAACTCGTCGTCGGAATAGAGATAAGTGTACTCTTTTTCTATTTTCACCCGGTACACGGGAAGCTTGCTTGTCTTCCCGTCCCTGAGTTCCAGATATTTTCCTAACTTTATTCCCCTTCTTTCGATCGCCGAGGATAGCCTATCCACTTTTATCAGAAGCTCCAGAAGTTCTTTTATTTTTTTCTCGGTGATATCCTTTTTTTCTTTAACGTTGCTGACCTTGATCCCTTCGGTCCCCTGTTCCACCAAGAACGCGTTCATTTCTTCTTCCGTGTTTATGTACTGCTCTTTTTTCTTTCTTTTCACCCTGTAAAGAGGCGGTTGAGCGATGTAGACTTTTTCCTGTTCGATGATATCCTTCATCTGCCGAAAAAAGAACGTCAAGATCAGCGTTCTTATGTGAGAACCATCGACGTCCGCGTCGCACATTATTATTATCTTCCCGTATCTGGTCTTTTCTATATTGAACTCGTCCCCGATGCCCGCGCCTAGGGCCATTACCATTGTTTTTATTTCCTCGTTGGCCAGGACCTGGTTTATCCGAGCTTTCTCCACGTTGATTATTTTCCCTTTCAAAGGCAATATCGCCTGATATCTTCTGTCCCTTCCCTGTTTCGCGGAACCTCCCGCGGAATCTCCCTCGACCAAGTAAAGTTCCGTAAGTTCCGGTGATCTTTCGGAACAATCCGCGAGTTTCCCGGGAAGAGAGCCGCTTTCCAGCGCGCCTTTTCTGCGGGTGAGCTCTCTGGCCCGCTTGGCCGCTTCCCTGGCTCTCGCGGCAATAAGCGCTTTTTTCGTTACCTGCATGGCTACGGCGGGATTTTCTTCGAAGAACGCTCCCAACATTTCGTTGACAGCGGCTTCCACTATCCCTTCCACCTCGGAATTCCCGAGCTTTGTTTTGGTCTGCCCTTCGAACTGAGGGTTAGGAACTTTAACGCTCAATACCGCCGTGAGTCCTTCTCTCGTGTCGTCCCCTCCTAACTGCTCTTCCTTTATGATCCCGCGGTTCTTTCCGTAAGCCTTTACTGTCCTGGTAAGGGCGGATTTGAACCCGGTCAGATGCGTTCCCCCCTCGGTCGTGCTTATATTATTAGCGAAGCTGTAGATGCTCTCCGCGTACCCTTCGTTATACTGCATAGCCGCTTCGACCGTGACGCCGTCTTTTTCCCGTTCGAAATATATTATTTTTTTGTGAAGCGGTTGTTTATTCTTGCTCATATGCTCAACAAAAGAAGCTATCCCTCCTTCGTAAAAGAATTCCGCCGAGGTTTCCGTGCGTTCATCCGTAAGAGTTATGGTCACTCCTTTGTTAAGAAAAGCAAGCTCTCTCAATCGCGTAGAAAGTATTTCGTAACTGAATATCGTTGTTTCCTTGAAGATCTCCTCGTCGGGCTTGAATGTTACGGCCGTTCCTGTCGTTTTGGTTTTCCCGAGCACTTTTACTTTCGAGACCGCTTTCCCGGCATTATATTCCTGATGGTGCACTTCCCCGTCCCTCTGCACTTCTACTTCCAGCCATTCCGAAAGCCCGTTGACAACGCTCACCCCCACGCCGTGAAGGCCTCCCGATACTTTGTACACACGATGATCGAATTTTCCTCCCGCGTGCAGGGTGGTCATTACCACTTCAACCGCCGGTTTATTGAGTTTTTTATGTATATCCACCGGGATCCCTCTCCCGTTATCTTTAACCGTGATGCTTTCGTCCGCGTGGATAACAATGTCTATCCTGTCGCAATATCCTCCCATAACTTCGTCTACGGAGTTATCGACCACCTCGTACACGAGATGATGAAGGCCTCTTTTCCCCGTATCCCCGATATACATCGCCGGTCTTTTCCTTACCGCTTCCAGCCCTTCCATCACTTGTATGGTAGTAGCGTCGTATTTTTCTTTTTCTTTCTCTACCTTTGGGTTTTTTTTCGCCATTTTTTCCTTCCCTTGCTATTGTTCTTCCAGACTCCCTATCCGGAACAATATCTCTTTTATTCTTTTTTTTCCTTCTCCGTTCATTTCTTCTATTATCTTCTTTTTTTCCAGCGTGTACTTATAGAGGTTCGGCGAGCTGTCTACCTTCACTATCAGTATCCCTCTTTTAAAACTCACCGGTTTTGCGTGTTTTTTGACTTCTTCGTTCTGTATCCTTTCCCAGGCTTCTCTTATTGTTTTCCCGTGGCTCTCAGCTTTCTTTTCGATATTCCCCAGGAGCTTCTCTACCGCTGTTTTTATATGTTTCCCGCTATTCATTTTTTTTAGCCGTTCAGCTGCATCGGAAGCACTACGTAAGTATATTCGCTCCCGCTCCGGACCACTCCGGGTTTATTCGCCCCGTTAACCTCAAAACACACTTCCGCATCAGAAAGGTTTTTTAGCACATCTATCAAATATCTGGGGTTGAACCCTATTTCAACGTCTTCTTCTCCTGAATATTCTACGTCTATTTCTTCTTTTGCTTCCCCGAGATACGGCGTGTTCTTTGAGATCGTCATTTTTTTCTTTTTTATATTAAGTTTTATGGCCATAGAGTCCTGGTCGGTGAAGATGCTGGCCCTTTTGGCGGCGGAAAGGAAATCTTCTCTTAATATCTTCATTTCCTCCCCTTTTTTTTCAGGGATCACGTTCTTATAGTTCGGATATTCTCCTTCTATAAGACGAGAAAGTATATAGTTCTTCCCAAAAGAGAAAAGCACCTGATTGTCGCTGAACTTTATCTCTATTTCTCCTTCGTCTCCCAGCATCCTTTTTACTTCTTGAACCGCTTTTGTGGGTATCACAACATTTTTATCTATAAGTGTTTTTTTGTCGAGTTTTTTCTTACTTACAGCCAGCCTTCTTCCGTCGGTCGCGACAAGATCTATCCTATCCCCTTTTATAGAGAAGTATATTCCGGTCAAAATGTATCTGCTATCATCCCGGCTTATCGCGAAGTCTGTTAAGTTCAGCATTTCTTTCAATGTAGCTTGCGGGAGTATAATGGAATCCTTATTTTTAAATTCCGGTAATTGAGGGAACTCTTCTTTTGGAAGACCTATGATCTTAAAAAGCGCTTTCCCGCTCTTTATCGAAACAAAGTTATTTTTTTTAGTATTCAGCTCTACTTCGCTGCCGTCCGGGAGAGCTTTTATGATATCGAAGAATTTCCTTGCCGGTATCGTAATTGCCCCTTCTTGCAGTATCTCAACGGTTATCTTAGAACATATCCCTATATCCAGATCCGTTGCCGTGAGATTTAACTCCCCCTTTTCCGCCTCTATTAGAACATTGCTCAATATAGGTAGGCTGCTTTTTAAAGAAACGGCGTTTTGAACTGTTTGGATACCTTCAAGAAGAGCCTCTTTAGTTGTTTTGATCTCCATAACTCCCTCCCATCCTTAAGACTGTTATACTATCTTTTTTTAAAAAAATAGTAGTTGTAATAGTATCAGGCCTTGTTGTAATTGTGGATAAAGCACTAAACTATTTTAAATAAACAAGATATATTAAACAAAAGCTGTGGATAAAAAAAGAGCGGTATATAAAAGATATCCACAAGATATCCACAGTTAACGCTCAATTAAAGAACGCAATTTTTCGACCATACCCCGGGTTTTCTCTTTTTCTATTATTTCTTTTTTGATTTTATCAAAAGAATGCATAACCGTCGTATGGTCCCTACCGCCAAAAGAGCGGCCTATATCAGGCAAAGAAAGATCCGTTAATTCTCTGACGAGAAACATCGCTAGCTGGCGCGGATAAGCCAGAGAGCGGGACCTTTTTTTTGTTTTCATATCCGCCTTTTCCGTCCCGAAAAAACTGGAAACAACATCCTGGATCAAGTCCACCGTTATTTTTTTCTCTTCGGCGGAGATCATTCCTTTCAGAACTTCTCTTGCTAAAGGGACCGAGAGAACAGAATTTGTAAGTTTAGCGTAAGCAACAACGCGGATGAGCGCCCCTTCCATCTCTCTGATATTTGTTTTTATGTTTTCCGCCAGAAAATAAAGGATCTCCTTCGGGACTTTTACGGATTCATGCTCGCCCTTTTTTTCCATTATCGCGATGCGCGTCTCGAAATCAGGGAGCTGAATGTCGGCGATCAAGCCCCAGGCAAATCTGGAAATAAGACGCTCTTCAAGATCTTTTATTTCTTGAGGAGACCGGTCGCTGCACAGAACTATCTGTTTGTGCGCGTCATGAAGAGAGTTGAAAGTATGGAAGAACTCTTCCTGTGTGGACTCTTTACCCGCGATGAACTGTATGTCGTCTATAAGTAGGACATCCACGTTATTCCTATACATGGCGCGGAACTTAGCGGTTGACTTAGTCCGGATAGCGCTTATAAGCTGGTTAGTGAATTCTTCGCTGGAAATATAAAGCACACGGGATTTCGGAAATCTGCGGAGGACTTCCTGTCCCAAAGCCTGCATAAGATGGGTCTTGCCCAGCCCGACCCCGCCGTACAGAAAAAGAGGATTATATACTTTCGAAAGCTTTTCACAGACCGCAAGCGATGCGGCGTGAGCGAAACGGTTACTGCTGCCTACGACAAAGTTGTCGAACGTATAGTTGAGGTTAAAACCAAGCGCCTGGCTACGGCTCTCGGGAGAATGACGATTGCTGCTGAAAACGGATTTTAACCAATTTTCTTTCTGGTCCGCTTTTTCTTTTTCTGCCGAGGAGTTTTCGCGTTCCGCCGAAGGAGCGGGGATACGCGAAGCGGTAGAACTTTCGGGGTCCTCGGAAACAGCGGGAATATTAAATAGGATGGAAAGATCCTTGCCGGACGCTTGGTGGACCGAGGTCTTTATAAGGCTGATATATTTTTCCTTTATCCAGTTCTCGAAGAATTTATTAGGGACGTCCAAAGTAATGGAAGAATCGTCAAAAGAAGACATCTGTATCGGGAGGAACCACGCCGAAAAGACCTGGTCGTTGACCTCTGATCGCAAGAACTCTAAAGCTTTGGTCCAGACATTTTCCATAATAAAAAAGCGATAACAGCCGTCCACAGGAAAACAACACACAAAACAAGGGATATCAACAAGTTATCCACAGACTATAGAGGAAAACAAATACTGAAGAACATTATAAACAGAAGACAACGTCAATGCAAGTCTTTTTTGGGAAGAACCGAGCATCCGGGAAAGTCATTTTTCTTGACTTAGGAAAAGCATATGATATAATCATAAATTCTATGAGTATAGGAAAGAGCTAAAGAGACCAAATAAAGGAGATCTTCGTGAAAAAGAACATAAAAAATAAATCAAACCTCAAAAGGAAAAGAAAACACGGGTTTAGAGAAAGAAGTAGCTCAAAAGGCGGACAGGACGTTTTAAGGAGACGAAGGAAAAAAGGCAAAAAGGTGCTTACTGTCTAAGGTGAAGATAAAACACATTCTAAAAAAAACGGATTTTATAGACATTCTGGCAAAAGGGAAAAGAGAAAAAGGAGCCAGGATAACAGTATATACCGGGAAGAACCCCGGTAAAGAGAACGAGATCGGGCTTATCTTGGCAAAAAGAAACATACCGCTCGCTGTTACGCGTAATTATATCCGGCGGCGCATTTATACGTATTTCCGCGAACTCCATGAAGGCAAACAAGATAAGAAAAAAATAATCATACAGGTAACAAGCCGCGTAGAGAAAACAAAAAGAAAGCAAGCGGCCGGAGAGATAGTTGGAGAGCTTAAACTGCTTTTAAAACGATCATGATGAAAAAGAGCGCGGAAAGGATCCTTAAGGGCTATAAAAAGTTCATAAGTCCGTATCTCCCAAAGAGTTGTAGATTCCACCCAACGTGCTCAGAATACTGCGCTGAAGCAATGAAAGAATTGGGACCGTTAAAAGGGCTCATATTTTCTTGTTGGCGAATACTGAGATGCAATCCGTTTTCCAAGGGAGGATATGATCCGGTAAAAAAAGAAGGAAAAGAAAAGTGAAATTATGGAAAAAAGACTGATAACAGCATTGGCTATATCTTTAGGGATCTTGTTAGTATTCCAAGCGCTAAGCCCTAAAAAACAGATAGCACCTTCCCCGTCAATAAAAAAGGCAGTGATCGCGGAAAAAGACTTTTCCGTGGAAAGCGAAACGGCATATGGGGAAAAAGAAGAAAAGATAAAAAGGATCGAGACCGACAAACAGATCATTGAGCTTACGGATATCGGAGCGGGAATAAGAAGTATAAAACTTAAGGAATATGAAGAAAAAGGAAAAGAACAAGGGCTATATCGGGGAAAAGGGCTTTTTGTTCTCTCAGGAGGACTCTTAACCGGGACAGGAAAAGAAAAGTTTGAGATAAAAGAGGATCAAAATACAGTAGAATATGTCTTTACTGAACTGGGGCGGGTCGAGATACGTAAAACATATGTTTTTTATAGGTCTTTGGATCAGATAGACTTAGCAATAAAAATAACGAACCTAAGCGACCGCAGACAAGATCTGTCCTATCAGATCGAAGGACCGTCAGAACTGGATGAAACCGCTGCAATATCGGGAAGAAGTTTTGATGAAACAGTGGCCTTGATAGACGATAAGATGTTTAAAATAAAGAGCTTAAAAGAAAACCAGGAAAAACAAGGAAACATTGCCTGGGTTGGTGTGAAAAATAGATATTTCGCATTGATAGTAAAACCGGCGGATGTACCCAGAGCGATACAGCTTAAAAAGAGAGATAATAAAATAATGACCACGCTGATAAGCCGGGAAGTTTACCTGGGACCGGGAGAAAGCGTAAACAACGAGTATTTCATATATGCAGGACCGTTAAAGGAAAAAGATCTAGTGCAAGCCGGTTACGGCATGGAAAGAATGCTCGATTATGGGTTTTTTGGAGGAGTAAGCAAAAAACTACTGTCGCTTTTGAGCTTTCTTTATAAAATTACCAAGAATTGGGGAGTAGCGATAATCCTTTTAACGGTACTTATCAATACTTTACTGTTCCCTCTGACCTATAAAAGCTTCTCCTCAATGCAGAAAATGAAAAAAGTACAGCCTCACATACAGAAATTGAGAGACTTACACAAAGATAATCCACAAAAATTGAATAAAGAGACAATGGAACTTTACAAAAAATATAATGTTAATCCGCTTGGCGGATGTTTGCCTATGTTGTTGCAAATGCCTATATTCATTGCGCTTTACCAGGGGCTTATGAGATCGGTAGAGCTTAAGGGCGCTCATTTCTTATGGGTAAAAGACCTTGCCGGGCCGGACGCGGTAGCATTACCCTTTTCTCTGCCGTTCCTGGGGGATCACTTGAACATTTTACCTCTTCTAATGGTAGGAATGATGGTCTTACAGCAGAAGATATCTCAAGGAGGCTCCTCAGAAGGAGTATCAGAAGAGCAAGCAAAACAGCAAAAAATGATGATGCTTATGATGCCGGTGTTTTTCGGCTTCCTTTTTTATAAAATGCCGTCAGGCCTTGTCTTATACTGGCTTACGAATACTATCCTGATGACCGGAGAGCAGACGTTTATCAGTAAAAGGACAGGATAATGAACGAGCCTAAAAAGAGATCGATCGAAGTGGAAGCCGTTACCGTGTCAGCAGCCATCAAAAAAGCACTAAAGGTTCTTAAAGCTAAAGAAACGGAAGTAACGATCGAAGTCCTTAAAGAAGAGCACAAAGGGCTTTTCGGCATGAAAGGCGCCGATTTTGCAAAAATAAGAGCGACACTTACCGATAAGAAAAACAACAGCACACACGAAGCTTCTTAAAAACAAGATCCCATCCGGGAAAAGAGAAACAAAAAAACACTTTTTAGGCTTTCCACGTGGAAATCGTACTATACCCAAGACTACGCTGTTAGATTCCCGAGAGCATTGCGTTTTGTGTCCGAGGAAAAGGGTGAGGAAAACTCGCGTTTTTCGCAATCTTTGACGAGGAAACAAACAAACGCCCGGGTTCCGGGCGTTTGCCGTAATCTTTCGCGAAAGATTACGGAGCAAGCGAAAGGAACCCGTGCTAAACTTCTTTAGATACACTTACAGGTTCCCTGGCCCCAACGCCCACGCATAGCCAGGCAATCGTACTATACCCAAGACCAACCCGTACTAAATCCCAGACCGCGAGGATAGCTTTCCTAGGGCATCACGCAATATATTTTATCTTTAAATATTCTGAAACAAGCTACAGAAAAAATTTTCTTAGGCCAGCAGGCTAAAAAAACAACCATTCTTCTTGACTGTAAAAAAATAATATGATATTATCGTCTCAACATGAAAACTATCGCATTCTGTAATCAAAAAGGCGGAGTAGCAAAAACCACATCCGCGCTTAACATCGCAGCCTACCTGGCGCTTAACGGGAAAAGAACTCTCCTAATAGACCTTGATCCTCAAGCCAACGCGACAAGCGGACTGGGAATAAATAAGAACGAAGTAGACAAAGGCATATACGGAGTTTTGCACGAACACATCAGCTTAGAGCAAGCCATGCTCCCCACGGATATAGAAGGCCTCTACGTGGCGCCATCAAGCATAAGTCTTACAGGTGCTGAAATAGAGCTTGTCAACGTTATGGGAAGAGAATATCGTTTAAAAAAAGCTTTGCAGGAAATGAAAGAAAAGTTTAGCTATGTTATCCTTGATTGCCCGCCCTCTTTAGGTCTTTTAACTATAAACGCTCTAGCCGCGGCAAACTCAATAATAATACCAATACAATGCGAATACTATGCGCTGGAAGGAGTGGGGCAGTTGATAAAAACTGTTACTCTGATACAAGAAAACCTTAATTCGGAGCTTACCATCGAAGGCATCTTGATGACACTGGCGGATTTCCGGACCAACCTCACAAAAGAAGTTATAGAAGAAGTAAAAAAACATTTCGGAGAAAAAGTCTATAAGACAATAATCCCGAGAACCATAAAACTTACAGAAGCTCCGGGGTTCGGTAAACCCATCGCTTTATATGACAATGAATCCACCGGAGCGAGAAAATATGAAGAAGTGACGCTCGAAATATTAGAAGCCAACAAAGACACGAAGATGGAAGATATTATAAATAAAGAACTTACGGTAAATTCGGAGGAAAGGCATGGAGAAGAGATTGGGTAAAGGGTTAGAATCGCTTATTCCTGAAGATAAGACTAAAAAAAAGGAAACGATAGAAAAGATACGATTAAAAGACATCATTCCAAATCCATTCCAACCGAGGAGGACTTTCGGAGAGAAAAAGATGGGAGAGCTGGTGATGTCAATGAGAGAAAAAGGGGTTATACAGCCGATCCTGGTTAGACGAAAAGGCGAACAGTTCGAACTTATCGCCGGAGAAAGACGCTGGAGAGCGGCGCAGCAATTAGAGATCGAGGAGATACCCGCCATAATAAGAAAAGATATCGATGATTCCAACAGCCTTGAGATCTCTCTTATAGAGAACATCCAGAGAGAAGAACTTAATCCTATGGAAGAAGCCCGCGCGTTCAAAGAACTTACGGATAACTTCACGCATACATTGGACACCGTAGGCGCTATGATGGGAAAAGATAAGACAACAATAGCTAATACCCTTCGCCTGCTTGCCCTTCCCGAAGAGATACAAAACTATATTGAAGAAGGGCTTATTTCTATGGGGCATGCTAAAGCTTTGCTCTCGGTCAGCAGTGAACAGAAAAGAAAAATGATAGCGAAAAAGATCATAGAAAAAGGCCTCTCTGTCCGGGAAATAGAACATTTGGTAAGAAGTTTGGGGGAAACAAGAAAACGGGTGAAAAAGACAAAAGACCCGGAACTGATGCAGGTAGAGGAACAGCTCCGTCATAAGTTCGGCACAAAGGTCAACATACATCAAGGAAAAAAACGGGGCCACATAGAGATCCAATATTTTTCCACAGAAGACCTGAACAGACTCCTGTCAATAATCCTATAGGCTAACCTGCCTATTTCTAACCAGGTTAGAAACGGAGCTTTTGGTATACAATTCTTAGTCACCTCATCTCCTTTCTACTCTAAGTAATCAAACCCACATAAAAAACATACCAAAACTGTGCTATTTAAGGGAAAGAAGTCTTTTCTTGTTTCCTTGCGGGATGATCGAGTGAGCTATCTTGTTTTCTCCACTTTATGGTCTAAAAAAGTAAAAATATAGAGAAAACACTCCACAATTATATTTTAAATTAAGCAGAATAGAGCTTACACCCCCCACAAATACCACCAAACATTTTATTTTTTTACACTTCGCTCAAAAGACTTCATTTTTATAGAGATCCGGTTTTTTAAGAAAAACTCCGGGAAATAGTATTTCCACTCCCCATATTTCAAATCAGGTTAAAAAGTGAGGGGTTAGATCTCGAAAATGGGGGGATATCGTTCGATCTTTGCCTATAAGCAATCGTCAATAGCCGCTGGAGTGCAAATATATTCTCGGCCAGCTTGCTATTCTCTTATAAATAGGGAAACGTCCCCCATTTATTTCTAAAGAAGAAAAAGCTTGACTTTTAGGCGAAAAAGTGGAAAATGGTATGAGTTATGCATAGTGTTTAGTCAGAGATAGACCTTTTAAACCGGTCCAGTGAGATCGAAAAAGGAGCAAAAATGAGGACAGAACGCGAGAAGATAGCCTGCTTGTCAAGCCGACAGGGAGGCTTTTTTTGTGCCCGGACGATAAAAGAGGAGAGATAGAGATGTCTACAACATCAAGAATACTGGACGAAGCCGGAATAAAAAGGACGCTAATGAGGATGTCCCATGAGATCATAGAAAAGAACCAGGGGACGGAAAGGCTGGTCGTTATCGGGATAAAGACCCGGGGAGCGTTTCTGGCGGAAAGGATAGCAGGGAATATAAAGGAAATAGAAGGAAAAGAAGTGCCCGTGGGCGCTATAGATATAAACCTTTACCGGGACGACTTAACAGAGACAGCGGGACAGCCGGTCGTACGGTCCACCGATATCGGGTTCGACATAAACAAAAAAAAGGTCATCTTGGTGGATGATGTGCTTTTTTCGGGGAGAACGGTAAGATGCGCGCTGGACGAGCTTATAGATTTCGGCAGGCCGGAAGCTATACAGCTGGCGGTACTTGTGGATAGAGGGCACAGAGAGCTGCCGATAAGGCCGGATTTCGTAGGGAAGAACATACCGACGGCGAAAACAGAAAGCGTTGAGGTTCGGCTGAAAGAGACTGATAATGATCAAGAAGAAGTGTTGGTGATCCACGCATAACGGAGAGGATAATATGAAAACGAACCCGGCAAAATGGACAAAAAAACATCTTCTTGGTATAGAAGAACTTACAGAGGAAGAGATAACGCTCATCTTGGACCAGGCGGCGAACTTCAGAGAGGTCCTGTCCAGAGCGATACCCAAGGTTCCCGCATTAAGGGGGAAGACCATTGTGAACCTTTTCTGCGAAGCCTCCACCCGGACGCGCGCTTCTTTCGAGCTGGCAGCTAAACGGCTGAGCGCGGACACCTTGACCGTCAACGTAAATACTTCCAGTTTCCTGAAAGGAGAAACCCTCAAAGACACGGCGAAGAATCTTGAGGCGATGAAGATAGATATGATAGTAATGCGGCACGGATGCGCGGGGGCTCCGCATTTCCTGTCCGAACGGGTAACATCTTCCGTGGTCAATGCCGGGGACGGGATGCACGAGCATCCGACCCAGGCGCTTTTGGACGTATTCACGATCAAAGAAAAAAAAGAAAAGATCAAAGGGCTTAAAGTGAGCATAATCGGGGATATAGCCCATTCCCGTGTGGCTAGAAGCAATATCTGGGCATTGACCAAATTGGGCGCGATCGTGACGGTATGCGGGCCCAAGACATTGATGCCGGCCGAGATAGAGAAGACCGGATGCACGGTAACTTACAGTATAAAAGAAGCGCTGGAGAACGCGGATGTAATAAACGTACTGCGGATACAGATGGAACGGCAGCAAAAAGGCCTGTTCCCGACGATCCGGGAATACGTGCAGAATTTCGGAATAACAAAAGAAGTGCTGAAAAAATACGCAAAAAAAGACCTGCTGATAATGCATCCCGGACCGATCAATAGAGGTGTGGAGTTGAGCCATGATATCGCGGACAGCGAATATTCCGTGATATTGGACCAGGTGACCAACGGGGTTGCCGTCAGAATGGCTGTACTTTTCCTTCTGAGCCAAGGGGCAAAGCGGAAAGAGGTTTAAACGAACGGAGATGACATGGATATTCTGATAAAAAACGGAAGGATAATAGACCCGGCGAACGGTTTGGATGAAAAAGGCGATATTTTGGTCGAAAAAGGGGTCATCTCCAAGATAGGAGGAACGATACAAAAGGCCGGGGCCGAGGTGATCGATGCTAAAGGGAAAATATGCGCGCCCGGATTCATAGATATGCATACTCATCTGAGGGAACCGGGGAGAGAAGACGCGGAAACCGTAGAAACAGCTTCCCGCGCGGCGGTCCGTGGAGGATTTACCACAGTATGCGCTATGCCTAACACTACCCCGCCGTGCGACAGCAGGGCTAACACGGAATTTATAATAGAACAGGGAAAACGAGCCGGTCTCATAAGGGTTATACCGATAGGGACGATAACAAAGGGGCGTAAAGGAGAAGAACTTTCCGAAATGGCGGAACTCCAAAGAACAGGATGCCCCGCGGTCTCGGACGACGGAGACTCCGTAGAGGACGCGTCTTTAATGCAAAGAGCTTTGGAATACGCGTCTATGCTGGACCTTTTGGTCATCTCGCATTGCGAAGATAAAAAGATAACGGGCGCGGGGGTTATGAGAGAAGGATACTTTTCTACGGTCCTAGGGCTGGCTCCGATCCCAAAAGAAGCGGAAAGCACGATAGTCGCGAGAGATATCAGCCTGGCGGAAAGAACGGGGGCAAGGATACATATTGCCCATGTGTCTTGCAGTGAAAGTGTAGAGATAATACGCGAAGCCAAGAAAAGAGGGGTCAAAGTCACCGCGGAAGTCACTCCGCATCACTTGGCGCTGATGGATAAAGATCTAAAAGGATATGATACGAACATGAAGGTCAACCCCCCTCTTGCCGGAGAGGCTGACGTAAAAGCGTTGAAAAAAGCCGTCAAAGACGGTACGATAGATGTCATTGCGACGGATCATGCTCCGCATCCCGAACATGAAAAGGAAAAAGAGTTCGATCACGCGCCTTTCGGGATGATAGGATTGGAGACCGCGCTTCCGGTAATAAGAAAGGTTTTGATAGAAGAGGGAGACATGGAATGGCCCGAAGTCATAGAGAAACTTGCCAGCAACCCCGCCCGGATACTCGGATGCGGTAGGGGGACGCTGAGTAAGGGCGCGGTGGCGGACATTGTTATGATCGACCCCGAAAGAGAGTGGATATATGAAAAAGAGGGGATACTGTCGAAGTCCGTTAACTCTCCTTTTATAGGAACGAAAATGAAAGGGCAGGTCACGGATGTCGTCGCGGGCGGACGGCATGTCCTCAAAGCACGCGGGATAGTATGATGGAGAACAAAAAGAAGATAAGCAAAGCGGTAATAAAAGAGAATAAAGATATAGGCGGCGGCCATTTTGTCCTTAAGGCTGAAGAGGGCCACGTAAGTTATGCGGCGGTGCCGGGTCAATTTGTCAACGTGAAGCTGGGCGCGGAAGAACAGACAGATCCGCTGCTCAGAATACCGCTGGGGGTCCATAAAGTAAAGGCCGGGGAAACAAGTTTGATGTATAAAGTGGTCGGGCGCGGAACGCGGCTATTGAGCAAAAAAAAAGCGGGAGAAGAACTGGATATACTTGGCCCGCTGGGTAACGGATTCAGCGTTATGCCGGAGGAACATGTTTTTATCGTCGCCGGCGGTCACGGGATAGCGCCTTTATGTTTTCTGGCAGAACGGTTGGCCAAAAAAAAGAAAATAAAAGTTTTCGCGGGAGCGAGCGGGAAAACACATATAGTATGTTCCGACGGTATAAAAGATATGGGAGCGGAACTTTTTACGGCCACGGAAGACGGATCATGCGGGCATAAAGGATATGTGACCGAGGTCATGGAACAGCATCTCGAGAAAGACAAAAAAAGCGGAAAGAACATAACAATATATGCCTGCGGGCCCAGGCCTATGCTGAAAGAGGTCGCGCGGATAGCGGGAAAGCACGGGATAGCCGCGCAGGTATCTTTGGACGAGTATATGGCGTGCGGAACAGGGGTCTGCCGGGGATGCGCGGTAAAGACAAAAGACGGATACAAAATGGTATGCCAAGACGGACCGGTCTTTGACGCGAGAGAGATCGTTTGGTGAGTTTAGAAGAAAGAAGAAGAATGGTGAATAGCGTTAGGGGCACGGCATGCCGTGTAATGGGAAGGAAGCAGTCTGAAAGTTGAGTGTGGACGTTCTGAGGACACTCTTCCCGCGGGGGTATAAGCCCTGGTCGAAGAATGTCCCCAGAATATATTTTTATTTCTATGCACGCTATATGACATACGCTATACGGTATACGAAGAAAACGCTGTGCACTATGCTCTATGCGCTATGCAAATAACGGTCTGAAATAGGAATTATGAAAAACGAAAAATTGCAGATAAAGATAGGCGGACTGGTATTTAAGAACCCCATATGGGTGGCTTCCGGGACGTTCGGGACAGGAGAAGAGTTAAAGGATTTTCTGGATCTTAGTACCGTAGGAGCCATAGTCACGAAGACCGTTACGCTTCAAGCGCGCGAAGGGAACCCTCCGCCACGTGTTGTAGAGACCCCTTCGGGTATGCTCAATTCCATAGGGCTCGAAAATAAAGGCGCTGCATATTTTATAAAAGAACATCTTCCCGGGTTAAAAAGAACGGGTACACGTGTCATCGCCAGCGTAGCCGGAACATCCGTTAAAGACTTAGTGGAATGTGCCGTGAAGATAATGAACGCAAAGGACAAGCCAGACGCGATCGAGCTGAACCTTTCATGTCCCAATGTTTCTTACGGAGAAACTAAATACAAGTTATTAGCGCAGGACCCGGAGATGGCCGAAAAGACGGTCAAGATCGTAAAAAAAGAAATAAAAGAAATGGTCATAGTTAAGCTCTCGCCTAATGTAACGGACATAACGGAAATAGCCCGAGCGGCCGAAGCGGGCGGAGCGGATGCCGTGGCGATGATAAACACATATATGGGTATAGCGGTTGACGCGCGCGGGAAGAGACCGATACTGGGAAACATTATCGGAGGTCTGAGCGGCCCGGCAATAAAACCTCTCGCCTTAAGGGCCGTGTGGGAAAGCCATAAAAAAATAAACATTCCCATAATAGGTATCGGCGGCATAATGAGCGGTGAAGACGCGGCGGAGTTCATGCTGTGCGGGGCCAGCGCGGTCGAAATAGGGACCGCGAACTTGGTATCTCCTGACGCGCATAAAAGAATACTCGGAGAGTTCGAAGAATATCTTGCGGAGTGCGGAATAGAAAGAGCTGAAGATCTTATTGGGGCGATGGGGGTCTAGAAATCAGAAGACAGAGGCGACGAGAACTAAATGTTCGAGGTGTGTCGGAACGTCCCCGTTCCGGCCAGAGGATAAAAGAAGTATCAGAGTGTCAAAGTGTCAAAGGATCAGGTATGAACGAAGGAAGAAGGACGAAAGACGCGGAATAATGTGTAATGTGTAATGGAAGGGAAGCAGCCTAAAAGCCGAGGGGGAAGTTCTGAGAAACGAGAAGCTAGAAAAAGAGTCAAAGAGTCATTGCTCGCTTTGTTCGCTAGAGTCAGAGAGTCAGGTTGGACTGATGTGGAAATAATGCTGACTCTAGTGAGAGGAGCGAACGATGACTCTAATGAGCGTAGCGAATGATGACTCTATGACTCTAATAAAGGACAATAGTCGATCGTCAATAGTCAATGGTCTGTTGGGACGGTTTACGAGGGGCGAATAGAGTTTCAGTCGATCTAACCCAACAAACTCTACAAACGCCATAAACACTACAAACACTATACGCTATACGAAAACGACAGGAGAAAAAGATGGAAGCCAGAGAAAGGCTTATAGTAGCGCTTGATGTGAAAACGTTTGATGAAGCGGTGGAGATGATCGAAATACTTGCGCCCGAAGTAGATATATTCAAGGTGGGCATAGCGCCTTTTACCGGGTTCGGGGAAGCCATCCTCGATAAGCTTGAGTACGAAAGAAAAAAATGTTTTCTCGATCTGAAATTCCACGATATACCTAATACGGTAGCCAATGCCGCGAAAGCCGCGATGATGAAAAATATTTTCATGACCAATTTCCATTGTTTAGGAGGGAAAAAAATGCTGGAAGCCGCGGTTCGGGGTATCAAGAACGTGGCCGAGGGCGGGATAAGACCTATACTTTTAGGAGTTACCATGCTGACAAGCATGGACCAAACGGAAATGAACTCCATGGGTTTCGAGGGTGATCTTGAAGATAAAGTAATAGAGATGGCGGTCATGGCCAAAGAAGCCGGGCTTGACGGCGTTGTAGCGTCCGCGCTGGAAGCCAGGAAGATCAAAGAAGCGGCGGGAGAGGATTTTATCGTAGTCACGCCCGGCATACGTCCAGAATGGGCGGATAAAGGCGACCAGAGCAGGATCTTGACGCCGAAACAGGCGATCAAGGAAAAGGCGGATTATATTGTTGTGGGACGGCCGATCCTCGAAGCGGATGATCCGGCCGAAGCCGCTAGGCGTATAATAGAGGAAATAGAAGCCGCGGGATGAAACGAATGCGCAGTTGGCAATGAAGAAAAGAAGCTAGAAATTAGAGGCTAGACAAAGGAAGAAAATCATTGGACTATAGACTATTGACCGTAGACAATTGATCAAGATACTTCTCCGAAAGATATTATAAGAACAATCGTCAATAGTCAATGGTCAATAGTCAATGGTCGGGTTAGGTTGTTCCCGGGTCACGGGCCACGAGTCACAAATAGAAGACCTTTCAGATGCTCCTGTTCGTCGCATCTTCAAGGTCAATTTTCATTTCATGAAAATTGAGGAAGAAAAAAGTAGAATAAAGATTAACGTAGGGATGGAAAAGACCCTTCAGACGCGCTTGTTCATTGCGTCTTCAGGGTCAATTTTCACTTCGTGAAAATTGAGGAGACAGAATGAAGGACAAAGAGGTCATAGATATATTTTCCCGTATAGGGGCGTTCAAACAGGGACATTTTAGATTGTCCAGCGGACTGCATTCGGGAGCGTATCTGCAATGCGCGTTGGTCCTGGCCGATCCGATTATCGCGGGTAAACTATGCGCCGCGCTGGCGAAAAAATTCATAGCTGACGAACCGGACGTTGTTATAGGCCCGGCAATGGGAGGCATAGTTCTGGCATACGAGATGGCGCGGGCCCTTAAGGCCCGGGCGATATTTTCCGAACGCGAAGAGAACGGTAAAATGGCCTTGCGGAGAGGCTTCGTTATCTCTCCGGGAAGCAAGGTTCTCATAGCGGAGGACGTCCTGACGACTGGGGGATCCGTAAAAGAAGTGATCAAACTTCTCCGGCAGGACGGGATAGAGCCGGTCGCCGTAGCGGCATTGGTAGACAGAAGCCGGCATAAACTGGATTTTGATGGAATAAAATATCAAAGTCTGATAAAATTAGACGTTCCTTCTTTTACGGAAAAAGAGTGTCCGTTATGTCAAGAAGGTATCCCGATATCGAAGCCGGGATCCAGAAAAATATAATATAGAGCGAACCGGGCAATAGGGCATGGATAGGTGGGAACGGACACATACCATGCCCTTTTGTTTTCTTGAAAAAGGAGAAGACCATGGAAATGGACCTAAAAGGTATAATAGAAAAAATAAAGAACGAAGGTGTTTCCGAAGCGGAAAAGAAAGCGGAAGAAATAATCTCTGCGGCGGAGGGAAAAGCCGAGGAGTTGTTGGCAAAAGCCGGGAAAGATAAGGACGAGATCATAGAGAAAGCCGGAAGAACCGCCGAACAGCTTAAAGCTAATGCCGAAGAATCCATCAAGCAGGCCGCAAGAGATGCCGTATTAGGGTTAAAAGGAGAGATAGCCGGGCTTTTTGATAATGTCATCAAAAAAGAGATCAGAGAAACGCTTACCCCGGATGCTGTCGAAAAAGCTATACTGAAATTCGTTGAGGAAGCCGGAAAGACCGAGAAAAAAGAGCTGGAAATACTTCTCAGCGAAAAAGATAAAGAACAGCTTGAGGCGATCATTCTTTCCAAACTTCAAGAACAGGCAAAAAAAGGGATCGTTATCAAGGCCTCCCCCGCTTTGGAAAAAGGGTTCAGGATAGGGGAAAAAGGGAAGAACGCGTATTATGACCTGACGGACGACGCCCTTACGGAGACCTTCAAAGCTTTTTTGAACCCAAGAATATCCAGGATAATGGAAAATAATGGCTAAGTATTACTATCTCAAATCCACCTTGCCGTATCTCAGATTCGGGAAAGCGCCGGCGGTAAAGGTCCGGTCATTCTTGGAAGAATGCGCAAAATGGATGAATAGCGCGGATATGGAAGCGATCCTGGGAGCGACACTCGGGGATAATGACTTAAGGGAAAAAGAACAAAAAGCGTCCTTGGATTGGAAAAAGTTCGATATAGCGCTGAGACGCGAGATCGCGGATATCCGGAAGGATAAAAGGGCGGAACAAGGAACGAAGAGAGCGAAATACATAATAGGACAGGAAACCCCACTTGACGCGGAAATAGCGTTCGAGAAAAACCGATGGGACCATCTGGAAGACAGAGAAGCCCTGTATGAGTTCGATATAAACGATCTGATAATATATTTTCTGAAACTTCAAATAGCAGAGAGGCTCGCTTCGTTCGATAAGGACGAAGGAGAAGGGGTATTCTACAAATTATGCGAGGTAAAAAATGGGCAAACAGAAGGGTAAGATAGTAGCCGTTAACGGGAATATGATAAGGGTCCGTTTCGACGGCGATATCATACAGAACGAAGTAGCTTATGTTATAGACGGTGAAAAGAGACTGAAAGCGGAAGTAATAAAGATACAGGGAGATATAGCTTTTCTCCAGGTCTTTGAATACACAAAAGGGATAAAAGTAGGCGACGAAACGGAATTTTCCGGGAAGATGCTGTCCGTACAGCTCGGTCCGGGACTTTTAACGCAGATATACGATGGTCTGCAGAACTCGCTTCCTGACCTGGCGGCGGATTTCGGGTTTTTCCTTCCTATCGGCGCGGAAATAGACGCTATAGACGGGGAGAAAAAATGGGAGTTCACCCCGGTCGCTGAAAAAGATCAGACAGTGACCGGTGGGAACGTTCTGGGATGGGTTCCCGAAGGCGCGTTCGAGCATAAGATCATGGTACCGTTCGATCTGACGGGCGAATATACGGTCTCTGAAATAGCCGGTAAAGGGACATATGCGGCAAAGGATAGGATCGCGGTAATAAAAGACAAAAAAGGCGCGTCCGTTGACGTGACCATGATATTCGATTGGCCCGTTAAGATCCCGATAGAGGCTTATAAAGAAAAACTTCAGCCGAAAGAGACCTTGGTCACTAAGGTAAGGATAATAGACACGTTGTTCCCTATCGCCAAAGGCGGGACCTATTGTATCCCGGGACCTTTCGGCGCGGGCAAAACGGTCCTTCAGCAAATAACCAGCAGGCATGCCGATGTGGATATAGTTATAATCGCCGCTTGCGGGGAAAGAGCCGGCGAAGTCGTCGAGACGCTAAAAGAGTTCCCGAAACTTACCGATCCCAAGACGGGGAACAGCCTGATGGAACGGACCATAATCATATGCAACACATCGTCCATGCCCGTAGCGGCAAGAGAGGCCTCTGTGTATACCGCGTCGACCATCGCGGAATATTACAGACAAATGGGATTGAACGTTCTTCTTTTGGCGGATTCTACATCAAGATGGGCCCAGGCGATGAGAGAGATCTCCGGCAGACTGGAAGAGATCCCTGGAGAAGAAGCTTATCCGGCGTATCTGGAATCACGTATAGCGAGTTTTTATGAAAGAGCAGGGATAGTTAAATTGTTCGACGGCTCCGTAGGAAGTCTTACCATAGGAGGGACCGTTTCACCCGCGGGAGGTAACTTTGAAGAGCCCGTTACTCAGGGCACGCTCAAAGTCGTAGGTGCTTTTCACGGGCTTTCAAGAGAACGGGCCGACGCGAGAAAATTCCCGTCGATAAACCCGCTTGAAAGCTGGAGCAAATATAAAAGTTTTATCGATCCGGGCCAAGCGGCGCGAGCAAAAAAAATACTTAAAGACGGCGAAGAGGTCAGCCAGATGATGAAAGTGGTAGGGGAAGAAGGGACCAGTCTGGACGATTTTCAGGTATTTCTCAAAAGCGATTTTCTGGATAATGTTTATTTGCAGCAGAACGGGTTCGATGAAGTAGACGCGGCCACCGATGCCGAGAGGCAGAAATATTCGTTTTCTAAAGTAGCTGCTGTATTGGAGAAAGAGTTCACTTTTTTGGACAAGGACAAGGCCAGGCAGTTCTTTTATGAAATCAGGCACATGTTCATCGACTGGAACTATCAGAAATGGGGATCGGAAGAGTTCAAACAGCAGGAAAAAGGGATAGACGAAGCGTTGGGGAGATAAGAGTAGGGGCAAGGCAGGCCGTGCCCCTACGGATCACGATTTTAATGCGGATCCTATATACGAAACCAAGGAAGGGAACAATGAGACAAGTATGTACAAAAATACTTAATATAACCGGGAACGTCGTGACGGTCAAAGCTGACGGGGTAGGGTTCGAGGAACTCGCTGAGATATCCACGCAAAGAGGGGTATCTCTCGCCCAGGTCATACGTCTTGACGGCGGGATGGTCCATTTGCAGATATTCGCGGGAGCGCGCGGTGTATCCACGGGAGACGAGGTCAGATTCCTGGGTCATCCTATGAGAGTAGGATTTTCCTACAATATGCTCGGCAGAATATTCACGGGGAGCGGGATACCCAGAGATAAAGGACCCAGGATAAGAGAAAACGAGATCGAGATCGCGGGACCGGCCGCGAATCCCTCAAAAAGGGTCATCCCCAGCAAAATGGTCAGAACGAATATCCCTATGATAGATATATTCAATTCACTGGTAGAATCCCAAAAACTTCCGATATTCTCGGTATCCGGCGAGCCTTACGATGAACTGCTGGCTAGGATCGCCATGCAGGCGGAAGTCGACATCATATTGTTCGGGGGTATAGGTCTCAAATATGACCAGTATATGTATTTCAGGAATACGTTGGAAGAAGGAGGGGCTTTGAGCCGAGCCATCTTTTTTGTCCATACCGCCGCGGACCCGATAGTGGAAGGTCTTATGGTCCCGGACCTCACTTTGGCGGTAGCGGAAAAATTCGCGCTTGATAATAAGAGAGTATTGGTCCTTCTGACGGATATGACCAATTTCGCCGATGCGCTTAAAGAAATATCCATAACCATGGAACAGGTGCCGTCGAACCGAGGGTATCCCGGGGACCTTTACAGCCAGCTGGCGGCAAGGTATGAGAAAGCCGTTGATTTCGAAGGAGCCGGATCCATAACCATACTTGCGGTAACGACCATGCCGGGAGACGATGTCACTCACCCCGTCCCGGACAATACCGGATACATAACAGAAGGACAGTTCTATCTCCGGAACGGAAGGATCGAACCGTTCGGGTCCCTCAGCAGGCTTAAACAACTGGTCAATAAAGATACCCGCAAAGACCATCGTGACGTAATGAACGGGATGATACAATTGTACGCTCAATACAAAGAGACCGAGGAAAAAAGATCAATGGGATTCAGAATGAGCGATTGGGATAAAAAGCTTCTTAAATACGGAGGGATGTTCGAAAAAGAGATGATGGACCTTAAGGTTAACATACCTCTAGAACAAGCTCTGGATAACGGTTGGAGGATACTGTCCGATTGTTTCGATCCTAAAGAAACGAATTTCAGGACGGAACTCGTTAAAGAATTCTGGCCAAAATAGCATGGAGTTCATAGTTCGTAGTTGGTAGATGACAACGAAAGAGAGCAACCTATGCAGTGCAATTTTGAAAAATTAAAAGTTTACCAAAAAGCGCTAGAGCTTGCGAATGAGATATATTCAATAACGAAAGAATATCCAAAAGAAGAAATATTTGGGTTAGGCGCACAGATAAGGCGCGCGGCAGTATCGATAGTCTTAAATATAGCGGAAGGGTCGGCTCGAACAAAAAAAGAGTTCTCCAGATTCATAGATATTGCTAGAGGATCTGTTTTTGAATGCATGGCTATCTTGGAAATTTCTGTAATGCAAAAATAGTGCAGCAAAAAAGACGCGGATATATACAGAGAAAAACTGATTGAATTATCCAAAATGTTGAGTGGTCTAAAAACATCCTTGAAATAAACTACGAACTATGAACTACGAACTACTATGGCTAAAATAAGACTTACAAAGAACGAATTAAAAAAGCAGAAAGACGCGCTTAAAAGGTATAAGCAGTATCTGCCGACCTTGATCCTCAAAAAACAGCAGATGCAGGCCGAGATATTAAAAACGCATCGACAGATCGAGGAAATAAAAAAAGAAAAAGCGTATATAAAAGCTAATGTCTATAAATGGGTGGATGTGTTCGCTGAAAAGACGGATATATCCGATCTTATTACGACCAAGGGCATAAGAACTGTGACCGGGAATATTGCCGGGATAGACGTCCTGGTATTCGATAACGTTGATTTCGCGGAAAAAGGATATGATCTTATTACGACACCGATATGGGTGGACGAAGGTATCTCGGCCATGAAAAAGATAATAACGATCAACGCGAAGATGAAGGTACTGCAAAAACAGGAAGAACTTATAAGAGAAGAACTGAGGATAACTACGCAGAGAGTGAATCTTTTCGAAAAAGTAATGATACCCGGGACTAAGGACAATATCAGGAAGATCCAGATATATCTCGGGGATATGCAGACAGCCGCGGTAGTTACGGGGAAGATAGCGAAAGCAAAGATAATGAAAGCCGGGATAAGATAAAAACGAGAAGGCAGAAAACAAACGTCAGAAATCAGAGAGACGAGGATCAAAGAAGTGTTAGAGTGTCAAAGTGTCCGGGTGTCAGTAATGAACGAAGGATGAAGGAAGAGGGGCGAAGGACACGGAACGGCGTGTAATGTTTTATGTGTAATGTGTGAGGGGAAGGAAGCAGTCTAAAAGTTGAGGGTGGAAGTTCTGAGGACACTCTTCCCGCGGGGGTATAAGCCCTGGGCGAAGAATGTCCCCAGAATATATTTTTATTTCTATTCACGCTATACGACATACGCTATACGATATACGAAAATAAAGTTGCCAGAAACCGGTTACCAGTTACCAGAAAACGCAAGTTACTGGTTACAGGCGCCGAGAACGTAATGTTCGAGGTGTGTCGAAACCTCCGTGTTTCGACCGAGAAATTACAGTTCACGGATCACGAGACACGAGTCACGATATTATGATAGAAAAAATGAAAAAAATAACATTATTGGTCTCCGAAGCCGACAAAGAACGGTTCATCGCGTCTTTGCGGAAAGCGGGAGTACTCCATATAAAACAAAAGAAGGTCGAACCTTCACATGAGGTAACGTTCACCGAGGATGCTATAATCAAGATCGAAAGAGCCGTTGATATTTTAAGACCTTACGCCGCGTTAAAAAGGCACGCGAAAGAGACGGAAGAGAGAACGTCCGTTCATGCGGATGAGGACAAGGTTTCCGAGTTATGGGAAGAACGTCTCGAAATATGTTCCGAGCTGGAAGAACTGAAAAGAAAGCTCAGATGGTTCCGTATATGGGGGAAGATAGAACCCGAAGACCTGAAAAAGATCCAGGAAAAAGGTTCAGGGATCGGGTTGTATAGGGTCAGCGCCGAGGAATATAAAAAGGACATAAAAGATACGCGGCACGCCGTTATTTTTAAGGATGGCGGATATTTTTATGTCGCTGCGGTATTGGCCCATGACGGAACGAACGCGTCCTTCAAAGAAGTTGACACGCCCGCGGAAAGCCCCGTATTACTAGAAAAGCAGCAGAAAGAGCGGGAAGACAGGATCAAAGATGTTGATGCGGAGCTCGGGAGCGCGGCCCGCGGAATAAAGATATTGCAGGACAAAATAAAGGACCTGAAAAAAGAAAAAGAGTTCCTTGGCGTAAAAAGCAGAATGAACCCGGAAGGAATGTTCTGTTATCTGGAAGGGTTCTGCCCCGACAAGAAAAAAGGTCAGATGATCGATCTTGCCGCGAATAACGGGGCCGGATATTTCATTGAAGATCCCGAAGATCCGGACAATACTCCCACGCTCATAACCAATCCTAAATGGATAAGGATAATCGATCCCGTATTCACGTTCATGAACACATTGCCGGGATACGAGGAATTCGATATAAGTCCGTATTTTCTGGTATTTTTCAGTTTATTTTTCGCTATGCTGATAGGTGATGCCGGGTACGGGATGCTGTTCCTCGCTATAACTTTTCTGGCCAGACGAAAAATGAAAAACGCTCCGGCCGAACCGTTCCGGCTGCTATACCTGTTGAGTTTTGGGACCGTCCTTTGGGGAGCGGTGACAGGAACATGGTTCGGCGCCGAAAGGATAGCGGAAATCCCCTTTTTTAAAGCCCTCATAATACAGAAACTTAACGGGTTTAACGGCGCTAATCAGGATTTCATTATCTACATATGTTTTCTGATCGGCGCGGTCCAACTGACAATAGCTCATATCCTAAGATTTATAAGGGTGATCAATTCCCCGAAGGCGGTGGCGGAAGCGGGATGGATAGCGATATTATGGGGCATGTTCTTTGCCGCGGGAACTTTTGTTCTGGGTAAAACTTTCCCGTATCAGGCCTCGTGGGCGCTTGCGGGCGGGATAATAACGGTCCTTCTTTTCAGTAAACCCGAAAAAGGGATAATAAAAGGCGCGCTCGCCACACTTGCGGACCTCCCTTTAAGCGTTATCAGTTCTTTTTCCGATATTGTTTCGTATCTGCGTCTTTTTGCCGTGGGATACGCTTCCGTTGTAGTAGCGCAGAGTTTTAATGATATGGCGCTTGCCGGGGGCATCAGCAGCGCTTTCGGAGCGATGGGCAGCGCTCTGATCCTGTTCTTCGGGCATCTTTTGAATATCGTATTGGGAGGGATGGCCGTTATCGTGCACGGCGTCCGGCTGAACATGCTTGAGTTTTCGGGACATGTAGGTATGCAATGGTCGGGCAAAAAATATGACCCGTTCAGGGAGGTAAATGTTAAATAGGTAGTAGGGGCACGGCATGCCGTGCCCCTACGGATCAAAAAGACCCTTCAGATGTTCTTGTCCATCACATCTTCAGGGTTAATTTTTACTGCGTAAAAATAAAGGGAGGAAATATGGTCCAAGGTTTAGGGGATATGGGGTTATCGCTGACGTTTGCCGCAATAGGTTCCGCTTTGGGAACGGGAGCCGCCGGGATGGCGGCTATAGGAGCGTGGAAGAGGGCTTTCGCTCAGAATAAAATGGCGCCGTTCATTTTGATCGCGTTCGTCGGAGCGCCTCTTTCTCAGACTATTTACGGAATGATACTGAGAAACGCCATACAAGGCGCCGCTCTTCCTCCGGAAACCTATGGCTTCCAGATGGCACTTGGTTTGGCAGCGGGTCTGGCGATAGGATGTTCGGCCTGGATGCAGGGTAAAGCCGGAGCTTCCGCGGCGGATGCTTTGGCCGAAACCGGAAAAGGTTTCGGGAACTATATCATGGTGTTAGGGGTAATAGAAACAGTAGCTCTTTTCGTTATGGTATTCTCGATGACCGCGCTGCCGAAATAGATGGAAACATTTTCCATAATCACATTACCAAAATAAAACAGTAGGGGCGGTTCGCGAACCGCCCTATTACTAAGCACAAGATAACACCATGCTCTATGCGCTGTGCTCTATGCTCTGTGCTCTATGCTCTGTGCTCTATGCTAATTGTCACTGGTTACAGGTAACAGGCAACTGGTTACTTTGAAGAAGTCACAGCCACTGTTTACTGTTCGCGATATGCGCTATGCTCTATACAATATACGGTTTTTTATCTGACTTCTGATCTCTGTCTTCTGACTTCTTTTTAAGGACGAACACATGAAAACCGGAACTTTATACATAGTCGCGACGCCCATAGGGAACCTCGAAGATATTACGCTTCGCGGGATAAGAACGCTGAAAGAAGTGGATCTTATCGCCGCCGAAGATACCCGCAGGGCTAAGATATTGGCGTCGGAATACGGTATAGAAACGGCAATAACGAGCTATCATTCATATAATCTTGCTCAAAAGACCCCCGTTCTGATAAGACAGATCATTTCCGGGAAAGATATAGCCCTAATATCGGATTCCGGGACCCCGGGCATATCCGATCCCGGAGCCGTACTTGTTTCTGCATGTATTAAAAGCGG
Source organism: Candidatus Omnitrophota bacterium (assembly GCA_043813915.1). GTDB lineage: Bacteria > Omnitrophota > Gorgyraeia > Tantalellales > Tantalellaceae > Aadella. Next base: position 33,188 of record JBDRKO010000012.1, read on the forward strand.
AATAGAGGTAACCGTGATCCCCGGAGCCACGGCTTTAGTAGCGGCGCTTGTCCTGTCCGGGAAACCGACCCATAAGTTCGTGTTCGAAGGGTTTCTGTCCAATAAGAAGGCAAAAAGGCGGAAACAGCTCGAAGCTTTTAAGGGAGAGGTAAGGACGGTGGTCCTATACGAATCCCCGCACAGGATAGTGAAGTTCCTGGAAGACTTCTTAGAGGTGTTCGGAGACGAAAGAGAAGTTGTTATAGCCAGGGAAATTACAAAGAAATTCGAAGAAATAAGACGGGGCGGCGCGAGCTCCCATATAGCGCACTTTACCGAGAACAAGCCCCGGGGTGAATTTGTGATAGTCTGGTGAGTTTTATCCCCACCTTTTAGAGTTTACGGATCATAAGCATAGCGCATGGCAGTTTAAAAAGTTAAAAAGTTTCAAAGGTTAAAAAGTTCATATAAATCGTACTCCGCGATCCGTAACCCGCGAATTGTCAAAAGTCTAAGGTCTAAAAGTCCAAAGTCAGATCGGCTGCAACTCTAATTTTCGACTCCGAACTATTGAACTTTAATCGCACAGAGCACAGAGCATAGAGTCATCTTGACTGATGCTATAATCGTAATTCGTGATTCACCTGCAACAATCAGAAACTTCTTCAAAGTAAGCAGTGATCAGTTTCTTGGCCAGATCACACGTCACTAATGTTCTCTATAGTCTCTGCCCGCTCGCTTCTGTCTTCTGGCCGGAACAGGGACGTTCCGGCACGCCTCGCACATTGCCTGCCTGCCGGAAGGCAGGCTCGGCGCCTGTTATCTGTAACCAGTGACTCGTTATTCGTGACTCGCCTGCCCCCGCGCTTAGATTTCGAAGAAATCTGCGGGGGTAACTTACGTTTTCTGGTAACTGGTTTCCGGGTACTTTTATGGGCCGCAAGAGTCGACCCTACTTGATCCTTAAGCCGTAACTTTCCATTCTCTTATAAATAGGGAAACGTCCCCACTTAATTCTCCAAATAGATAACTTTCACTTGACTTAATCTTGTATTTATAGTATATTAATCACAATGTTAGTCATTAAAAAAGCTAAAATACTATGTTTTAGACGCTCATATTGCACAAAAGTGTGAATAAGGGTTAATAAATGCGAAAATACGCTAATAAACATAAGGTTATATTCAAAACGATCACAATTATCATATTGTGCTTGTTTCTTTCGAACACCATTTCATGGGCATATCCGGCAAGCGGTGCGGACAACCCCATGAAAACACTTCAAGTCCAGTCCATTTTTAAACCTATTATAGACGTAACAGGGAAAGAGTATGCTTCTCAAATACGGGTCGAAACAGCGCTTATTATAGCTTCTCTCATGAGAGAAAAGCTTATGCCGCGTCAGGATATCAACGCAATGCTTGATGTGGGGTATAGTGCGGCTATCGGCAAGGATAAGAAACGCGTGCTCAAGGTGGTTACCGATCCTGTTTCTTTAGAAGAAGGAAAAGCCGTAGAGGTGGAAGTAGAGCTTTTTGAGGATTTTGGAAAAGGGGAAAGGTTCAAGATCCGCTCGTATTGTAAAAGCATAACGGATATCCAGAAGGATGAGAGCAAGGTTCATGTTGAAAAGATCACAGAAGAAGAGGAAAAACAAAGAAAAATCGAAGAAGTAATACAAAAACTCGAAAAAGATCTAAAGATCGACATGCGAATGAAAGAAAAAATCAAAACATTTTATATGCAATACGCCGAAGAAACAAAAAGAATGTTAAAAAAGCATCCAAATCTAATAGAGGATAAAGAATATATTAAGGAGGCCTGGGACACAGAAAGGATCGCAGACATATTTTATTTGCAAGAAAAATATAATTTTAAAATATATGATCTTGTGGAAAACGGGGAAACGCGATGGGTGCAGGAGAAAGAAAAAGGAGAAGAGTTTGTTTTTAGGGTGGATCAAAAGGATGACCTAAAAGTGTATAAAATTGATCCCGCAAATGGAAAAGAAACAGAGATCGCGGAATCCACAAAAAAAAGAAAAGGGTTCAAAAGTAACGAAATATTCAAAGAATACAAAGGACGCAATGTGGGTAATTTTGTTATAAAAATAGAAAACCTGATTTTGTGGAGCAGAAAGCGGATTACAGAAGTAGAAGATCTAATAGCTTTTGATGAGACGGGGAAATTAACTGACAATTACGAAGCTATTGCTGAAGATGTTAGCATGGACATGGATGGCGATATGATTGTAAGCTATCGGGATCTGGGCAGTATTCGCGCGGGCATTTTGTCGATAGAGCAGGCTAAAAGGATAAAGGGGCTTGACAAGCATATCTGGGGACGGTGGAGCCAACGAAAGATAGACAGATTTTTTAGGTTAGTGGATGAGATCGAAACAAAAGTCTTGATCGGAGCAAATAAAAAGTTCACCAGAGTGGTTGAAAAAAGGATAGAAGCTGCCATAAACAAAAAAGGAGCAAAGAAAGATGGAGAGAAAGCAGCGCCAGGGCAAGAGGTATGGATGAATTTGAGCCAAGAAAAAAAAGGTATTACTCCGGAGGCGATAAGATTGATCGAACAACAAGAAAAGGGAAAAGTTGAAAAGAAGAGAAGGAAAATAATAAGAAGAAAAGTTGTAGAAAAAATAATCCCTGAAGAAATCGCAGAATTCGCAATAAAAAAGAAAGGAGAAAATAAAAAACAGCAGTTCGATGCAGAAGAAGACTTATCTTCGAGCATTGAAAAAGAATACGACGACAAGGGAAAACACGCAGAAAAGGTTTTATACAAACTTGGGTTCAGGGAGATTCCCGGACGGAAAACAGAATACAATGACAGCGGGCAGATAACGAGATCGACCGACGAACGGGGGATCGTTTGGGAAGAGTATCAGTACAGGGATGACGGGACGATCGATCATGTAGTTTTACATGATCCTGTAACTGGGAAAAGAATCAAATGTGAAATAAAGATGCAGCCGACAAAATCTCTTAATGGCATGGAATGGGACATAAACTATGAAAAAGAAAAAGATTTCTTTACTAAAATAGGAACATTAAAAATCGGCAAAGAAGAGCAAAGTAACGGCATTTGGTATGTATCTTTGGAAAATATTGACCTTATCAGAGATCAGGGGATCGGCATAGGGAAAACCATCTTGAACTGGGTAGCTTTAAAAGCTTATAGGGAGAACAAATATTTGAAAATTAAGTCAGTGGCGAATCCTAGAGTAGTATCAATTTTACTCTCACTTTATGATCTGGAAAGGATAGAGCTTTTTAAGCCCAACATCTATGGAGAGAGACGCAAAATTGACTTTTCTACAGAAGAAGATATCAGAAAAATGTTTTTAGAACAAAAATATTATTTCACGCACAACGGCGAGGTGGTGGATATAAGCGTTGAACCTGGCACGCAGGAAATAAAATATAGCTCGAACTGGCCAATGGAGCATAAAGATGAGATAGAAAAAGGACAACTAGTTGTCCGGTATCCCGGAAAAGAACAAATTCCTTTACGCTATTATGAGAGGGTTACATGGGCAGGGCCTGTTGACCCTGAAAAAATAACAACAAAACAGGATAAAGAGGAGATAGAAAGGGTCAAAGGACAGGGTTTAGGGAAAAGGGTTCAGGGAAAAGGGTTCAGGGAAATTCCCGGACGGAAAACCTATTACAAGGACGAGAAAAGAGCAGCCGTACTAATGCAAAAAGTTTCCCTAGAAAGTATAAGAAATAGAATTGGAATACTCGACATTACAAACGAGATCATTAATAACTTATGGGAGAGAGGACCTGATAGCACTAGAGTAAATGTAGAAGCACTTCGATTGCTTGTAGAAGCCGGCCTTATCAGTAAAAAAGAAATAGAAAAACAACCTGACACACTTAAAGTCATAACCTATTTAAAAAACGAAAGAAAAAAAAGCGACAAATTATATGGTAAAAACGGTGAAATCATTAAAGTTCTTTTTGGTATAGGGTTAATGGAGCAGGATGCAGCTGAGGCATTAATGGGAAAGCAGGAATTCAGGGATTTAATAAAAGAAGGATCTTCGGGCGAGCCAAGAGATAGTGGTCCTATCAAATCAATAAAAATAAGAAACGATAGCCCTGTTGCGAGTTTACGTAAGGGATTGAAAACAGGTGGTGTTATTCGGCGAGATAGCGCTGAAGAAATAAAAAATCGTGTCCAAAAAGGAACTCTCGTGCAGGAAGAAATAAGCGGTATTAATTTAGAGGACATAGAAAAGGTTTTTGCTGAGATTTATCATAAGCCGCTTGATGTAAAAAATTTTTATTTATATCTAAAAATTCTGGAATTATTCAAAGATGATAGCGCGATATTAGTAAGGATTGACAAATATTTAACCCCGGAACTTTGCGAACTGTCTCAAATAAATGATCCTAGAACACAAAATATTTTCTATGAAGAGCTGTCTCAGATGATAAAAGAGAACCAGTCTCCTTCTCAAGTAAAGCAGCATATGGAAGAGATATTGCAAACAAAAATCACTAAAGAAGTTAACGAAGCGAGTGATAGTACACGTTTTTTACCCGCACAAAAACTGGGCAAAGTGCTGGCTTGTATATTTAAACTAGGAGGGAAGATAGATAAAGCGACCTCAAAGGCTTTCAAATTATTCAGCCTGGAACTGGAACCCGAGGGTGATAGTAACACCGCACATGGGGAGATCATAAGATCATGTTTTATGAGCCTGCCGGAACTAACAATGCAAAATCCACCTGTTGATCCTCCTGTATATAAAAGCCAAAAGGGGCAGAGGATGAAGGCGCTTTCTAATATCCCGGGCGAAGCAGCCGCAGGTATCCTGCGGCTGCTTAAAGATGCAGAACCGTATAAGGTTTTAGGGCGGACAATAATATATAAAACAAATGAAGGATATACGGCTTTTAAGTTTCTTAAAAAGGAGCAAACTCTCCAGCCCAACGGAAGTTACGCAGAAAAACGGGAAGACTCCGGGAAACTTGTTTATGAAAGCGAGATATTCGACTTCCTGAACACGCTTAAACACGAAAAACGCGCATTGCAGGGAGACTATCCGACTGCGGTAAAAATAGGCGGTGAAAGGATGTTTTGCATCAAAACAGAAACGGTCCCAGGTGCCCTGAGCGGGACCCCCGGCATAGATAAAACGGGCGGTTTTTGTACCTTTATGGCCTATGAAACAGAGGATCCGGACTACTTTGTGTATCTTCACGAAGAAGAAAACGATAAAAAAGCAGAGAAAGCTGCTGAAAAAAATATTCACGATCTATTCTTTCTGGCAAAATACGGGCTTATACATCCGGACATAATTGAACTCTTCCATAACATAACGGCTGTTCCCAGGGATGATGAAGGGAAGTATCTGGGGATGGTCGATATAAGCAGGCCTATTATCAACAGAAGGGGGACGGGAAGACTTCATGGATGGGAAAAAGAGGTAACTTACCCAAACATGCGTATTTCCGGTGCGGCTGATTTTGCCGAACTTGTGAATATAAACGATCTTATATCCCTGGATAACGGACATTCAAAATACCTAAGAAAAAATCTTTACAAAATGCAGGAAGAAAAAAGAGTGCAACATATACTAGCTCATTTTTTCAGCAATTACTTTTTGTCTTGGGTTTTGGTGGAGGGGAAACGCCTGAAACAGCACGGGAAAATCATAAAACAGGATTGGAAAGACGCGGACAAAGTAAAGAAACTGGGCGACAGAGCGAAAAATATTTATATAAAGGCTTATAAAACATTTATAAACTCTAACGGAGAAGATCTCGAAGCTATTGTGGACTGGGACATGTTAGCGCGACAGATGCTGTTTTATTTAGGGGGCGCTTATAAAGATTACGATATAGAGGATATTCCGGCAAACATACATGGCATGCAGGGCCTTCGTATAAGCCACGGGGATGGATGGGGGTTCATACATGAAGATATTATCAAAGAAGCGACCGAAAAAAATGATAAAGAACGGGTGCTTGATGAATATTTCGATAATGCCGTATCATCCGCCGACAGGGAGTTCCCGGAAGGAGTATTGATCTTCAAGCCCGGGTTTGAAGAATTACTTGGAAAAGAAGAAAATAAACAGCTTGCCGGCATTCTTGGGAAGTTGTACAAAGAATACGCGAAGGGTTGGAGGCTTGACGGCAAGCATGAAGACCTGGGTCCCATAAATGGCCCCTTTCCTATCACGGAGCTCATCAAGGCTAACTATATTTATACAATGGCAATGATCGGAAGGTATGCGTATGGCTCTCGGCTGGAGAAAAACCCAGAAAGCCAAGATCCAGGGGTCAGTGTTAGGGGTTCAGGGTTCAGGGAGATTCCCGGACGGAAAACCGAATACAATGACAGAGGACAGATAGCTAGATTGACCGACGACCGTGGGATCGTCTGGGAAGAGTATTTTTACAAGGAAGAAGGTGTCTTTGAAGCGGTTGATCTGTATAACCCGGTTACCGGAAAAAGGATCAGATGTGAGCCGGATAAAGCCCCTCAAAAAAGACCGGAATATGCAAAAATACTAATAAAAATAGAAGAAAAGAACGGACAGTTCCGGCAAGTTGGGGATATGAACATTAATGCTGACAGTAAGGCGCTTTTCTGCGTGGCAAATATCCAGCTGCCCGAAACGGGAGAAGAAAAAACAAGAGGAAAAGGGATAGGGAAAACGGTGCTCAGATGGATAGATATGCAGGCTTACAGGCAGAGTAAACCGCTAGAAATAGAACAAGCGGTTAACCCGGTCATGGCTCATATAGCAGGTACGCTGTATGAGGTTTCGAGACTCAAAATAACGGTGGGTGATAAGTCTTATTCTGATATCCATGAAGAGGAAGAATTGAGAAATTTGCTTTTTGAGAGAACATATTTACTTTCACTGCCGGGAGATTTCACTTATTTGACCGTTGGAAAGGGGTCGGATGAAGTCAGTATCGAGCGCGTATATAATTCCCGAACAGGGCAACTTGTAAAAGATAATAAACTTCCGCCCGGATACGACTATAAAATTGACAAAGAAAAAAAACGATTAATTATCACGGATCCGAAGGGTAACCCTGCGCGATTAGAATATTTTCCGGGGATCACTTTCGTAGGCTTGCCTGATGTCGGTAAAATAGTCAAAACGCAGGAGATGGAAAATGACCAAAGGGTCAAAGGACAGGGTTCAGGGGACAGGGTTAAGGGTCCAGGGTTCAGGGAGATCCCCGGGCGGAAAATCGAATACAATGACAGAGGACAGATAGCTAGATTGACCGACGACCGGGGGATCGTTTGGGAAGAGTATCAGTACAGGGATGACGGGACGATCGATTATGTATCTTTACATAATCCTGTAACCGGAAGAACGATAAAATGTGAATATAAAGGATATCCGGGAGGCATACCCGGTAACCAGAAGTGGGTTATAAGCCGGGAAGTTGAGGAAAACGGGCCTGTTCCGATAGGCAAACTTATAATTCAGGAAGGGCAAGATGCGGCAACAGGGCAGAGATATATACGGCAAAGTAATCTTAGTATCCGCGATAAAGACGATCGCAATAAGGGGATAAGTAAAACAGTAAAAATATGGTTCGCGTTAAGGGCATATCGAGAAAGCAAAGTATTAAAATTTGCTGCGATATGGAGTCCCTTGTCCGCCAAGATAGATATCGGGGTTTGTGATATCTCATCGCTCAGGATCAGCAAAGAAAAAAGCGCACGATCGGGAGGTAAGCTGATAGTTTTTTCTGACGGAGAGGACCTAAAAAGACAACTATTGGAACAAGAATTTTATTTTCAGGGGCCCACGGGTTTGGTCCGTATAAGCGTGGAACCCGGGACCCAAGAAATAGTTACTACTACAAACTGGCCCAAGGAATACACCCGAGAAATAAAAGATGGGGAGTTAGTTGTTAACGACGAAAACGGAGAAAGAATATCAATAAGATATGAAGACAGTTTTTACTTCGAAGGTTTACCTGATGTTAAGAAAATAGTAGGCGTGCAGGATGTGGAAGAGAGTCAAGGGAGCAGCCCCTCGGCTTCGCTCGGGACAAGAGAGTCCCCGGCGGCGGCGGGGTCGCCTTTGGCGGAAAAGAGCCAAAGTTCGGGCAGTAATGGGCCAGGAAAGACGGAGATAGAGAGGATCAACATCGAAGAGCTGCGCGAACTGATAACAGGTATACATGAATATATTATCAGACCGGGCAGTCCATACGCGCTTGAGTCAGGATTATGTCTTAGCACGAACGTAGTGTTATATAGGACTATAAAGAACATACGCACTATAAAAAATGAGATCATTAAAAATGGTGGAACGCGGGGGAGGGTAGCCGCAGACATGCCGGAACCGAAAGCAGAAATATGCAGGAAACAAATAGGAGCGGAGGAACATTGGTTTTTGCTTGTGGACAGCGACTTCGTAGTGGATATTTTTCCCAATTATACTGGACGGCGGACAGGGTTGCATAAGACCGTGATAGTGATGACGAAAAAAGAAGCCGAAGAGTTAAACGGCTGGTATAAAAACGCGGAACAAAGCAAGATGAATAATCATACCTTAGAAAACATCCGTAGAATGGAGAGTGAAATGGCTAAGACAGGGGCGGATATAGCTTTAAGAGAATGGCTTGATACGCAGATAGACCGCAGAATGCGCGTAGAAAAAATAAAAGATGAAAAAGATACGGCGCAAATGATGAAGAAAACCAATACTGTCGAGACTGATCCGGAAAAGGTTTTTATCGGGAACTTAAAGGGATTAATGACAGGTTTTTACGGCACTTTTGTCGGAGAGAGGAGCATATATCGCGCATTTGAAAGAGGGGACAAAGGGATCGACTTGTCGCTTTTGAGGTTGTTTGCCAAAATAAGCGGAAAAGTGCCGGAACTTAACGTTGAACTCTGCTATTCAGATAACGCGGAAACGAAATATTGGTATTTGCTTGTCAACAGCAGGATCATCGTCAGCATGTATCCGCCCGAAGAGTTCAATAGCGAATGGATAGTAATGACAGAAGAAGATGCGGCATTGGAGAGCAAGCTGTATGACAGAAAAAACAGAAACAAGATAACAGGAACGACAGTATTTGAGCGAGCGCGGAAAAGATGGGATAACCCGGCTATGGAGGAATATGAACCGATGGTTGATGAGCTGATAGAAAAATGGCTTAAATATAGAGTAAACAATATCGGCAGTCCGGCGAAAGAAAAAGAAAGTATCCGGAACGGACACAGTAACCCGCGTGATACGTCTGAAAACTTCAGAAATATCGGGAAAGTTTACGATGACAATATGGACATAGCAGTTACGCAAACGTCGGAAAAAGAAGCCCAGCTGGAGGTCACGGCGTATAATGCCAGGAATCAAAAAGAGGAAACTTTTCATTTGAACGCTTCCATTCACGGGCCGCCTACAAAAGAGCAAAAACAGCGGATAACAGATACCGCAAAAAAAGAGCACAAGAGCCTTATAGCCACCATCCTTAGCCTATTCCCGGACGATATCCCCTTATACATACTGACTGACCCCTTAAAGGAAGACCTCTTCGGTTTTGCATCGATCAAGAATAAATTTATAGCGCTTCATAGGACCATTAAAGATGATCCTGTAGCGCTGTTCCACGAGATAGGTGAATATCTGATCCGTGTCCCGTCGCTCGTGTCTCGTGTTTCCCGTTTACAATTAGAACTGGATGAAAAAAATAGATTAACTGTAACGATAAACGGAGAGAGACAGGAACCCGTAGTTTTGTCGGAGGCAACGCTTAAGTTTATTGAAGATGAGAAGATGGAAGGCGAGTGGGGGCCGAACTGGCAGACAAGCCAGCATTATCTCCTGCGTATTTTACAAAGAGAAGTTTTCGGCAAGGCGGACGAAACCCTTACCGAGAAGATCATTGACGGGCAAATGACCGCAAGAATGGAAAAAGAAGGGTCTAGAGCTGAGCCGTGGGGGCCGATCAAGGTAAACGGCTTAAGCATTTATGCTAAAGAGGTCATTAAGCCCTCAGAGATCAGAAAAACCTTAGATATATGGTTTGACGGGAAGGAAGAGAGATATTTTCTCAGAGAACAGTGGGAGAAAGCGATCAACGCAGCAATAAAAAGAGCACGTCCCGCGTTTCTTGTGAAAATTGAATCACAAGAAGGGGAGTTGATGGGGATCTCATATTGCCATAAAGGACTGTTCCCGTTCGAAGAAGGAGAAGCTGATATTTATATAGGCGATTTCAGTGAGATACCCGGTAAATACAGGGGAAAAGGTCTTGGCGAAGTCATTATGGCCAAAGGGATGGAAAGGATGGTCAGCGCGCATAGGGACGGTATAGACAGGGAAGAGATCTACGTAGGCCATCCCGCGGAACATGACGAAGAAGAATACGCGGACAAAGGAAAACGTGCGGAAAGATTTTTGTATCAACTCGGGTTCAACGATATCTGTTTTTCATGGTTTGAAACTCTTTCGCAGGAAGACAAGGCTAAAAGCCGTTTCATGGGGATCTCGGCATATAAGGCACAGGGGCTGGTTAACAGGGTAAAGGGAATGATCGGAGGAACAAGAAAGACAATATCTAAGCCTAAGCAGATGAAACTATTCCCGCAAGCCCCCGAACAGCTCAAACTGTTCCCGGAAGTCAGTTCTACCTCAGGTGAAAATATCGCGGAACTAGAAAAAGCAAGAAAGAAAGCGGTAAGAATAAAGAGAAAATTAAAGAAAAAAAAGATCACGGACAAACAACTGAGCTTGTTCCAGAGGGAGAAGGGCCCAGAGAATACCGGTTTGGGCGAAGACATGCTAAAAAAGACGCTAGAAGAACAAGGGGTAGATATAAACCGTGTATCGGAATTTCTTGCAGACTTTTCAAAAAACATAAAAGAGGAAAAGAAAAATACATTTTTAATACAACTCGCCGATTGTTTTAGGGAAAGCAAGAAAACGAGGCTTGGCACAAAATTAGAAATAATGGAACCATATTTGTCCGATGTTATGGATAGCCTTCAAATTAAAATGGACATGGCAAACTTCCATTTTACAATTAATCATGGGACAACCAGTGTTGGATATATGGCGGAGAGTGTAAACATTAAGAATGAGTATCATGATTTCACCATATACCTAATTGAAGAAGAAATTGACAAAACATATACCGTGAACCTTCTGGTTGATATAGATAAATGTCTCGCCACGCAACCACGTCTTGCGGATGCGATAATGAAATTATGTGATGATAGAGGTACTACGATAGGCATTGCGAAACAAGCTGCTAATAATAAAAAAGGGACAGAAGGCAGGATTAACGGCATAGCGACACGATCAAAGGACGGCGAAAGGCAACTTATCGTATTGCCGCTTTATGATGTGAACGGAGAAAAAATAGGATACGAAAAGCCGGCAGGATATGCTTACGACGCGGATGTTCTGATCGACGGACGAAGAGTTACCCGTTTAGAAGCGATTTTGAGCCATGAGATAGCTTATTTATTTTTAAGAAGAACGCAAAAAAGTCAAAAATGGATATTGAAGGTAGACCAAAAAAGAATAAAAAAATTCACAGAGAAACACTCCGAAATAGAATGGGACATTAAAAGATACGAAGAAAATATGGAAGAGGGGTTATTTGAACTGGTCTTCGAGATATATGGGATGAGGGCAGAAAGGATCAATGCGGAGTTTGATTTTCGGAGTTTATCTTTGGAAGAAAAAGAAACTGTCCTCAAAAAAACATTCGTATCAGCTGAAAGTAGTTTTAACGTGCACGAATTTTTCGCGGATACTTTGGCGGCCTATTGGCTGGTGCCGGAGTTTGTTAAAGAAAAGGACCGGATCATGTTCGACCTTTTTGAGGCGATAGGCGTATGGAAAGATATTGAGAAGGGAGCGCGAACAGACGACGAAAATAATGTAACGGATCCCCCCGGCCGGATAGGGAAATATTACACGGAAATAATCGCCGATGATGAACCGGGAGAAAACAGGTGGATAGTAAAAGCGATGCGTCACGGCGCATCTAAAGAGGCGGCTATCGATCTCGGCAGAACGTTCAGGGCCCCGCCTGTTGACGATGAGGTTAAGACGGAAATAAGAGATGCTGTTGACTCCAGAGATGCATCCAGGAAAACCGCGTATAAAGAACTTGTCAAAGAGATCTTAGAACAATTTCCCCAAAAAACCGTTCTTTACATATATAAAAACCTTTATCGGGACCTTTTCGGTTTTAACGATGTATCAAAAAAAATGATGGCTTTATATCGGGAGCTTTATGATGATAAGAAAACCCGGCCGGTCAGTCTGTTCCACGAGATATGCGAGTATCTTGGCACATTGAAGGTGATAGGGATAAGGGCCCGGGGAGACAAATTATTTGTGCGGATCAAAGGCAGAGAAACAGAAGTAGATGTTAGACGGGCGCGAAAAAGCCTGAAAGAAGACGGAGAAGACTGGATCAATTGGACGGAACAGGAGATCAATAAACCGGAAAACCGGCATTATCTATTGAGGATACTGCAGAGGGAAATTTTCGGAGAAAAAGATGAGCTATTAACGAAAAAAATAAAAGACCTTGGGGAGCGCGGGTATAGGCGTTCCGCTGAAACGGATACGAAGAAAGCGGGAATGGCTACGCTAGACCAAATGATCCGGGAACTAGCCAGGGACATGGATATAACGGGCATGGAAAATGAGATAAAAGTATTTTATGAAAAGTATATCAGGCTGGCAATGCGTGTACCGGTTGGAGGGCAAATATTGCTGAGCAGTATTAGAGCCGAACATATAGCGGATATGTTCTATTTAAAAAAAGCATATCAATTCGATCTGTTCGAACTTCTGGAAGGGAAGCGCGAGACAAAATGGGTAAAAAGGGACGGGGCCGTCACGGATGAATATGTGTTCTATAACCGAAATGACGGGACATATGTTAATAAAGTAAGCGAGGCCGGGAAAAAGACATTTTTAGGAAAAGCCACCGATGGACGTTTTGGCCTAGAGGACCGTGCCCATGACGGCGGAAGGAACATAGGCAATTTTAGGATAAAGACATTCTCTTTAAATAAATGGTTCCAAAAGACCGAGGGAGAGATGTCCTTAAATATAGACCGCGGTAAAGATACGAACGATCCGTATGCGTTATGTCGTTATTATGAAACTATTGGAGCACATGTTGATTGGCGGCTACTTAGCGGGAGCATGCTAATAACGGGTGGTTTGGATGCGGGCATATCAACAAAGAAAGAAACCGAAAGGATAGAAGGCCTCGAGAAATACGTGAGAAACGTCTGGAGCCAGAGAAAACGCGACAGGTATTTCAGATTGACAAAAGATATAGAAACGGCAAGATTAGCCGAAGCTAATCAGGCGTTTACGGACGCGCATATGGATGTGGATATAGATTCTTTGCGGAAGATCCAGCCGGAAGAGGTCGCGGAATTCATACAACATTATGATGGTGCAACACGAGAATTGGAAAAAGACATGGCGTTGAATGATGAGGTTAAAGCGAGACTGGGATCATTCTGCAGGAAATATTTAGAGATAAAAGAAGAATTCATCCGATGCGGATATGCTCCGGAAGATGAATACATGGTCAAATGTTTTAACGGGGAGATAATAGCGGATATGTTCTATTTAGCGGAAAAAGACGGGTTCAATGTTTTGGATCTTCGCAGCAAAAACAGGACTAAATGGATGAAAGAAGAAAATGGCATAACGATCCATTATGAATTCGAAAAGGAAAAAGACAGATCCGTATCAATGTATGAAGTTGATCAGAATAAGCCAAGGCGTAAAATAGCTTGTTTCAATGAGTTTTCTTATTATTTGGACGATCTAGATGCGGATGGGGGGAAAAATCTTGGAAATTTTCTTACAAAAACCGTTTATTTTCTATTGTGGGCAAACAAAAAGCAGAAAAAAACAGAGTTTGTGATCAGCTTTGAAATAAGCGGCGCACTAAAAGAGTACTATATGACTACCGGAGCGCGGATAGGAAGCAGGACTGATTTCGGCGATGAGATAGCACGCGTGGATCTGGTCGGAGGATTAAGAGCCGGGATATTAACTCCGCAGCAGGCAAAAAGGATTAAAGATCCAAATGGCCGTCATAGACTTAATCCCTTTATATGGCGCGTATGGAGCCAGAGAAAGCTGGACAGGTATTTCAGATTGACTAAGGCCATAGAGACAGAGAAACTCGTCGAAGCTAACCGGGCCTTTACGGAAGCGCGCGCGGCGACGGATATCGAGGATCTGCAGAAGATCCAGCCGGAAGAAGTCGCGGAATTTATAAAAACTTATTTAACGGAAAAAGTTAAAGAGGAAACGGACACAATTGTCTTCGCGCATGGTACGACAAAAGATGCTATTAGCAATCTTGATGCGGGTTTTTTGAAAAAAAAGCTGTCTTTTCAGGGAGGAAGGGTAGAAGATATTTTGCGCTTGATCGGGACACATATAGAGGGAAAACTGTATGGAGATGAAAAAGAAATGCTTATTTACTGCTTAAGTGAACTGTTAGTCAATACTCATTTCAGGGGAAAAGAGACTATGGGTACCGAGGCGTATCTTTACGTGCCGGAGAAGCGGAGAGACCCTGGGGTATTAAAATTTGTTGTTTCACAGAAAGGCATTAGAGAGGAAAGATATTGGGGTATACTTAAAAAGACCGCTGCAAAATTTTCCCAAAAAGGCAATAAAGGGTATGAATATTTTATGGATGTCATACAACGTAAGAAAGATAGAACTAGGGTGGGGGATGGAAGCGCGCTTTTCTGGGTTGGCAGACTTATGGAAAGAACAAATGTTTACCTTGAATATACACGGAAAGGGGAGGAGATAATAACCAATATCTGGATCGACCTTGGCCCGCTTTTGGAGGGCGACGCTCATGACGAACAAGGGAAAGAAACGGTTGTTTTTGCGCATGGGATGACAGAGGGCGATATTAATGTTTTTAAAAAGATCGAAGAAGAAAAAGAGCCTGTCCGCATGCCCGGGGCCGGACATGTTATTAACTTTGTACGTGCCGAGACCGGGAAAAACATTTGGCGGTCGAAATCGTATGCTTTTGGGGAGTGTCTGGGAGAATTGTTGAACAATGCGTGCATGCGTGGAAATGGCGTGGTATCCAGCCACGCGTATGTGTATGAAGCCGGAGAACATAAAGAATATATATTGAGATTCAATATTTCACAAAAGGGTCTCAATGAAGAAGTCTATTGGCATCTACTTAAGAGAACTGCCAAAAATTTTGCGCAACAAGATAAGAAAGGACCCGCGTATCTTCAGGATACAGAAAAGCGTGAGCGGGAGGAGATAACAATAGGCGGCGGATCTGGTTTTAAGTTTGTCGGGAGACTTATGGAAGAAACAGATGTCTATCTTGAATATACGCGAAATGGCGAGAATATCGAGACTGATATATGGGTCAGACTCGAACCATTTTTAGGAGAGACGTTCGATGCCGGACAAAAAGAAACGACAATACGCGACTTGGCCGGAGAAATGATCATTAAAAAAATAACAAAGGCAAAGATCCAACAGGTCGACAGAAAAAGCCAGGAGCTAAGAACCCGACTTAAAAATTCGTGGGCGGTAATGCCGGAAGAGTCGCGAAAGACGCCGATAGATATAGTGATAGACCTGTCATTAGTGTCAAAAGAGGACCTTCAGGAAAACATCGAAACCTGGGCGTATCTTTTCTTGCTACTGTTCAAACAGGAGAATGTGAATTTTGTTTTCGAAAAAGGCTCTGAAATTCTTAAAGGCGTACGTCTTTCCGAAGAATTGGCTAACGATGTCGCTCAGGCGCCTGAGGTAGAAGATGTTTTGAGAGATCTGAAAGCGGCGATAAAAAAGAATGCTAAATTTTCTGATTTTCAATTGGAAGATGAAAAATTTGATAAGATCCTCGATAAACGTGTTAAGACTGTCCGTAGTGAACCGATTCTCCTCGAAAACCGGGAAAAACCGGAAAAACCGGTTGAGATAACGGTCACATCTCAAGAATGTTTAATATGGGCAAGTAAAAACGATAAACTTCTCGAGGAGAACCAATATCCCATTGCCATGGAGGGGTTTACGCTTAATGAAGCCGGAGGCGTTCCGCTTAGGAACTTTGAAGCCGCGGTGATGATAGGTTTTGCCAAGGCCTTGCTTGTTCTTGCCAAAAGAAGAGATATACGGAAAAAACCCGGAGAAGAGAGAGAACTTCCGCTGCTCAAGAAAAGACTTCTCAACCAGCTTAATGGGTTGTATAGCCTTTGTATAGACGATATTATCAGATTTACAGAGGATACACTTGATTCTATGGTACATACTTCACCCATCGTAAGGCTGAATTTAGCAATTGATCTTGCGTTGTCGAAGATAACAAGAATGCCGGTGGGAGGCCTTATTGAGCTTCACAGGGCAATACAATCTGCCCTTCAGGCGGCATAAAAGAGACAGAAACAGGAGCCGGGGGTTAAACCCCGGCTGCAATTGTGGATAGTGTGCAAAGCGGATATCTCATCAATGTGTCATTCCGAGCGGAGTGATGAGCGATAGCGAGAGAACGGAGTCGAGGGATCTGATAAGAGAAAATATCTCTCAGCTCGTTCGTCGTTCTACTTCTTGCTCGCTTGAGATGGCGGTGTGGTTTATGGTTTAGAGCCTACGGTCGTATATATATTGACTTTCTACTATTAATTGTTAAAATAATGTTTAATATGGGCGTCCTTATGAACAAAGCAATGGTCCATGGCCGTTTGCTGTAAGGTGTTTTTGTTTTTATCGAAAAATGGGGGGAAAGATATATGGAACAGACACTCATTCTCATTAAACCTGACGGATTAAAAAAATCTTTGACAGGCAATATCCTGACCAGGCTTTCCGAGACCAAGCTGGATATCGTGGCCGCGAAAATGGTCCGGGTTTCCAGGGAACTCGCGGAAGAGCACTATAGAGCTTTAAAAAATGAACCTTTCTTTGAAGAGCTCGTTAAATACATAATGGGCGATTATCACAAAAAAAAGGTAATGGCGCTGATCTATGCCGGAGAAGATTCCATAAGAAAAGTCCGGGATATCTGCGGGAAAACGAACCCGGAAGAGGCGGACTCCGTGTCAATACGGGGGGCATACGGACGGATCACCACAAAAGGCGTATACGAGAACGTTATACACGCTTCCGCGAATCCCGATGACGCCGAAAGAGAGATCAAATTATGGTTCGATCCGGATGAGATACTGGAAGACGTGTATCCGTTCGAGATCACTGAAGAGACCGTAAAACGAAAAAAATGGACGGTTTAAAATGATACGATCGATGACTGGATTCGGCAAAGGAAGAGAAAGATTCAGCGGCGGAATGATCGAAGTCGAGATAAAAACGCTGAACCATAAAACGCTAAGTATAACCTGTAATCCCGTAGAAGACCTTTTTCTCGCGGAACAGCAGCTCCAGAAACTTGTAGAGGAAAAAATATTCAGAGGAAAGGTGTTTGTCAGGATATCGAAAGAAAGAACAAAAGAAGCCGCTGTCCCGCGCAAAATGATACTGAACGAAAAGACCGCAAGAGCATACCTGAGAAAGATAAATACCCTCAAAGGAAAGCTGAAGCTCAAAGGGAATATAGAGATCCGGGATATAATAGCCTATCCCGGGGTCATGGAAATATCAAAAGAAGAGGAAAAAGCGGTATCCTGGACGATTATCAGAAAAGCGGCGTTAAAGGCCTTGGATGGACTTATCGCTTACAGAAAAACGGAAGGGGAAAAACTTGCCAAAGATTTCAAAAAGAGGCTGGCCCGGATAGAAAAAGACCTGAAAAACATAAGGGAACACAGCAAAGAAAGCGTGAAGGACCATAGGGCAAAGCTCATACAGTCCACCAAAGAGATCCCGGGGACTGGAAAGATCGACAGGACAAAACTGGGCGAAGAAATAGCGCTTTTCGCGAGGAACTGCGATATCACGGAAGAGATAACACGGTTGGGAGGCCATGTTTCGGCTTATAGATCGGCCATATCCGGCTCGGAGAAAGATGTCGGCAAAAAACTTGATTTTATAGCTCAGGAAATGCAGAGAGAAGCCAACACGATAGGAGCCAAATCGAGCGATTTCAGCATCTCCAAAGCGGTAATAGAGATAAAAAGCGAAATAGAAAAGATCAGGGAACAGATCCGGAATATAGAATAGACATGACCCTTGCGGGGCATTGAAGGATGCAGAAGGGTGTAATGTTCTATGTGTTATGTGTAATGCCCGACAATTCGGAAGAGCCTCTTTAGCGAGGAAGAGAAAAACGGGAATCATGAAAAAAGATCCTTTGATCATAGTTGTATCGGCGCCGTCGGGAAGCGGAAAGACCACGCTTACGGAACGTATCTTGGAAAAAATGGACGGTATAAGAAGATCGGTCTCTTATACGACCCGGCAGCCGCGTGATGGTGAAAAAGACGCACAGGATTATGTTTTTATCTCGGAAAAAGATTTCAAAGAGAAGGCCGATAACGGGGAATTCCTGGAATGGGAAGAGAATTTCGGGAATTTTTACGGAACCCCGTTAGATCAGTTCCGAACCGCCATGGAAGAGGGTGTCGATGTGATCCTCAGTATCGATGTTAAAGGCGGAAAGACCGTAAAAGAGAAATTCCCGGAAAGCGTGAGCGTTTTTATTATTCCGCCTTCGGTCAAGGAGCTTGAGGAGAGACTTAGGAACAGGAATACCGACCGGGAAGAACAGGTAGCGATGAGACTTGAAGAGTCCAAGAGAGAGATGGCGGCCGCGGACAGATACGATTATCTGATCGTGAATGAAGATCTTGATAAGGCATCAGAAGAACTGATGACTATCATCGAGAAAGAAAGGGAAAGCAGGAACAGGGCTTAAAGCGAAATGAGGGGGAAGGATACCGATGGAAGGAATATCGAGAGAAGATCTGATAATAAAGACAGGAAGTATCTACAAACTGTGTAACCTTGCGGCTTTGAGAGCTATAGAGCTGAACGGCGGGATGAAAAAACTGATAGAAGCCGACAAAAGCGAAAAGGTAACGACGATAGCCATAAGAGAGATAGCGGCGGGTAAAGTTCGCATGAAAATGGACTGATAATAAGATGGTGAAAAAAGAAAAAAACATATTACTGGGGATAACCGGTAGTATCGCGGCTTTTAAGGCCTGCGACCTTATCGGCATGTTCAGGAAAAAAGGGTTCTCTGTCAGATGCGCGATGTCGGAAGATGCCGGATGGTTCGTTACTCCGCTGACCCTTGAGACCCTGACCGGTAAAAAGGTCCTGCAAGACCTGTTCGAACTTCCGGAAGACCGCTCACCGGCTCATATAGCGGCCGCGGACGAGGCCGATATAATACTCATAGCCCCGGCTACGGCAGACATGATCGGGAAAATCGCATGCGGATTGTGCCCTGACATCCTTGCGTGCACGGTATTGGCTACGGACAGTCCGGTAGTTTTCGCTCCGGCTATGAACGACAAGATGTTCAATAATCCTATGGTTCAAGATAATATCGCCAAGCTGAAAGGGAAAGGGTATTTTTTTATAGACCCGGTAAAAGGACAGCTAGCTTGCGGGAAAGAAGGAATAGGACATCTAGCGCCGCTTGATACCATAGTGGAAACAACGGAACGGATACTCAAGAACGCCTCAAAAAGTACGTCATAAAATGCCCCGAAAACCAGAACAAAAAAAGATCATTAAAAAGAATATCCTGATAACGGCCGGACCGACAATAGAGCCCATAGACCCGGTGAGGTATCTTACCAACCGTTCTTCGGGTACAATGGGGTATAAGATAGCCGAAAAAATGATCGCGGCAGGCCACGAAGTATGTATTATATCAGGCCCTGTCAGCGTTTCTCCGCCTTCCGGAGCCGAGATCATATCCGTGGAGACGGCGGATGAGATGAACAAAGAAGTGATCGGGCGGATAGACGCGTGCGATTGTATTATCATGGCCGCGGCGGTTTGTGATTTCAGGCCCGCGAGAAAGGAAAACCGGAAGATAAAAGAACTGGGAAAATATACGCTCGAGATGGTGCGTAATCCCGACATATTAAAAGGCGTGAGAGACCGGAATATCATCAAGATCGGGTTCGCGCTCGAGACGGATGACCCGATAAAGAACGGCAAAAAAAAACTTGCGGAAAAAGAACTGGATGCCATCATCGTGAATTCGAAGACGGACAAGAACGATCCTTTCGGCAAAGCGGAGGTAAAAAGGGAATACATTCTGATCAAACCGGGTGACGACGTGAGAACGATAAAGGACGTGACCAAGGACGAGATGGCCGAAATGATCAAAAAAGAGGTCGAGAAGATGCTATGGGTCTGAAGAATTGGGCTAGCAAAGGGTTCACCATAAGCGAGCTGCTGGTAGTTATGATCATAGTTTTCGCAGCGGGATTGGTCCTGCTGCCTGCCGTTAAATACAGCAGCAGCAGGATGGATAAGACCATATGCACGAATAATCTCAGAGAGATGGGTCTTGCGCTTTACATATACGCCGAGGAACACGGAGGAGAATTTCCCCCGTCGATCAAAGCTTTGTATGAACAGGGGTATCTATCGGATGAACGGATAACGGATTGTCCCGCAAACAAGGATAAGGGAACGCCTGAACAGCCAGATTACATATATACGGCGGGATTATCCGCCAAAAGCTCCTCTAACGGCGTTTTGCTCAAAGATAGAGCTAAGAACCATTCCTCGGAGTGGAAAAATGTCATGAGAGTCGACGGGACCATATCAGCAGGGGAAGAGAACAATAAAGCGGATTGACAATTTCCTCGTATTGTGATAGCTTAACTGGTTATTACAGAATAGCTTATAGTCCGCAAGGCGGGTATTTTAACGATACGGGCGCGAACTTTAAGACAAAAAGGGCGCGGTGGCCGAGAAGCTAGGCAGCGGTCTGCAAAACCGCGTACACCGGTGCGAATCCGGTCCGCGCCTCCATTCTTCTTCGCCCTTCGATAATGGGGGAAAACTGGTAGGGCTTCGAAGAAACAAGTTCTTGGTATGAGGTAAGCGAAGAAGAATGCCTCTGCGAAGCCTCACCGGAGGGGCTCTAGAGGAAGGCGAAGCAGGGCAAACCTTCGCCCTTCGATAATGGGGCGTGATGGTACGAAGTTTCTTCGAAGCTGTACCGTTGTTTACTTTTTGAACAGCGAAGAAGAAGGGCTTCGAAGAAACAAGTTCTTGGTATGAGGTAAGCGAAGAAGAATGCCTCTGCGAAGCCTCACCGGAGGGGCTCTAGAGGAAGGCGAAGCAGGGCAGATACGGTATAGATAATAGTAGTATTAGGTTACATGTATATTGATATTGTAACATAGCGGGCGGTTAGCTCAGATGGTTAGAGCGCCACGTTGACATCGTGGAGGTCACCGGTTCGATCCCAGTACCGCCCACCATTCTTCTTCGCCCTTCGATAATGGTGCGCATTGGTACGAAGTTTCTTCGAAGCTGTACCGTTGTTTACTTTTTGAACAGCGAAGAAGAAGGGCTTCGAAGAAACAAGTTCTTGGTATGAGGTAAGCGAAGAAGAATGCCTCTGCGAAGCCTCACCGGAGGTTCTTTTGAGAAAGGCGAAGCAGGGCAAACCTTCGCCCTTCGATAATGGTGCGCATTGGTACGAAGTTTCTTCGAAGCTGTACCGTTGTTTACTTTTTGAACAGCGAAGAAGAAGGGCTACGAAGAAACAAGTTCTTGGTATGAGGTAAGCGAAGAAGAATGCCTCTGCGAAGCCTCACCGGAGGTTCTTTTGAGAAAGGCGAAGCAGGGCAGACCTTCGCCTGTGCTGGATGCCTATATTTCATGTAGCTACGGCGGACTAGGCGACATTAAGAAAAGGCGAAGGTTGTCCTCCGTAGTCGAGTGATATCTAAATAGATTGACGAAGGAGGACCATTAGAGCATTGGAGCATTAAAAGGGTTATATAGTGGGTTCCATTGCGGTCCATTGTTCGAATGCTCGAATGTTCAAGATATACAGGAAAAACATGAAAAAAACCGACGAAACATTACAGAAACTCCGGCATAGCACGGCGCATATCATGGCTGACGCGGTCTCGAAACTGTATCCGGGAGTCAAATTAGGGATAGGACCTTCGATCGAGGACGGGTTCTATTATGATTTTGATTTTTCGGGATGCGTAAAAGATGCGGACGACAGAAAAGCCGGGTTTTTGACGCCGGAAGATCTCCCGTTAATAGAACAGGAAATGAGGGAGATCATAAAAAAGGATATACCTTTTGAGAGAAAGGTCATCAAGAAAGAAGAAGCTCTAAGCCATTTCGGACTGAAAAAAGAAGTTTATAAAGAAGAGGTCATCAAGGAGCTCGAAGAACAGGAAGTATCATTATATCGTCACGGAGAGTTCGAGGATCTTTGTAAAGGACCTCATATCAAGAGCACCGGCGAGGTCAAAGCTTTTAAACTGTTATCTTTGGCCGGCGCGTATTGGAGGGGCGACGAGAAGAATCCTATGCTGCAGCGCATATACGGGACAGCGTTCGGGAATAAAAAAGACCTTGAAAGTTTTCTGGAGATGATAGAGGAAGCGAAAAAAAGGGACCATAGAAAATTAGGCAAAGAACTTGATCTTTTCAGCTTTAACGACCTTATCGGAGCGGGACTCGTGCTGTATCATCCAAAAGGCGCCATGCTCAGGCAGATAATCGCGGATCATATCACGAAAGAGCACCTGAAAAGAGGATATGAACTTATTTCCAGTCCGCACATATTGAAAAGCGATATATGGGTACGTTCGGGGCATTATGACTACTACAAAGAGAATATGTATATATTCGAGAGCGAAAAACAGGAATTCGCCGTCAAGCCCATGAACTGTCCGGGGCATATACTGGTATACGGATCGAGGATGAGGAGTTACAAAGAATTTCCCATAAAATATTTCGAGCTGGGAAATGTATACCGTCATGAAAAATCCGGTGTTCTTCATGGCCTTTTAAGGGTGAGAGGATTTACGCAGGATGACGCCCATATTTTTTGCCTAAGAGATCAGGTCGAGGAAGAAGTGGGCAAAGTGATAGACTTTGTCGAGGAAACGCTTAATGTGTTCGGGTTCAAAGAATTCGAGATCGAGCTTAGCACCCGTCCCGCGAAATACATAGGAGAGGAAAAGGATTGGGAAGAGGCCACGGATGCTTTAAAAAAGGCTTTGGCCGTTAAAGGTCTGCCGTACGAGATAAACGAAGGGGACGGAGCGTTTTACGGGCCCAAGATAGATATAAAACTGAAAGACGCCTTGGGCAGGTCATGGCAATGTGCTACTATTCAGTGTGATTTCGCTCTTCCCGAAAGGTTCGATCTGACATATGTGGATTCTGACGGCAAGAACAAACGGCCCATTATGCTACACAGGGTCATCCTGGGCAGTCTGGAAAGGTTCATCGGGGCGCTTATAGAACATTACGGAGGGGCTCTCCCGATGTGGCTCGCGCCGGTCCAGGTAAAAGTGATACCTATAGCCGAGGCGCATAAGGAATATGGCGAAAAAATAAAGCAAAAGCTGTTAGAGAAAGGCATAAGAGCCGAGATCGATATACGTAACGAAAAAATGCAAAAAAAGATAAGGGACGCGGAAATGGAAAAGGTCCCGTATATGGCGATATTGGGCGGACGGGAAGCCGCCGAAGATCAAGTCTCTGTGCGCAGCAGGAAAGACGGAGATCAGGGAGCTAAACCCGTGCAGGAATTTATTGACATCTTAATAAAAGAGAACGAAAATAGATAAGTGAGGGACAGTATAAAGGACGCATGTATCGCCCGGCTTAGGGATGGATATACGGGATATGTGCACATTAAAGGAGGCGGATCATCAGTTACAAACAGGCATATGACGGCAGGAACACGTCGAAGTACAAAGATTTCACGCGCGTCAACGACAGGATACGGGCTGCCAAGGTCAGATTGGTGGATGACGAGGGGAATCAGATGGGAGTTGTAGAGATCAGAGAAGCGATCAGTATAGCCAAAGAAAAAGGGCTTGATCTTGTTGAGGTAGCTTCAAAAGTAGACCCGCCGGTCTGCCGTATAATGGATTACAGTAAGTTCAAGTATGAACAGGAGAAAAAACAGAAGCAGGCAAAAAAGAAACAGCATATTACCCATGTCAAAGAGGTAAGGTTCAAGCCTAAAATAGAAGAGCATGACTATCAGGTAAAGATGAAACAGATAAGGGTTTTTCTGGAAGGGAAAGACAGGGTAAGAGTATCCTTGCGTTTCAGGGGGAGAGAGAACGCCCATAAGGATCTGGGGATGGATCTTTTGAAACGCATAGCGACGGATGTAGCGGTCCTCGGGGAAATGGAGTATCCTCCGCAAACTATGGGGAAGACCATGATGATGACCCTGCTGCCTAAAAGTGAAAAATAGTAACGAAAAAACAAGAAGAGTACAATAGGGAATAGTCGCCGGGAGAGGTTGGAATATCAAACCCAAGAAGCTCTAAAAACCCTACAAACTCAAAAAACTCGAACAGGGAGATATAATGCCGAAATTAAAGACCAATAAAGGTGCTCAAAAAAGGTTCAAGCTCACAAAAAGCGGTAAAGTAAAAAGACACAAGCAAGGCGCAAGGCATATCCTGACGAAAAAGAGCAGGAGCAGGAAGAGATCTTTAAGATCATCGTCGTTAGTGGAGAAGACGATGGAGAAGAAGATCAGAAATTTATTGCCTTACGCGTAAAACAGTCCGAAGGTCTAAAAGCCAAAAGGTCTAAAGGCCTGGGATCGAAAAATAGAACAACGGTCAGTATAACGCTATACGCTATACGACATACTAAAAGATAAGGAGATGAAATGCCAAGAGTAAAACACGCAGTAAGTTCGCTCAAAAGAAGAAAAAGGACCCTTAAATCCGTAAGGGGACACCGGGGAGCGAGATCAAAACTGCTTAGGACCGCGAAAGAAGCCTCGAGAAAGAGCATGGTCTCGGCTTACGGGGCCAGGAAAAAGAAGAAAAGCGATTTCCGTTCCCTGTGGATCACTAGGATAACGGCGGCTTGTCAAGCGGAGGGGATATCTTACAGCAAGTTCATTGCTGCCCTTAAAAAAGCCGACATAACGCTTAATCGGAAAATGATCGCGGATCTTGCCGCGACCGACATTAAGGCGTTCAAGGCTATCGTAAAGAAGACCAACAAGTAAAAAACTTATGAGAAAGCTGACACCACCGCAGCTTCTGATCTTCAGTTTTTTTTGTGTCATAATTTTAGGCACGGGATTGCTGTCCCTTCCCGCCGCTACGGTGGACGGCAAAGCCTTGCCGCTGGTAGACAGCATATTCACGGCCACAAGCGCTACATGCGTTACCGGGCTTGTTGTCAGGGATACCGGGACCGTGTTCTCTCCTTTCGGGAGATGGGTGATATTCGCGCTCTTCCAGGCCGGGGGGCTGGGGATAATGACCTTTTCCACATTATTCGCTGTTCTTTTAGGCCGGAAGATCGGGTTCCGCGAGACCGATGTCATAAGGAGCACGCTGAACAGGAATAATATTCTGGGTCTTAAAAAACTTATATCATACATTTTATGCATCACGTTCATAGCGGAAGGAGCCGGGGCTTTACTTTTATTCCTCAGGTGGAAAGTCTCGACGGATTGGAGTGTGCTGGAGATAGCGGAAAAAGCCGTTTTTCATTCAGTATCAGCTTTTTGTAACGCGGGATTTTCACTTTTTAAGAATAACCTTGAGGGATTTTTTAACGATCCGTACATAAATCTCATTATGATGGTCCTGATATTTCTCGGGGGTATCGGTTTCATAGTTGTAATGGATCTACTGGGACTATTCGTTAAAAAAGGACCGGCAAGGCGCATCAGCCTCCAGGCCAAAGTAGTCCTTACGGTATCGGCCGCGCTGATATTGATGGGCGCGGTGCTGCTTATGATCTTTGAAAAAGACAATACGATGAAAGGCATGGCTCTGTCCGGCAGAGGACTGAGCGCGCTGTTCCAATCCGTAACGGCAAGGACCGCGGGATTCAATACGCTTAATATCGGGACTCTGACGGTACCGTCACTTCTCTCGGTCATATTCCTTATGTTCATAGGAGCGTCTCCGGGGTCGACAGGCGGCGGGATAAAGACCTGCACGTTCGCGGTAGTAGCGGCTCTGGTTTTCGGAATGATGAAGAACAAGAAACGCGTTATGTTTTTCGGGCGGTCCGTGCCCAAGCAGATCATAAGAGAAGCCGTAGTGATATTTTTTCTGGCGCTATCATGGATATTTGCCGGGACAATGCTTCTGGTGTACGCGGGAGGGACATTTACCAAGGGAGGCGATGTGCTGGTCAAAGCGCTATTTGAGGTAGTATCCGCATTCGGGACCGTAGGCCTTTCTACCGGGATAACAGGCGCTTTAAGCGGCGCCGGAAAAATGATCATTGCCGCGACCATGTTCGCCGGAAGATTGGGCCCGCTGACCCTGGCATTGGCTTTAGCGTTCAAAGAACGCAAGGATAATTACGTTTACCCCGAAGAGAATATCATGGTGGGTTAGGCGCCGAGCACGTAATGTCCGAGGTGTGTCGAAACCTCCGCGTTTCGACCAGAAGTTAGAGGGTATTTAGTATTCGGTATTTGGTATATGGTGAATGGCGGATGGTGGTAGAGGCACGGCATGCCGTGCCTCTACGGTTCACAAATCCCGAGCTATACGCGACAAAAAAACGGAGGAGAGCATGAAACAATATGCCGTTATAGGATTAGGCCGGTTCGGATCCAGTGTAGCGAGAGCGCTGGCCGAAAAAGGGAATCAGGTCATCGCGGTAGATAAGAACGAAGAGCTGGTCCGTGACATAATGGATGTTGTCGCGAAAGCGGTGTGTTTGGATGCCAGCGATGAAAAAGCCGTTAAATCGGCGGGTATCCAGAACGTAGACGCCGCTGTCTGCGGAATAGGAACGGATGTTGAGTCGAGCATCTTGGTCACACTGATGCTGAAAGAACTTAATATTCCGGAAATAGTATGCAAGGCGACCAGCGCTGCCCATAAAAAGGTCCTTGAAAAGATAGGGGCCACCAAAGTGGTTCTTCCCGAAAAGGATATAGGCGAAAGGCTCGCCGCTTCTTTGATGTCCCTGTCAGATACTGTCCGCGACCACATAGGACTTTCCGGCAATTCCAGTATAATAGAGATAATCGTACCGGACGAATTCATCGGAAAGACCTTGAGAGAGCTCGATATCAGGGCCGAATTCGGCGTTAATGTCATAGCTATAAAGAAAAAGACAGAGGGAAGCAAAGAAGAAAAAATAAACGTTACTCCTCAAGCTGATGACGTTGTGGTAAAAGGCGACATCCTTGTGGTTTTCGGTGAGAACGAGAAAATAGACGCTCTAAAATTGAAAAGCGAGGGGTAAGAGAGGCAAGGCCCAAGGAAGAAGACGCAACAAAGGCATGAACAATGGACGTGACTAAAAACCTGGAACGGATAAAAGCGGATTTCGAGGCCGAACTTGCTTCTTGCCGAAGCGAAAAAGAGATAGAGGCGGTCAAGGTAAAATTTGCCGGACGAAAAGGGGAACTTACCGAGATCCTAAGGTCTTTATCGGGGCTTTCCGCCGAACAAAAAAAAGAAGCCGGAAAATACGCGAACATGCTCAAACTTGATATTTCCGCTAAACTGGACGAGGCAGGAAAAAAGGTCAGAAATGAGGCCCGGGTAGATGAGATCATAGATATAACGTTACCCGGCATAACGAGACCCGCGGGAACGATGCATCCGCTGACAAAGGTATTGGACAAAATAAACAATATATTTGTGTCGATGGGGTTCAGTATAGCCGAAGGTCCGGAGATCGAGACCGAATTCTATAATTTTGAAGCGCTGAATATCCCGCTCGACCATCCTTCAAGAGACGCGTTCGACACGTTCTATATCGACCGCGCACATCTGCTCAGAAGCCATACGTCGAATGTTCAGATACATATAATGCAGAACAGTCCCCCGCCGATCCAGGCGATAATGCCGGGCAGGGTCTATCGGCCGGATGCCGTGGACGCGTCACATTCTTTTATGTTCCATCAGGTCGAAGGGCTTATGGTGGACACGGATATCACCTTCGCGGACCTTAAAGGGGTCCTTTCGATGTTTATCCGAATGATGTTCGGCGATAAAGCTAAAATGAGGTTAAGGCCGCACTTTTTTCCGTTCACGGAACCCAGCGCGGAAGTCGATATCTCCTGTATCATTTGCGGGGGGACGGGATGCCGGGTATGTTCCGGCAGCGGATGGCTCGAGATCTTAGGAGCGGGCATGGTAGACCCTAAAGTGTTCCAAGCGGTCGGGTATGATCCCGAAAAATATAAAGGGTTCGCGTTCGGTATGGGCGCGGAAAGAATAGCCATGCTGCTCTACGGGATAGAGGATATCCGTCTTTTTTATGAGAACGATGTGAGGTTCCTGAAGCAGTTTAAATAGTTCGTAGAGGGTAGTTCATAGTTCGTAGTTAAAAGTAAAACCAAGCTTTCCGCTATGAACTCCGAACTAAACCCGAAGGGTTTTACAATGAAACTCAGTTATGAATGGGTCAAAGAATACGTTAAGACCTCGGTCAGTCCTGAAAAAATGGCGGAAGGGCTTACCATGTCCGGGTCCGAGGTCGGAGAGATGACGAAGGCAGGCAAAGACACCGTCATGGAGCTTGAGATCACTTCCAACAGGCCTGACTGTCTTAGCGTTATAGGTCTTGCCCGCGAAATTTCCGCGGTATTTGACGCTGATCTGACATTGCCTTCTTTCGGTCCCGTTCAGGAGAAAGGCGCCAAGAAAATAAAATGTGTAATACAGAACAAACAATTGTGCCCGCTATATACCGCTAGGGTCATAGAAAATATCACCGTCTCCGGAACGTGTAAGAAGATAACAGACAGAATAACCGCGGTCGGCATGAGAGGGGTCAATAATATCGTCGATATAACCAATTACTGTCTTTTGGAGACGGGACAGCCCATGCATGCTTTTGATCTGGACAAGATAGAGGGCAGCGCGGTGTACATAAGGGAAGCCGCGGAAAACGAAAAAATAACCACAATAGACGGCATGGACAGGACGCTTAAAAAAGGGATGCTTGTTATAGCCGATGAAAAAGGACCGATAGCCGTAGCCGGGGTCATGGGCGGTAAACGGACCGAAGTCGGAGAACGGACCGTGAATATTCTTCTGGAAAGCGCTTATT
This sequence comes from Candidatus Omnitrophota bacterium, assembly GCA_043813915.1. Taxonomy (GTDB): domain Bacteria; phylum Omnitrophota; class Gorgyraeia; order Tantalellales; family Tantalellaceae; genus Aadella. Next base: position 62,373 of record JBDRKO010000012.1, read on the forward strand.
TTGACCCGCTTTCCATAAGAAGGACCTCCCGGGAATTAGGCATTTCCACGGATTCCAGCTACCGCTTTGAGAGAGGAGTGGATAAAGGCATGGTCGAAAAGGCTTCCGCTCGCGCTTCCGCGCTTATTCTGAAAGAAACCGGCGGCACGGCTTCTCCCTTATCGGCCGAAGGAAGCGTTAAGTCAGAAATGACGATCATAAAATTCAGAGTGCCGGAAGCCGGCAGGATCCTGGGGATGACCCTGACAACCCGAGAAACCGGAAAGATCTTTCAAAGGCTCGGAATGACTGTAAAAAAAGAGGAAAAGGATGTATTGTTCGTTGAGGCACCTACCTTTCGGGGGGATATCGCAAGAGAGGTCGACCTGATCGAGGAAGCCGCCAGGATATACGGTTATGAGAAGATCCCTTCGGAGATAAAAAAAATGATCCCTCAGGTAACGCGGAAACAGCGGGGGAGAGAGGTCCAGGAAAAGATAAAACAGATAATGACCCGGTCGGGCTTCAGCGAGATCATGACATACAGCCTCATCAGCGTCGCGGCCTCCGGAAGGTTCGCTATGATATCAGGGGACGAGGTCTCTCTTATTAATCCGCTGTCGGAAGAGCAGAAAGTGCTTACCCCGCAGCTGATCGATGGTATGATGAAGACCATTTCCTGGAATTTGAACAGAAATAGCAGGGACCTCATACTTTTTGAGATAGGAAAGGTATATGCTCCCGGGAAAAACGGTTTTCTCGAAACAGCTGTCCTTTGCGCGTCTATGACCGGAAGCGCACGGAACAATTGGGCTGAAGGGAACAGAAAAGCGGGATTGTATGATCTTAAGGGCGCCCTAGAGGCGCTTTTTGACGGGCTTTCCGTCCCGCCTGTTTTTAAAAAGACCCGGATCGAAGGAATGGTCAATTGCGCGGATATACACATCGGAGAGTCTGACGAAAAAGAAGGCTTTATCGCGGAGATAGGATATGGGTTATCGGACGCGTACGGTATTTCTCAGAAAGTTTATGTCTGTCATGTCCGGCTGGATACTTTAACGGCTAAGGCTGTTCTGGACAGCAAATATGTACCGATAGCTAAATTCCCTTCTTCGGACCGGGATATATCCATACTGTGCGCGAGAGAGACCGCCGCGGAGGAGATAAAGAAGATCATATGCCGTGCCGGAGGACCGGCCGTTAAAGGGGTGGCATTCAAGGATATTTATGAAGGGGAGCAGGTCCCTGCCGGCAAGAAAAGCCTGACATACGGCATCAAATACGGCTCGGATGATAAGACCCTCACCGACGCGGAAACAGAAAGCGTTCACGGCAAGATCAAAGAAGCTCTTATTAAGACCCTCGGAGTATCTTTCAGATAAGCGCGGCCAAAAAAAATCTGTTACAAAACATTTTCAAAGTGATATAATTAAGTTACTGCTAAGTGCGTGAAGCGGGAACGATGAATTGGACCAACACGATAAAATAGGGAATCTAACTTTGACGTTTTCTTTATGGGAACGGCAAGAGGGTACCCACCTGGGAAACCAGGTCTCAATTCTCTTTCTGCGCACGGCTTGTCGGGGTAGGGCCGGAGAAGTCCGGCCCTATTTTTTTAGGAACAGTTCAGCTTGCATAAGGAACGCAAAGAGCATAGGGCATGGCGCATAGAGTTAAGGACCGAGGGATCGAAGGGAATACGGAATAAGCATGAAAGAACAGGGAACGGTTATTACAAGAGACGCGGACACAGCTACGGTCCGAATAGAGAAAAGTGAAGCTTGTTCTAAATGCTGTTCCTGCGAGAACGCGCGGGCGAGGATCATAACGGTAACCGTGGATAAGGCCGCCGGTGTCAATGTCGGCGATATTGTGGAGATAGAGGTAAGCCCTTCGACGATGTTAAAGACATACTGCTTTATTTATCTTTTTCCGTTAATGCTGTTCGCGGCCGGTTCGCTGAGCGTATACGCGTTCCTGAAAGACCCTCTAAAAAGTTTTGCGGCAGGATGCGCGTGCGCTATGATATATTACGTTATAATCGGCAGATATATAAAAAAGAAAAAATGTTTTGACGGTAAAGTGAGCATCAATAAGGTTCCGGGGGAATAGAAGCGGGAAGTGAGACGATAGAGAACAGTTTAAAAAGTTAAAAGGTTAAAAGGTTTAATGTAGGGGCGGGGTTGCCCCGCCCTAATAATAAAGGGCGCGGAAACCGCGCCCGTACAGTTTTTATTTTTAATTTCGCTATACGATATACGAATACAACGCTGTGCCCTATGCTCTGTGCGCTATGCGATACCCCGATATTCTATACTAAAACGACAGGAGGGAAAAATGGAACAACGAGTGAAAGACGCGATAGAAAAGGTGAGGCCGCTTTTGCAGAGAGACGGCGGTGATGTTGAGTTCGCCGCGCTTGAAGGAAAAACGGTAAAAGTGCGTCTTAAAGGAGCATGCTGCGGATGTCCGATGAGCCAGATGACGATCAAGAGCGTAGTAGAAGAGACCATCAAGAGGGAAGTTCCGGAAATAGAAAAAGTTGAGAACGTCATGTGATCATGAAAACCATATATCTTGATGCCAATGCCGCAACGCGGCTGGACCCGGAAGTGCTCGCTGAGATGATGCCGTTCCTGGGCGGAACCTACGGAAACGCTTCGAGCGCGCATATCTTGGGAAGAGAAGCGAAAAAACATATCGAGCTGGCCAGAAGAAGAGTAGCGGCCTTGATAGGAGCGGATCTTCCCGAAGAGATAATGTTCACATCCGGCGGGACCGAAGCCGATAATGCCGCGATAATAAGCGTGGCGGAAGCGCTGCGTCTGAAGGGTAACCATATAATAACTTCTTCAGTCGAACATCCGGCCGTCCTGAATACCTGCAGATACCTGGAAAAGAAGGGGTATAGCGTTACATATCTAAAAGCGGACAAATACGGGATGATAGATCCCCTTGAGGTAAAGGACTCCTTAACGGATAGGACGATATTAATAACCGTTATGACGGCCAATAATGAGACCGGGACGATCATGCCGATACGGGAGATAAAAGATATTGCCCGGGAAAGAGAGGTTCTTTTCCATACGGACGCCGTGCAGGCGGCAGGAAAGATAAAGATCAATGATCGCGGCCCGGCAGCGGATATGATCTCTTTGTCCGGGCACAAGATGAACGGACCCAAAGGTGTAGGGGCATTGTATGTCAAAAAAGGGATAACATTCACTCCTTTTATCCGCGGCGGACATCAGGAAAACGGGAAAAGGGCCGGGACGGAGAACACGGCGGGTATTGTAGGGATGGGGAAAGCCAGCGAGAACGCGCGGGAAAAAGGCGAGGAGAGGAAAGAAAAGGTCAAGAGAATGAGGGATCGGCTATACGGCGATATAAAGAAAAAAGTGGACGCGAAAATAGAGCTTAACGGACATCCTTCGGAAAGACTGCACAATACTTTGAACGTAAGTTTTGAAGGGGTCAATGGAGAGTCTTTGGTCCTTGCCATGGACCTGGAAGGGGTGTGTATTTCAACCGGGTCGGCATGTACATCGGGCTCTCAGGAGTCATCGCATGTTCTTAAGGCTATGGGACTTGACGACGACAGGGTAAACGGCGCGGTAAGGTTCTCTTTGGATCATTTTAATACGGACAGTGAAATTGAAGAAGCTTCGGACCGGCTTAAGGAGAGAGTGGCCCGAATAAGAGATATATAAGCTTTTAAAACACTAACAAATAAAAAAGTGGGAATATTTTTAATATTCATGTATAATACTACGGGATAAAAGTGACAAACATGGAAAGTAAAGAGGAACTACGAAAGGAGATAATAAGGCGTCTGAAGGACCAAGATCCAGCGTTGCGGGACAAAAGAAGCCGGAAAATACAGGAGAGATTTCTTGCAAGCGAAGAATTCAAAGCCTGTAGAACTGTTATGACTTACGTTTCTTTGACAACCGAGGTAGATACGAGCATGATCAACGAAGAAGCATTGAGATCGGGAAAGAGGGTCGCGGTTCCGTATCTGGGACCGGGAGAAGAGAGAATAATAGCTTCTAAGCTTACGGCTATAAAAGACTTGGAAAAAGGGCCTTTCGGCATATGTCAGCCGAAAAAAAGCCGCGTTGAAGAGGTGCCGCCGGAAGAAATAGACCTGGTAGTGGTTCCGGCGATAGCATATGACACCGATAATATGCGGCTAGGGAGAGGAAAAGGTTTTTATGATAGATTTCTCGCGGAAAAACACCTTTCCCGTATCCCGACAGTCGGCCTAGCCTTCGGTTTCCAAGTAGTAGAACATCTCCCCTCAGACCCACATGACAGACCGGTTTTTCGGGTAATAACCGATATGTGAACTCAACCAAGTGTATTTGGTGCCAAGACGTCCTTCTTATTAAAAGGGAGGAACATATGACAGGAAACAACATGTGGCACGATTTCGGATTTGCCTTCTTAGGCGGGATATTTTTCTTCATATTGGGATATATTTTGCGCAAATACACCGCCAAGATGAAGATCAAACGCGCCGAAGACAAAGCCAAGACCATAATCAACGAATCAAAACTGGACGCTGAAAAAAGAAAAAGGGAATCCATCCTTGAAGCTAAGGACCTTTCCCTGAAGATGAGGGCGGAATTCGAAGAAGAAGCAAAAGAGCGGCGTAAAGAACTTCTCGTTACGGAGAAAAGACTGATCCAGAAAGAAGAGAATATCGACAAAAAAGCGTCGTTAATGGATCAGAAGGAGAAAGACCTGAAGCAGGTCGAAGAAGCCGCCACCTTAAAACACGAAGAAGCGGCTCGGAAAAAGGACGAAATGGAGCGGCTTATACAGGATGAAAAAGTAAAGCTGCAGGAAATATCCGGGATGAGCAAAGAGCAGGCCAAGAGCATGCTGATAGAAAAAATGACGGCGGAAGCCAGGCAGGATGCCGCTCTTGAAGTAAAAAGGATACAGGAAGAGACTAAAGAGAAAGCGGATAGAGAAGCCCGCAAGATAGTCGGCCTGGCTATACAGAAATGCGCGGTCGATCATACCGTCGAGACCACGGTAAGTGTTGTGCATTTGCCGTCCGAAGAGATGAAAGGCCGTATAATCGGCAGAGAAGGAAGAAATATCCGCGCATTAGAGATGGCCACGGGAGTGGATATCATCATAGATGATACGCCGGAGGCCGTTATCATATCAGGGTTCGATAAATTCCGCAGAGAAATAGCCAGAATATCCCTTGAACGTCTTCTTGAGGACGGAAGGATACATCCCGGCCGGATAGAGGAAGTTGTAGGAAAGGTCAAGAAGGAGATGGAAGCCGCGATCAAGGTGGAAGGGGATAACACTCTCCTGGACCTCGGGATACACGGCGTGCATACCGAGCTGGTAAAACTTCTGGGAAGACTGAAATTCCGCACAAGTTACGGACAGAACGTTCTTCAGCATTCAAAGGAGACGGCATATCTCATGGCTACCATGGCCGGGGAACTTAGGCTGGATATCGCGTTAGCTAAAAGGATAGGGATACTGCACGATATAGGCAAGGCCGTATCGCACGAAATGGAGGGGACGCACGCGTCTTTAGGAGCGGATCTTGCCAAAAAGTACGGGGAACACGATATCGTGGTGCATGCCATCGCCGCGCATCATGGGGACGTCGAGCCTAAGACACTTCTGGCCGTATTGGTGCAGGCGGCCGACGCGGTAAGCGCAAGCCGTCCCGGAGCGCGCAGGGAGAGCCTGGAACATTATATAAAACGTCTCGAGAATCTTGAGGCCATAGCCAATGAGTTCGAAGGAGTGGAAAAGACATTCGCCATACAGGCCGGACGGGAGATCAGGGTAATAGTCAAACCCGAAAAGGTCGATGATGTCGCGACCGCTGTTCTGGCGCAGGAGATGAAAAAGAAAATAGAAGAAAGGCTGCAGTATCCGGGACAGATAAAAATAGTGGTTATCCGGGAGACTAGGTCGATAGAATACGCGAAATAGAGAATTAAAGGTCACCAGTTACCAGGTTACCCCTGCCTGCCGGTTTACCTGCCGTAGGCATGGCAGGCAGGAAGTCACCGGTGACTAGGAAACTGGATACTGGTGATCACTTACAGGAAAGCTAGGGTTATTATGAGAATATTGTTCCTGGGAGACATAGTGGGGAGTCCCGGACGCGGGATAATCAAGAACCGTATTGCCGATCTTAAGAAAACGAAGAAGATCGACTGCGTTATCGCCAACGGGGAGAACGCGGCCGGCGGCAGCGGACTTACTCCTAAGATCGCCGAAGAACTGTTCGCCAGCGGGATAGATGTGCTGACGTCCGGTGACCATATATGGAAGAAAAAAGAGATATTTGACGTCCTCAGGACGACGAGCCGGCTTCTCCGTCCGGCGAACTATCCCGAAGGATCGCCCGGGTCCGGTTCCACGGTGATCGAAACGCCGAGCTCCGGAAAGGTGGGTGTGATAAACCTTATAGGACGCGTTTTTATGGAAGCGGTGGAATGTCCTTTTCGCACGGCCGAAAAAGAGATCGCTAAAATAAAGGACAAGACATCCGTCATTATCGTTGATATGCACGCGGAAGCGACAAGCGAAAAAGTCGCTCTGGGGTGGTATCTTGACGGAAAGGTAAGCGCTGTTCTCGGAACGCATACGCATATACAAACGGCGGACGAAAAGATCCTTGATAACGGGACAGCGTATATTACGGATTGCGGGATGACCGGTCCGTATGATTCCGTTATCGGAAGAAAAAAAGAGAATGTCATAGAAAGATTTATCACTCAGATGCCGGCCAGGTTCGAGGTAGCCGAGGGAAAAGTCGAAATGCACGGGGTTCTCTTGGACGTAGACGAAAAGACAGGCAAGGCGCGGAGTGTAGAGAGAGTGCAGGAGAGGTAAGTGTTAAGATGTAAGTATTAAGTAATAAGTGTTGTTGGCGGGATGACGTGTAATGTTTTATGTGTAATGTGTGATGGGAAAGAGAAAAGAAGTCAGAGGACAGACGTCAGAAATCAGAGTGACGAGGGAAGAAGGACGAAGCCCAATATTGTCATCCCGACCGAACGGAGGGAGTGGAGGGATCTGGATAAATGGACATCGGAATCGGGAGATCCCGATGCACCTCGAGCATTGCCTGCCTGCCGGCAGGCAGGCGGCTCACTCGGGATGACAACGGAAGTATCGTTCACGAATTACAAATTACGAATTACGAATCACGAAAAACATGAAAGACGCAATGATCTATACTGTTACCCAGCTTACGCGGGACCTGAGGGACCTTTTGGAAGAAGCGTTCGCCAAGATCTGGGTGGAAGGGGAGATCTCGAATTACACGGTCTCATCGGCGGGGCACGCGTATTTCAGTTTAAAAGATAAAGAAAGCCTGCTTAATTGTGTTCTTTTCAAGGGGAGCGGGTCGAAAATAAAATTTACCGTCAAAGACGGAATGCAAGTCGTATGCGCCGGACGTATAAGCGTGTACGATAAAAGAGGACAATACCAGCTGTATGCGTCGGAAATAGAACCTAAGGGGAAGGGAGCTCTTCAGCTGGCTTTCGAACAGTTAAAGGACAAACTTTCCAAAGAAGGTATTTTTGACGAAAAACATAAAAAGGCGATACCGCGCGTTCCCCTGCATGTAGGTATAGTTACATCGCCCACCGGAGCCGCCATAAAAGATATATTAAAGGTCGCGAAAAGACGGTTCGAGAATGTCGATATATCCATACGGCCGGTCAGGGTGCAGGGAGAAGGATCCGCCTCGGAAATAGCGGAAGCGATAAAAGAGCTTAACGATTATAATGGGTATATAGAAAGGACCTCGTCCGGCGAGCATCCGATCGATGTCATAATAGTAGGACGCGGAGGAGGAAGCCTGGAAGACCTATGGTCCTTCAACGAGGAAGAAGTAGCCAGGGCAATTTACAATTCGAATATTCCTGTCGTAAGCGCCGTAGGGCATGAAATAGATTACACAATATCGGATTTTACCGCGGATATGCGCGCACCCACCCCATCGGCAGCGGCGGAGCTGATCCTGCCTAGGAAAGAGGATCTTATAGCCAGGATCACCCAATCTAGGAGAGGCTTGTATTCCGCGATGAAGGCAACCGTCGAGAACCTAAGGACAACGGTAGAAGGGTTAGGAGAAAGTTATGTCCTGAGAAATCCCGTTAATGTGCTTCTTAGGATGAAACAGGAGATAGATGAAAAAGTCAGAGGGATCAATACTTTCATCTCGCATTTTCTGGATATCAAGCGCAAAGACTTGAACGGTTTGGCCGGCAAACTGCATATGTTAAGTCCGCTTGCCGTGCTTGAAAGAGGATACAGCATCACTTTGTCGGGCGGCAGCGCCATAAAAGACATAAGATCGGTAAGAAAGGGAGATAGTATAGAGACCCGCATGCACGGCGGATATATATCCAGCACGGTTATCGGGGTCAGTACCCCCGGGCGGGGCAAGGAGGAGGCATGAAAGATACAAATTTCGAAAAAGACCTTCAAAAACTCGAGAAGATAGTAGCGGAACTTGAAGATGGGGAATTTTCGCTGGATTCGTCAATGAAAAAATATGAAGAAGGGATAAAACTTGCCCGCGCATGCCGGGAACAGCTGGAAAAAGCCCAGAAAAAAATAGAGATACTTATAAAAAAAGACGAAAACCTTTTTGAAAAACGGCCGTTTGAGGAAACTTGAAAGAGTGCAAAGAAGGAATAAATGGGAACATTGCTTGATAAGATATCCTCTCCGGAGGACTTGAAAGAGCTCAGCATGGAGCAGTTGAAAGCCCTTGCCGGCGAGATAAGGGAAACGATAATCAATGTTACATCCGAGAAAGGCGGGCATGTAGCCGCAAGTCTAGGAGCGGTGGAACTGGCCATAGCGCTCCACTATTGTCTGGACAGCCCAAAAGACAAGATCATATGGGACGTGGGGCATCAGAGCTATGCCCATAAACTGCTTACGGGCAGAAGAGAGAGATTCGGTACCTTAAGGGAAATGGGAGGGCTCAGTGGATTTCCTCTCGCCGAAGAAAGCGAGCATGACCCGTTCACCTGCGGACATAGTTCTACTTCTATTTCAGCGGCTCTGGGAATGGCGTCCGCGAGGGACATATCCGGGCAGGATAACAAAGTGGTCGCCGTGATCGGGGACGCGGCCTTGTCCACCGGCTTGGCATTCGAGGGGATGAATAATGCCGGCAACAAGCAGACCAACCTGGTGGTGATATTGAACGATAATGAACATTCGATATCCAAGCCTGTAGGAGCGATGAGCAGATATCTTAATACCGTTATCACTAACCCGCTGTATAACAAGGTGAGGCAGGAAGCCGAAAAGATCGTTAAGGGAATACCTAAACTGGGCCCGGCCGCGTATAATACGGTAAAAAAATTCCAAGAAGGCCTGAAAAACCTTCTGGTCCCGGGTATAATTTTTGAAGAACTGGGGTTTCGGTATTTCGGGCCCATAGACGGGCACGATCTTAAGCAACTTATATCTACATTGCAGAAGATATTACCTTTTAAAGAACCTGTTTTTATCCACGCAATGACCAAAAAAGGAAAAGGATACAAGTTCGCGGAAGAAGATCCCACCAGATTCCACGGGGTGAACTTTTTTAATATCGCGACAGGCAGAACGGAAGCAGCGGACCCGAAAGGTAAGACATTCACGGAATATTTTTCCGATAAGATGGTAGAACTGGGGGAAAGGGATAAAAGAGTTGTCGCTATAACAGCGGCGATGCCTGACGGCACGGGACTCTCGGCATTCGCCAAAAAGTTCCCGAAACGGTTCTTTGATGTCGGGATAACCGAACCGCATGCGGTAACTTTTTCCGCGGGGCTCGCGAAAGGCGGACTTAGACCCGTAGTAGCGGTTTATTCCACTTTTCTTCAGAGGGCGTATGATCAGCTTATACACGATGTTGCTCTGCAGAAACTCCCGGTGATCTTTTGTCTGGACAGGGCCGGGCTTGTCGGTAAGGACGGGCCTACGCATCACGGCGTTTTTGATATCCCCTACACGAGGAGTTTGCCGAATTTCACTGTCATGGCGCCTAAAGACGGAGAAGAGATGAAGCGCATGATGGACCTGTGTTTGGAATTGGAAGGACCTTCGGTCCTCAGATACCCCAGGGATACAGCCGGCCAGCTTGTAGGCATATCTTCCTGCGAGCCGCTAAAAAAAGGAAAAAGCGAAGTTTTGAGAGAAGGTAAGGACCTGACTATTTTAGCTATAGGAAGCATGGTGAATACCGCGCTTTCGGCCGCGAACATATTGTCAAAAAAAGGTATAGAGGCAACGGTAATTAACGCGCGTTTTATAAAACCTTTGGATGCGGAAATGCTGGAAGAACTGCCCCGCAATAAACGCAGAATATTCACTCTTGAAGAAGGGGTCGTTTCCGGAGGGTTCGGGAGCGGCGTGCTGGAATTCTTCGAGAGAGAGAATATAGCGAATATAAAGATAAGATGTTTGGGCCTGCCGGACGAGTTCATAGAGCATGGCGGCAGAGAAGAGCTTTTGAGAAAATATCACTTATCGGCTCCTGAAATAGCGGAAACGATACAGTCGGAACTAGGAAGATGATATGGAAGAAAAAAAGAAATTGCGGATAAGAACGGAAAGATGCAAGGGATGCGGGCTCTGCATTAACGTATGCCCTTCCGGACATCTGAGCATGTCCGATGGAGTGAATAAACGAGGATCTAAATATGTTACGCTCAAAGAAGGCGGGAAGTGCACTTTATGCGGGATGTGCGCGGTAATCTGTCCTGATTGCGCTATAGAGATCAGAGAAGATGAAGGATAGACGGTCCGAAGGAAGAGAGACGAAGGACGAAAGACGTGTTATGCGAGAAGTAGAAGTAGAAATGCTAACCTGGTTAGAAGATGCCAGGTTAGTATAAAACCAGATCATTTACTTGGCAGCGTTAACCAGGTTAGATCGTACTTAACCTTATATTCAGGACATGAAACAGAAATATTTATGTACAGGAAATGAAGCTTGCGCGGAAGGCGCCGAGAACGTAATGTTCGAGGTGCGTCGAAACGCCCCTGTTTCGACGTTCCGATAAAAAAATGAATGCTGAACGGTAAACTTGATCATGAAGCAAAAATATCTATTTACAGGTAATGAAGCGTGCGCTGAAGGAGCGCTCCGCGCGGGATGCCGTTTTTACGCGGGGTATCCTATAACCCCGCAGAACGAGCTCATTGCCTACATGGCGCTTCATATGGAAGAACGCGGCGGCGTGTTCATACAGTCCGAAAGCGAACTTGCGGCGGTCAATATGGTGTTAGGAGCTTCTGCCGCGGGAGCGCGGGCTATGACAAGTTCGTCCTCACCGGGGATAAGCCTGAAACAGGAGGGTATATCGTATATGGCGGGGTGTGAACTGCCGGCCGTTATAGTGAACGTAATGAGAGGGGGTCCCGGCCTTGGTAACATTTCCGCTTCACAATCAGATTATTTTCAGGCGACGAAAGGCGGAGGCCACGGAGATTACAGGATCATAGTTCTTGCTCCGTCAAGCGTGCAGGAGATGTTCGATCTTACCTTCAACGCGTTCACGCTAGCGGATAGATATAACACTCCCGTAATGGTGCTTTCGGACGGGCTTTTAGGACAGATGATGGAACCTCTCGAATATGACGAGGAGAGAGCTCCTGCCGGTATTGTGGATAAACCGTGGGCGATGAAAGGCTCGAAAGGGAACGCCGCCAAAAGCGTAAAAAGTCTGTATCTCGGGGACGGAGTGCTGGAAGCGCTCAATACAAAACTTCAAAAAAAATACGGAGAAATAAAGAGTAAAGAACCCATAGCCGAACTCTACAAATGCGATGACGCGGAAATAGTGCTTGTTGGGTACGGGTCCGTAGGACGTATACTGATGTCATGCGTGGATATTCTAAGAAAAGAAGGCATTAAAGCCGGAGCGGTCAGACCGATAACTTTGTGGCCGTTCCCATGCGAGGCGATAAAGAAGCTCGCGGAAAAGATAAAGAGGTTCTTTGTGGTCGAAATGAGCGCGGGTCAGATGGTGGAAGATGTGATGCTCGCCGCTGAAGGAAGAACAAAAGTGGATTTTTATGGACGGACAGGCGGAGGTATCCCGCAGGAAGAGGATATAATAAAAGAAATAAAGAAAGTTCGTAGTAGGTAGTTCATAGTTCGTAGTAGTTCGTGAACCGCCCGAAAAAAGAGGTCAGAGAGACGAAGGAAGAGAGACGATAGAGGGTCACCGGAGGGTAGAGGCGAGAAGATATAAGGTCACCTGGAGTAGGGGCGGGGTTGCCCCGCCCGAGGCGGGAAGTGAGAAGGAAGAGGCGCCGAGCACGAAATGTGCGAGGTGGGCAAAACGTCCCCGTTTTGATAGCCGAGCACGAAATGTGCGAGGTAGATCGAAACCTCCGTGTTTCGACAATCTAGTTCTAGATCTCTCGACCCGCTTTGCTCGCTCGAGATGACAATATAACCGCCGCTAAACAAAAAGAACAAACATGGCAAAGACATTTAAAAGACCTGATTCGATGAAAGATGTGCCGATGCATTATTGCGCCGGATGCGGACACGGGTTGATACACAGACTGATATGCGAAGTTATAGATGACCTTGGCATAAAAGGAAATACGGTAGCGGTGGCACCCGTAGGATGCGCCGTGCTCGCCTATGATTACTGGGATTTTGATACTATGGAAGCGCCGCATGGACGGACACCGGCCGTAGCGACGGGACTTAAACGCGTTCTGCCGGATAGTCTGGTATTTACGTATCAGGGCGACGGCGATCTTGCCGCTATCGGGACGTCCGAGATCATACATGCCGCCAATCGAGGAGAAAATATTTCCGTTATATTTGTCAATAACGGTGTATACGGGATGACCGGAGGACAAATGGCTCCTACGACTCTTAAAGGTCAGATAACCGCGACATCACCGCATAAGCGCAGAGTTGAAAAAGAAGGATATCCTTTAAAGATAACGGAAATGATGGCCCTTCTTGACGGAACAGCTTATCTTGAAAGAACATCGGTAGATTCTTACGTGAATATCACTAAAACCAAAAAAGCTATAGAAAAATGTTTCAGGACCCAGCTCGACAAAAAAGGGTTTTCCATGGTAGAGATAATTTCGCCATGCCCCACTTATTGGGGAATGTCACCGGAGAGATCCATGGAAAGGATACGCAGCGAAGTTGTTAAGGAGTATCCGTTGGGAGTTATTAAAGGGTAGTTAAAGAGAGGTCAGAAGACAGAAGTCAGAGGGCAGAAAGACGAAGGACGATAGAAGAAGTGTCAGAGTGTCAAAGTGTCCGGGTGTCAAAAAGTTGTGGCGAATGATGTTCTCTCTTCCGTCATTGCGGGGACTTCTGCGAAGCTCTACCAGGGGCCCATATTATATTAGAGCGTAGCAGAGGATGAAGCAATCTCAAGAGAGTCTGTAATTTAATATTTGGATCTTATTTATGAAGAATACCATTCACCACACTATTATTTGCGCCGGGTTCGGCGGGCAGGGCATAATGGTGCTCGGCAAAGTAATTGCCGAAGCCGGAATGCTAGCCGGGATGAACGTGACATGGCTTCCTTCCTACGGCGCCGAGGTCCGCGGAGGAACGGCACATTCGGCCATAAGAATAAGTTCCGGCAAGATCGCGAGCCCTATCGTCTCCGGAACGGATACGGCCATTATAATGAACGGACCTTCTCTGGATAAATTCGAAAAAAGAATAGTTCCGGGAGGGCTTCTTGTGCTCAATACCTCCATGGCCGAGAGGACCTCCGATAGAAAGGATATTGAGATAGCGAATGCACCCTTGACGGAGGAAGCTATAAAATTAGGTAACATAAGGGTCGCTAATATCATAGCGGTCGGGATATATCTGTCAAAAAGGAATATTTTGACCAAAGACGCGGCCGTTGAGGCCATAAAAAAAATGGGTTCAGGGAAAAAAGAACTGGTAGAGATAAATATTAAAGCGTTAGAATTGGGGATGGAGATAGGGAAGTAAGGGGTAGATGTCAGAAGCCAGAAGTCAGAGGTCAGAGACACGAAGGAAGAAGGACGAGGGACGAGAGAATAGTTTGAAAAGTTAAAACGTTTTAAAAGTTAAAAAGTACAAAGGGTAGGAAGAGGGAGGAAGTAGCTACTCCCTATTGTCATCCCGAGTGAGCCGAAGGCGAATCGAGGCGCCGAGGACGAAGTGTCCGAGGTGGGCAAAACGTCCCCGTTTTGACGATTGTGGGAGAGTATAGTGTCAAAGTGTTAGAGAAAGAACTGACTCTGTGAATCTAATGAGCGGAGATAAGGGGTCTTCTTTGTAGCTAAGCGAATGATGACTCTATGACTCTAATAAAGGACAATAGTCAATCGTCAATAGTCAATGGTCTGTTAAGACGGTTCACAAATCACGACTCACGAATTACGAATTACGATTAAGCATCAATCAATACAACGCTGTGACCTATGCGATCAAAAGGTCTATTGTCTATAAATTAAGGATATTATCATGGGAGTACGAGTAAGATTCGCGCCTAGCCCTACGGGGTTCCTTCATCTGGGAAGCGCAAGGACGGCGCTTTTTAACTGGCTATACGCCAGGCGGACAAAAGGCCGGTTCCTGCTTAGGATAGAGGATACCGATAAGGTAAGATCCGATAAAAAATTCTTGGAAGAGATACTTGAAGACCTTAAATGGATGGGCCTGGATTGGGACGGAGAACCTATCTATCAAAGCGGCAGGTTCGACGTATACAAAGAAAAAGCGGAAGAGCTGCTCGCCGCCGGAAAAGCGTATAAAGAAGGCGACGCTATCATATACAGGGTCGAAAAAGGAAGGACTGTGGAAGTCGCGGACATTGTTCACGGCATTATCCGTTTCAATACGGATGAGATAAAAGATCAGGTGATGATGAAGTCCGACGGATCACCGGCATATAATTTTTGCTGTGTCGTAGATGATGTTGAAATGGGCATAACCCATATTATCCGGGGGGACGATCATCTTTCCAACACGCCTAAACAGATACTTTTTTATGAAGCGTTCGGTGCGGTGCTCCCGAAATTCGCTCATCTGCCGCTTATGATGGGTGTCGACGGCGCTAAACTGTCCAAAAGGCACGGCGCGGTTTCCGTGGAGGAATACAAAAAAGACGGGTTCCTGCCTGAAGCACTGGCGAATTACCTGATATTGCTCGGATGGTCTCCCGGAGACGAAAAAGAAATAATCACGATCGAAGAGGCTTCACGGATATTCGACCTTAAGGATATGAGAGATGTGCAGGCAAGGTTCGATATCCAGAAACTTACATGGATCAACGCGGAGTATATAAAAAAAAGAACAGCGGAAGAACTTAAACCTCTTATAAAAGTACATCTAGCCGAGGAGGGGATCGAGGCCCCGGACGGGACATTAGATAAGCTGATAGACTTATATCATGTCCGTATAAAAACGACAAAAGATTTCGTAGAGCTAACAAGATCATTTTTTACGGACGATTATCCTATTGACGAGAAAGGGACCAAGAAGTTCGTAGAAGCGGGCGGCAACAAGGAAAACCTTAAGATCTTTGCCGGGGAACTTGAAAAAACGGAGAAGTTCACTCATGAAAATATAGAAGAAGTGTGTAGAAAAATAATGGAAGAAAGAAAGTTAAAAGCGGCTGAAATAATACACCCCACGCGCATGGCGATATCGGGAAGGACAGATGGAGCGGGCCTGTTCGAGATGATGGAAGTACTTGGGAAAGAGAAAGTTATAGAGAGGATGTTGAAGACGGCCGGATAAATTTGTTCCTACGGGGACGTCCGATCTCCTCCGGCGGGAAATCGGACTCGGTAATTTTCGAACAATTTTTCATCCTTCCGGGATGAAAAAACCAAGCTTGTTCGAAAATTAACGCCCCGCACGAAACAAATTGACCCGTCAACTATTCTCTTTCGGCGTGGAGGGGGCGAACGGCCTGCGGCCGTTCGGGAAAAGCGGAAGTGGCTGGGACAAAAAGGTTGGGAGAGAGAAAGTTATAGAGAGGATGTTGAAGACAGCCGGATAAATTTGTTCCGGCCTATATCGTCGACCAACGGCACGAGTATTTCCAGCTCAAACAGTCCTCGCCCCTTAAATCCATCCGGGATAGATCTTATCCCGGATAAGATCTATCCCGGATGGAAAAGCGGGAAGATAGAGGTCAGATAAAAATGTAGGAGCGGTTCGTGAACCGCCCGAAAAAAGAAGGACGAAGCAATCTCTCTAAGGAGTTGTTGCCTGTAACCAGAAACCAGTAACCAGCAATAGAATGAGAGCACTGTTTCCTCTGGTAACTGGTAACCGGAAACTGGTTACTTTAAAGAAGCACTGTTCACTATTCACGAGTCACGAATTACGATTTACGAATCACGAAACTTATGAGCAACTCAAATTTCATTACAGAGATAATAGATAAAGACCTTGCGCAAGGCAAGAACTCGGGACGCGTGCACACGCGGTTCCCGCCCGAACCTAACGGGTATCTGCATATAGGACACGCGAAATCGATATGCCTTAATTTCGGATTAGCCGAGGAATATAAAGGCCTGTGCAACCTTAGGTTCGATGATACAAACCCTGAAAAAGAAGAAGACGAGTATGTCTCGTCCATACAAGAAGACGTGAAATGGCTGGGGTTCGATTGGGCAGACAGGCTGTATTACGCTTCGGATTATTTCGAACGTCTTTACGGTTACGCGGTCGAACTCATAAAAAAAGACAAAGCATATGTATGCGACCTGACGATGGACGAGATGAGGGAATACCGAGGAACGCTGACAGAACCCGGTAAAGACAGCCCATACAGGACGAGATCCGCTAGCGAGAACCTTGATCTTTTCGGAAGGATGAGAAAAGGCGAATTCGCCGACGGGTCACGCGTTTTGAGAGCTAAGATAGACATGGCGTCACCGAATGTCACCATGAGAGACCCTATACTCTACCGTATACGCAGAGCCGAACATCATAGGACCGGCAGCGAATGGTGCATATACCCGATGTATGATTTTACGCATTGTCTTTCCGATTCCATCGAGGGGATAACACATTCCATCTGCACGCTGGAATTCGAGAACAACCGTCCTTTGTATGACTGGATACTGGACGAGCTTGGCCTGCATCATCCTCAGCAGATAGAGTTCGCCAGGCTCAACCTGGGGTATACCGTTCTCAGCAAGAGAAAACTGCTTGAGCTTGTGGAAGAAAAATATGTTTCGGGATGGGACGATCCGAGGATGCCGACGATATCAGGCATAAGAAGACGCGGGTATACTCCGGGCTCCATACGTTCTTTCTGCGCCGGGATCGGAATATCAAAATTCAACAGCATCATAGACATGGTGGTCCTTGAGAACAGCATAAGGGAAGAGCTTAATAAAAAAGCGCAAAGGGTCATGGCGGTATTGAGACCTCTGAAAATCGTTATTGAGAACTATCCCGAAGGAAAAGAAGAGGAGCTTGACGCTATTAACAATCCGGAAGACCCGTCTATGGGCACAAGAAAAGTCTCATTCGCGCGGGAAATATACATCGAGAAAAAGGATTTTCAGGAAACTCCGCATAAAAATTTTTTCCGCCTAGCTCCGGGACGAGAGGTACGCCTCAGATACGCGTATTTTATCAAATGTGAAAAGGTCATTAAAGACGAAAGAACTGGAGAGATAACAGAACTCGTGTGCTCTTATGATCCCAAGACTCGCGGAGGCGATGCGCCCGACGGGCGTAAGGTCAAAGGGACCATACACTGGGTGTCCGCGAAACACGCGTATAAAGCCGAAGTGCGGCTCTATGACCACCTTTTTACCGAAAGAGATCCCGGAAGCCTGGAGGAAGGGGAGGATTATAAAGATAAACTTAACCCTAAGTCTCTAGAGACGCTTACCGGATGTTTTCTTGAACCCTCGCTCCGTGAAGCCGAACCTTTCATTCCTTATCAGTTCGAACGCATGGGATATTTCTGCGTAGACCCAGTTGATTCCGAAGCCGGTAAACCCGTTTTTAACCGGACCGTATCGTTAAGGGATACGTGGGAGAAGGTTAAAGGGAAAGGATAGAAGCCAGAAGACAGAAGTCAGAGGGCAGAAAGACGAAGGACGATAGAAGAAGTGTCAGAGTGTCCCCGTAACAGTCACTTCGTTCCGGTACAGGGCAGGCGCCGTGTCAAGGTGTCAGAGATGAACAAAGGATGAAGGACGGGGGACGCATCCTTTGCGTCATTGCGAGCGTAGCGAAGCAATCCATTCCGATCCCCGAGATCCTCTCAAATATTTAATTTCGAATCTCGACTTCCGCCTGTACATCGATCATACAGTTTATCCTTTATTCTTCTCTTTTTCGTAACTAAACGCTTTAAATTGTTCACACAAATAATCCGGCCTTAGATGTCTGTATCTTTGGGTCATTGCTAAGTTTTTATGTCCTAAAACTGCCTGTCGGGCATACCCTTTACACTTTTTCTACTTCTTTTCGGAGGGATTGCTAGTCTTTTCTAAGCTGTTTTTAAAATAATGTAGCATTTTTACATTTTCTCATACCACTTTATGTTGCATTTTAGCATTATTATTGACATAAGCTAAGTTTATGCTATACTTATCTTATGAAAAGATTTATTTGGTCACAGCTACTTCATTGGAAAGAGAAAAAAGACCGGAAACCTCTTATTTTAAGAGGTGTTCGTCAAGTTGGGAAAACATACATACTCCGTTCTTTTGCTAACACTTACTTTTCAAATGTTCATTATGTAAATTTCGAAAAAGAGGAACAATTGATCTCAATATTTGACACTGATCTTTCGCCTGTACGGATTCTAAAAGAATTAAGTTTTCATTTGGGTCGATCTATTGATAATAAAAATGACATTATGATCTTTGATGAGATCCAGAACGCACCCAAAGCTCTTACCAGCCTGAAATACTTTTATGAAGAAATGCCGGAAATGGCCATATGCTCGGCAGGTTCATTGCTGGGACTTCACTTGGGAGCTGAGGCATTCCCGGTAGGTAAAGTAGATTTCCTTGAGTTATATCCCTTTTCTTTTGCCGAATTTTTAAGAGGTGTCGGTGACCAAAAATCTTATACTTTTCTCAGGGATTTTAAAAAGGGACAAATTATCTCGGACCATATACATAAACATTTATGGGAACAACTAAAATTGTATTTCGTTGTAGGCGGCCTTCCTGAAGTCATTAATACCTACTCTTCACATAAAGATAATTTATTCTCCGCGCTAGAACTAGTACGAAAAAAACAGAAAGAGCTTATTGTAGCTTATACCGCGGATATGGCAAAACATTCCGGAAAGCAGAACGCCATGCACTTAGAGCGCTTATTTAGGAACATACCTGCCCAACTTGCCAAAGAACAGGACTTTTCAGTTTCCAGGTTCAAGTTTAAGGGAATAATTCCCGGTATTAACAGATATTCAAAGCTGGCAGGTTCAATTGATTGGCTGATTAACGCGGGATTAATTATCAAATCCAACATAGTAAACCACTGTGAACTTCCCTTCTCTGCTTACACAAAAGAAAATTTCTTTAAACTTTATCTTTTTGATCCGGGTATTCTTGGTGCCTTGAGCGATCTTCCCTCTAAAGCTATCTTGGACTACGATTATGGCTCATATAAAGGATACTTCGCTGAAAATTATGCCGCTTGTGAATTCAAATGCTTTGAAGGCAAAGACCTTTATTCTTGGCAGGAAAACACCGCGGAGGTGGAATTTTTAAGAGAAATAGATGGTTCCATTTTTCCCATTGAAATCAAGTCGGGGAACATAACCCAGGCAAAAAGCCTTAAAGTGTTTGCGGACAAATATGATCCGCCATACCGCACTGTAATGAGTGGGAAAAAACCACTTTTCGATGATATAAATAAAATTCACAAGTACCCTTTATACCTAGCTTCGCGTTTTCCTGTTTGAGATCATAAGATCCAAAAGGGCATATGTTTTAGCAAAAAGAAAAAACCCCCACGATTAGTGAGGGTTCATTCAGATTGGCTGGGATGCCTGGCCGATTCGGACTATGATGCTTCTGTTCGTCGCATCATTTACGCCCTTATCGGCATTTCCTTGCGCCTTTGGCGCTCGGTCAGACTCGGCGTTACATTAATTTCATATTATTTTCGCCATCGTCCACTTACACAGACCAATAAACAAAAAACCCCTCTAACGAGGGGCATTTTGTTTATGGCTGGGATGCCTGGACTATCAGCTAGGCTTTCCCAAGTCCTTTAGTCACTTGTGATTGTAAACTTTCTTTAAATTTTTGGACAGTTTTTGGTCAGTTTCTAGTGAAATAGATTATGCCTGCTGCAAATATAGTTGTTCTAATTCGTGGAATTCCTGAGCTCCATCAACAGCTTTAAACGCAGGTGGAAGTGCGTATGTATCTACATAATACAATTTAGCCTTTGAGCAACCGTTAACCATTAGTTCAAGCTCCTCAACCGAAAACTTACTCTTTCCTTCTATCAAATTTACGCCATATCTCTCATAAATCTCCGTGAACTTATCCATTGTTTCGCCCCTAAGCTCTTCATATTCTTCCCATTCCCTGCTTTCCTTATCTTTTACCACTGATCCCTTTTTTTGTTTTTCCGGCACCTTATCCCACGCAACACGAAGAGCAGCCAAGGATGCGCCCATAACTGCCGCAGCAGTATAATTGGGAACTGCAACTCCCTGCTTTGTGCTAGCATCCTTAAGCGCGACAACATATTCTCTATCGTCAATAATCCTATCCTTCGTAATATCGTCCAGGTTTTCCAACCTTATGTCAATCAACCCATCTCCGGCTTCCGCCCTTGTATGTAATTTAAAGACGCTTTCAATTTTATCGTTCGGGAATTCATCAATATTTCTTAGTTCATTTTTTACTAAGTCAATAACCCTTGCGGCATCTTTACCTTTAAACCCATATCTCATATTTAATCCATAAGCATTATTTCGTGTGATTATAAGTGCTAACCTTTTTATGTTTTGTTCAAGCTGCTCCTGTTTTTCTGGAAGACTTGTTAGATCTATATACATATTTGTCGGCTGATTTTGAAGAATTCTAGATGTTCTTGTTAATAAATATCTTTCATCGTTGTTTTCTGGTTTAATTATTGTTGATTTCATATAATCTGTTTGTTTTTCTATTTTCCTATCAACAATTTCCTTATATCTGTTAGCTAATACTTTCCACGTTTTTTTAGATCTTTCATCAGTATATAAGGGTAAATACTTGGTCTCTCTAAAATCTGGTTCGCCAAAATATTTGTTTCTAATATTTTCTAATTCAAGCCCTAATTCCTTTACTCGCTGTGTCAGGTTTGGCACCTTTTGCCGAGCCATAATATTTTCTATATTTCCCCATATTCCTTCATCAGCATTTTCCCATCTTCGCTGGCTAACAATTTGGAGAATATTTCTGGTTTGATTGGCTAAAACAATGGTAGTTCTAATAGACTCTGTTTCTTCAGGCGTAATAAACGATTCCAAACGAGATATAATTTCATCAAAATCTGGTCCAAAATTTATGCCAAACTTATTTGACAACCCAAAGATTAGATTTGAAATACCTCTAAACTGCAATTTTTTAATATTTTTAATATCAAGTGGTAATTGAGAGGGTTTTCCTTGCCATACCTGTAATTGCCTGCATAAATAGGGATGCACTTCTGCCCACATGCCGTCCAGATCTAAATGAGATTCAACATCTCGATTAAAAACTTCACTATATGAGCCTTCATTAATTTCAATTATTTGTCCCATTGCAAAATAATGATAAATGTCAAAATCTATACGTCTATTTTCTATCTCATTTCCCATCAATAATGTAGACCACAAATCTCGTTTAAAACCAAGCGAAAATAATAATTCCGTAAGCATAAGATTTACTTTGTCTGGCTGTGGCCCCCAGTAATACAGGTCAACATCTGAAGAGAATGTTTTCATATCTCGGAAATAGATTACTGCAGAAGAATCAGAAGAAACTCCTAGTTCGTTCCAAACTACTGGCAACAATTGATTAATAACCTTTTCAACAAATGTATTGGACCCTAAAGCAACTTCTTTATATATTACATCAAAGGATTTTTCTGATAATATCAATTTTTTTTGCTTGTTTCTCAATTCTTCATATTCTCTTTTTAATGTAGCCAAAATGTCCGTCTTGCCCTGTCGAGTTATTGTTGAATTTTGCTGTGTTGTAGTAATAGTACTATTAGTGTTCTCCATTCGTACAATATTTTTGTATGAGGATAAATCTTCCCCAAGTAATTCAACGGACATATAACCTAAAATGTCTGAAATATGATAGCACGCTGTCCAAGGATTTGTTGGATCGATCCCTAAATTTAACAGAACATCAATTAATCTACATAAAGACTGCTTTTTAACCCCATTATTAAATAATTCCAAAATGGTAGACACTACTGCGTTATCTGGTGAATCGATAGCCTGTTGCCATAAATTGCGAATTAACAAACTCTCTTCATCCTGGGGAAACTTTGATATCTTTCCACTTATATGTTTAGTAATCCAGTTTTCATATTTTTTAGTTTTTGCTATTTTATTAATGCAAATTCTATCGTTTTCTTGACAAACATTCCCCCAGTTTAATTGTTCCATTGGCAAATGCTCTCTTAACACAGCATCTTCAACACTTATGTCTCTTCCTGCTTGCTTTTTAGTATCCGTTCTTTCCTCTGTTTGCGTATCATTATATTCAATCTCAAAAATAATATTTTCCTTCCCAATTACGTAAAAATTTGCCCTTACAGAATTTTTATCTCTTTGAACCTCTGAAAGAAATTCTATGTTGGCCTTCCCCTTTTCAATGCCTTGTTCATGATCTTCGATTAATATTCCGTTAACAGTTGAATGCGATTTCCCGGCCAGAAGAAGTCTTACGCCTGCAAGTATTTCAAATTGTGTTTGAAGGGACATTTCAATACCTGCATCTACCAAGGCACTGAACCCTGACTGAGGAGAAAGGGTGCTCCACATATCTCCATAGACTGGATTGGATGCAAAAATGGCTCCTGCTAACAGTATAGATATTAATTTCATATAGAATTTTCTCGTAATAAACATAGTTTTGACATTATACTACTTTTATCTTGTTAGTGCAATAGAAAGTATGTAGCTTTTTCCCTCTTAATTACAATTATCTCTATAGAAGGGAGCTGAGAGTCTTTGAATCCCGGCGGAAAGCCCTAAACCCTTGTTAGCTAAAAGACTTAAGGCTTACGCCTGTACATCAATTGTACCGTTTATTCTTCTTTCTTCTCTTTTTCGTAGCTAAATGCCTTAAATCGTTCATGTAAATAATCCGGCCTTAGATGTCTATATCTGCGTGTCATTGATGCGCTCTTATGGCCCAAGACCTCCTGAATGGCTGTTTCTGGTATATCCCTCATATGAGCAATAGAGCAAAAAGTGTGTCTCAGTGAGTGCACATGAACCTCTTTGATCCTTGCCTCCTGACAGCATTCTTTTACTTTTTCCAACACCCTACGATTATTAATTACATGTCCTTTCGTTGTCTGAAACAACAGTTCTCCCTCTGTCAGCATTTGGTCTTCTATAATATTTTTTATTTCATCGGCAATAGGGGCATATCTGTTCTCTTTATTTTTCGGGTGCCACTCTTTGCCGTCTACTTCTTTCCCGCGGATATACAATAGCGATCTTGCTAAATCTACATCATCCTTAGTTAAATGAAGCACTTCGTTGACTCTCATACCTGTAAATAGTATCGTTGCTACGATTTCAAAATAAGGCACTTTATAATCTTTTTCTTTCATCTTTTTCAGAAGCAGAATAGCTTCTTCTTCTGTTAGATTTTCGACATGTGGTGTTGCCACTTTCTTTGGGGATGTAGCTACTGTGGGATTATTATTAGTCCACTTGCGCGCTATAGCATATCTGAACAGGTTAGAAATTACCATCCTCTCCATGTTCCAGGTTCTCCTGGCTATCCCTCTTTCTGTCCGGGAATAAAGGTACTCTTCTATCATGCCTGTGTTAATGTCGCTAATATTGCTCACCTTTTTTATTTCAGCAAACTCCTGAAACATCTTTATTATGCCCTGGTACCTTCTCTTAGATTCTCTTGTAGTAAGATCTGTATCAAACTTACTTCGCAGATAGCTTCTAACTACCATCTTAAAATCCGCTCCCTGCACATATCCGTCTTTTCTTTTTTGCGCTCTCTGCAACTGATTATCTTTTGCCATACGCTCTGCTTCAGATTTATTGTATGATAAGAATTTCCATACAGCTTTACCAAATTCAGTAGGACGTATGTAATATCCCTTACATCCTGCCCTGGTAACAATCTTTAATTTCTTCATATTAAGCGCCTCCTGTTATTATCAACCTTAAAATCTTTCATCACATCTTCTGGGTCAAATCTTAATGCATTACCTATCTTGATGTATGAAATAAGATTTTGCGAGGTCATCCTGTAAAGTTTTGATAACTTGATCTGGTACATCTCACAGATTTCCTTTGCTGTAAGATACTGTTTACTTAAGTACTTATTACTCATTTTCTTAATATCCTTTTTTGTATCTATGTCTATTAGGCACACTTTACCCTAGAGCTATAAGTCGCCCGAGAATTCATAAAATCCCCGTTGTGCCTAGTTTATAGACGCACGAATAGCCTCTATAGTTGCAAAACATAAGCAACTACACTTAACTATTGTTAATGATTATGGTTAGATTTTTGTCTGGCAAAGAAAAGGTAGGATTCTCTGCATAAACAATAAAAATAGAGGTCTTATGTAAACGACCTCTTTCGGGTGTGTTTTTTCTTGATATAACTAAGTAACTTTCTTAGCTTCACTATTATTATATCACTGAAATACGGTTTTTTCAACCACCCCACAAAACCCCTACCCCGTGGGCGTTTGCTCTCCAAAAAAGCAACTACCAACATCTTTCCTGTCATGACCTTAACTTTCATGCGACCACTCTCCTTTCTTTTGTGAACGTTTAATTATGTTCACTAATTGTTGATTTTCTTATAGAAAGAAGAAGAACCGGTGCTAAAAGGCACATGGGGCACGAAACAGGAACAACTAGAATATGCTAATCGTATATAGGACCTCAGGAATTTTCCAGGATATATTCTTTCTAATGGAGTTTAGTTTTTACTGTTTGATTTTATTTTCAGCCTTTTATAAATTCTCCGGTTTTGTCTGTTAGTATATAAGTGTAAGACAAGGAAAGAGTGGAGGACAGTGATCGGCAAGATCAAGATGGTAGTGACGACAGTCACCTCATCAACATGAGGCGTTCGCAAACAGTGATTTTACACTTATGATGTTACGGGATATTTTATCTATTTTTTATGATTAGCGAACGACCCACGCAGGAACAAATATGTAGGCCTATTTGAGCAAATGGTGAAATTAGGTATGGCTTCCATAATAAACTACAAGGCATCCATAGGAGAACATGAAAGAATATCTTATACCCGATAATAGGCCATCTAAGAAGCTAAATAGGCTTCCAATGGCTTCTAAGAAAACATGTCATATTCGCATAAGGAATGTTGTTCTGCCGCCAAACTTTGGAAAGATAGCTATGGATTTACACGCGCGGAGAATAAATCATCAGGTGATTGATGTGAAAGAGAAGACGGAACACTTATTCGGAGCTAATTGATCCTATTATTCCAGATAAAAAAATCTGATCTCGTGCTTTCTTTTTTAATTCATCGCTGGGGTTTGCGTAAACCTTTTTACATATGTCAAACAAAACTCTCGTATCGAGAAGACCTATGCTTGCTTCCCTTGCACCTTCCAGCGCAGCAGGATCTGAGTAAAAATTTCCTCTGTTATTTGGAGCTTTATCTCTCTGATAGTTTAGGATTAGAAGTCCTGGTGGTGATACATTTTTGATAAGCTTACTATATCGAAGCATATGATTTTTGACTTGCTCCACATATTCGTTACATGGTCCCCGGGTAACACCTTTTGCCTCACATAAGATTTCTTTGCCGTCCGCCTTCAGTATAAAATCATTGATTAAAGCCTTATCTTCTTTCTCTAGCATCGCATCCATGTCAACAACTTCAAACCCTAACCATTCTAGTGTCTTTTTTAATGGTGGTTTTAACTTTTCTTCCTCGTCAACCTTGTCATCATCTCCGTTAGTCAAAAGAGCTCTAAAATGTTTAGAGTTTTCTCTAGCACTACTGCGTTTAGATTCTAGGTCTTCTATTTTCCCATTAAAGGTTTCTCTTACTTCTTTTTTCTCATTGATAATTCGTATTTCGTCCGAAAATTTATACGTCTCTGTATCAAGCCAAAGGCCTTCTTGATAATCCTTACTAAATAGAGCTTCGGGAGATAGCGCAGGTAGCTCTCTAAGAATATGTTTTATTATATTTATGTTGACCGCTTTAAAGTCTGGGAAAAACCCAACATTCCCACCATTCGGTAAATGACAAAAATAACTATGTACTAAGGTATTTTCTCCCAGAGCAAAAAACTTATCGCCTTCACCTATGTGGTCTTTTACGCAATTAAAATGCATTCCCCTTAACAGGTCAACAGAATGCCCTAATGCACCTGTCATAAGCTGTTCTATATAATTTCCTACGGCTTCGACTTTTGGTTCTGTACGAAAGAATAGATCATACTCCTCGTCCGTATCCCCTTGCGTATAAGTTATCTTCCCTCCTTTGATGTCTAGTAGTTTCTTTACCAACAAATCATCTTCTTCAATCCTTGTCTCGCCCATAAAAACTAACACTGTCCCATTTTTTTTCAAAACTTCTGTCCCCAAACTGTATAATCCTTCCAGGCCACAACATGAGTCACTGTTACGTTTTGGAAAGCCACATATTAAACCGTGAGACTTATAAGAATATTTCTTGTATTCACAAAATGAGTTTATGCGAACTGATTCTTCGGCATCAGATGGAACTGTTGGCATGTTGTAACAACTCCTATACGCAACAATATCCACCCGGTGTGGATCTGTCGGAATATTTAATAAATCTCCGTTTAGACCAGTAGCTCCTAAATGAACTTTGTAGCCATAGTCCCTTAAAGTTTGTGCCTCTGTCGGACTAAAATCGATTAGGAGTATTCTTGGACGTATAGTTTTTTCTATATTAAAAATCTTCATATCTTAGATTATACAACTAACTCCCGATAGTCTCAAGCTACAAAAGAGTTATACTCAAACTGGCTTCATTTGTCCAATCTATTTTCCTTATTTACCTGTACAACAATTGGACAGTTTTGGACAATTTGTACATGTTTTGTACAGTATTACCAGCAAATGGAAACAACTACCCACAACTAAAAGAAAAAGCCCAAACCCTTGATTTACAAAGATTTGAGCTCTTTCTTTTTTGTTTTTATGGGCTTCTGGAAATACCCAAAAAGATCTTGGCTGGGATGCCTGGACTCGAACCAGAAACGGATGATCCAGAGTCATCTGTGTTACCAATTACACCACATCCCAGCGTGATTTATTTAATTGATTCTCGCAGTATTTGTCTTAAACTGCTTCTTCCTTTCGTTGTCTTAAAATACCGTTCTCTTCTCAAGCTATCTTTTTTATCAAAAAATGCTTCATAAAATACTAACTCCGGGTCTTTCATTCTGCTGCTTGTATGGCCTTCACCCTTCTTATGTTCCGTTATTCTTCTCTCTATGTTCCCGGTTGATCCTATGTAAAACTTTTCACTTTCCTTACTCCGCAGTACATACACATAATGCATTTTTTATACATCCTTGATCCAGCCCAGAACCGCTTAGGGTTCTGGGCTACCCGGCATCCTTTGTGGTGCCGGGCAGAGTCATCTGTGTTACCAATTACACTTGCCGTATACCCCACGAGGTATGCGGCCACATCCCAGCGTGAGGGTTATTATACTATAATAGCTTTATTTTAAAAAGTTTTTTGTGGTATACTTTTGAAATAGCGTATCGTATATGCGTAGTTAAGTAAAAACACCAAGGAACGGGGGGATATGTATAATGACAAAAGAGCCTAAAAATTACGCTTATTGGAAAAGTATTCTAGATAACGAAGAAAAAGCGGCGGAATTTATAGTGAAAGGCAGCGAACGGCAAAAAAAAGAACTTAAAAAAGTGTTTAAATATATGGAGATGAAAAAGGAAAAGGAACAGGCCGATCTATTTCCGGGGTAGGCCGTATCTAGATCAAAGCTAATGAACCCTCACTAATCGTGGGGTTTTTTGTTTCGGTAAATTTGGGGCTAAATTCGGGACGTTTCCTAATTAATAAGAGATTAGAAAGCAAGCAAATAGGGAAACGTCCCTGATTTATCCCTGATTTAAACGTCTCAAATTTAATTGCAGACGTGTTTACACAAATATAGTATTATAATCATATTAACCATGATCGAATTATGAAAAAAGGACTAAAAAAAATCTTCATGTTCTCTGTTTCGACCTGTCTTTTGATCGCGTATCAAGCGGAGGCAGGAGAGGTCGGCAAGAGAGATTTTACCGAAAAAATAGAGATCCCCGCCAATGCGTCAGGCGATAGCAAGTTTGAGGCCTACCTTACACATAAACGAGCCTATAAACTTCTTAAAGAATACCAAGCTAGTGGAGACCTAGATAAGCTCTATATAGCCTTGAATCTTGCCGGTGAAGCACTCGTCTTAGATCCTGGAGAATCCCGTTACTGGGTGACTTTAGGTGATATTCATTCTGAAATGACTAAATTCAATATATTCCGTGCGGGCGAGTGGGCTGAGCAAGCATACCAGGAAGCCCTTGTCTTAAATCCTGAAGATACAACTACTATGGTGCTATTAGGGATCAGTCTTGCAAAAAGCGGTGACTATAAAGAGGCCCTGCAGTATTTAGAACCGGCGCTTACCGATGATACCTATTTGATGACATATGCTATCGGGCAGTGGTTGAATCTATGTTATCTTGCCGGCAGCCAGACTAAACGCGGCACTATATATTATGAGGAGTTTTTAAATGTCAACCCGGAGTTTTATTATTTAAGGTTATATAAAGCTTTTCTTTATAAAGCGCATTTTGATTATGTGAATGTCGAAAAAGAATTAAAGATCATTTTGGCCGATAAAGAAGCAGACTCTAAAACCAAAGAGTTTGCCTCTAATCTCCTGAAAGACCTCAAGACAGAGGAGGCCAAAGGGTAATGAAGAAAACCACGCTTTTTCTTATTTCTGTATTTCTTCTGAGTATCGCAACTTCTGCTTTTGGAGCAATATCCACCGACGATCTGGCTAAAAGAAAGGCTGAAGGAGACAGCATCTTTACCCAAATGACTAAAGAGCGAAATAAAGCGGTAGAGTCAATTATGAACGACCCCAACACCTCTGCGATGCAAAAAAAGCAAGCTGTTAGGAGATTACAGGAAGACTTTTTGCGATCAAGCAGAGAGGTGCATTTAAAGTATCGTGAACCGTTCGTGCAAAGGATCATTGCCGAAACAAATGCTGAATTACCCAAAGACCAACAAATAAAAAGAAGCCTGGGCAGCGATATTTATAAAAGGGATGAGGTAACGGGTAAAGTTTTAAAGGATGAGTATGGACGCAAGATACTAAACCCTACGCACCGCGGGATGCAGGGTGATCTTGATCTAGGGGGTAGCCCGAGCGCCGTGGAAAAGCTGGAGAAGAAATTCGGTGATTACGGGATAGGCAAAAAAGTTGACCCAAAGATCCCCGTTAGCCACAAAGATTATAATAAGGTAAAAGACGCACCGGGATACCGAGATTTTAAACAGGCGGAAGTTACGATCAATATCGAAGGCCATGTGGATAAGCCCGGAAGCTCTTCTCACTTAACACAGGTTCAGATGGATGCCTTTTCAAAGGAGACTTATGTCTCAGTAGGAATGAATAAGGATCAGCCCGGGCGCAAATTTGTCGAGGTCAATGACCATATAAAAAAAGGCACTACGGGTTTTGCGGGCCCTGCATCAGTGTTGCTTGATCCAAGATCAGAGGATGTTTTTCAAGGTGTCGGTAAAGCGACTCTAAAATCTATCGATCCTCCAAAGAAACCCGGCCAGGTTCAACACGTAAGCGATGAGCAGCTCAATAAGATCTTAAAAGAAACAGGTTATCAAGGAGACGTGAATACGTTTAAATCTCAGGTTGCTGATATAAAGCAGGGTCACTTGCCTCAAGGCGTGGGGCTTGACGAGAAAAACATAAAACCTTTCCAAGAAGCCTGTCAAAAGACAACCGAGCAAGCGTTGGACAATGCCAAGAAAATAGCGGATCAGGAATTTCAGAAAACAAATGAAAGGATAAAGAAGTACGATGAAGTAGCAAAGTCTCCGGATACTCCTGAATATCAAAAAAAGAGGTTTGAGAAAGAAGCCCAAAAACTCCGTGACGAATTAGCTGATTCAAAGGTAAGAATAGAACAGACTACCTTAGCTAATCAGGAAAAGTTAAAAGGGGGGAATTACGATACCTTTTACGAAAAAAAAGCGATAAAACCCAAAGCTCTGCCGGATATCCCGAAAACACCAAATGCGCCGAAATCACCCAGAATAGATGCCATAAAAAACGGACTTAAACCAGACCTTATGAGTACAGCCGGTTACGGGCTTTCTGCCTATAATGTTTATGATAATGTGCAAAAATATCAAAACGGAGAAATAACTAAGAACGACATGGTCATCGGTGTTAACAAGGAAGTTGTTGATACCGGCTTTGGAATTGTGACGGATCTTGGGACTGCTGCGGCTGTCGGAGGTATAGGAACGGGTGCGACAGGAGCAGTTGCCACTGTAGCCGCGCCATTGGTTGTTTTCGCGGCAACCGGATACGCGGTGAGCCAGGCGGCCGAAGACGGTTTGAAAATGGCGGACGCTTTTAAAGACGAAGAAATTTTGGAAATGATAAGCAAGTCAAAGACCGAAGAAGCGATCAATACCATGCAAATGGCGGCTGAGGAAGTATTAAAGGCCGGGGAGGTAACCGGTGACTGGAAATTTTTCGCTAAGGCTGATGATGTTATTTATGCTATGGATAAATTGTATCAGGCAACGGGTGATGTTTTTTATTTACAGAGATCTAATGATCTAGCTGACCGTGTGGATAAGAAGAAAGAAGAGCTGGAGAAACAGTATGGTTGCTCGATCTATGATGTTAAGAATAAGAAGAAGGAGGAAGCGGAAAAGGAAGCTGAAAAAGAAAAGGTTCCGGAGACCAAAACCGCTGAAGAGGTTAAAGAAGCCGAGAGGGAGCCGGAAATAGTATTCGAGGAACCAGGGCCGGATGAGAATGAAGAGGAAGACGAATACGAGATTGTTTTTGAAGATGTTGATGAGGAGACCAAAACGCAGGCGAAGGAGTTTATAGAATATCAAAAGAATAAAGACGCAGAGCAAGACAAAAAAGATATGTATTACGAGATGCAAGACGCAAAGACGTCTTCTGATACGCAACGTGCTTATGATGAAGCTGCTGAAGAAGCCAGGGAAGAGAATTATTATGCTTTGGTAGGAGTATCCCAAAAGTGGCAGGATTATAAGCAACAACAGCAACAGCAGGATAAACAATACAAAAAAGAATTGGCGGCGATAAAAAAGCAATACAATGACACGCAGAATAATACACAGGCAAAAGATCCTATCCCGGGATCTTTGGGATGGATCAACGCCAAGCCTTCTCAGGCTTCGCAACCCGCAACAAGCTATCAAGACGGTACGGCCAGTGATCATAAAACGTATAAGCAGGAGGAGCAAAAGCGGTGTTCTTGTAAAGGGTGGTATTATTTTTGTGTCAGACCGGCTGATGGAGCCGGAGGATGGACCGGTTTTGAGGGGCTTGATAAAAGCGCAACTTGTGGGATCATGCACTTGCACAAAGTGCCTTTACAGATCCCCGGAGCAGGTACATTATATTTTGAGGAACGGCAGGCAAATCAGGCCGGAAAATGTTTAGATAAAGGACACAAATTTCATATCGGCAAGAAGTCGCCCCAGCAGATAGATGATGCGGTAAAAAAGAGTGATGCTTTTTACGGCAAATCTTACGAGTTCGATAAAATAGATAGATAAAGGAAAATGAAGATGAGGTGTAAGACAATAAAATCCACGGTATTTTGTATTGTTGCATGTTATTTTTTTTCAGGTGTATCTATAGCTTGGGATATTTCTGAGTTTCCTCATGCCCCCAAAAA
This sequence comes from Candidatus Omnitrophota bacterium, assembly GCA_043813915.1. Lineage (GTDB taxonomy): Bacteria > Omnitrophota > Gorgyraeia > Tantalellales > Tantalellaceae > Aadella. The sequence continues at coordinate 94,536 of JBDRKO010000012.1, forward strand.
GAAACAAAGAGCCTCCTTAAGATATCAGCCCAGATCAGAGCTTATGCAAAAGAAATACCCTTTAACCGTAGGGGTGATGGATGTCAGCGATAAAAGGGCAACATCTTTTTTTCTTGCTAAAGAGGGCGCTACCGACGAATTCTTTCAGGAGACAATAGCCGATGGAATTTCAGAAGCTTTTTACCTTGAGATGAAAAAAAGCGGTCTTTTTGAGAAAGTTGTAAAGATCGATGAAACCAGGCCCGAGGAATTAACCGCGGGATCTTTATCCGGGTTAAGAGAACAATACAATGTAGATATGCTCGTTGTCGCTGATCTTAGCAAGTTTAATATGGTAAGGGAAAAAATGGGCGGGTTGCAGTATAATTCATACATTACAAGAGTAGACATTGAGCTTATAGCTCAGCTCATTTATCTTAAAGCAGGTGTAGTTGTATGGGCAGATGTTGTTGATCGTATCAGCGAGAAGCATTCAGAAACAGGCGCTCTGAGGCCGGGAGAGGTCGGTGAACTTACCACATCCACAATGGGTGATCTTTTTAGTGATATGAAAGTATTAATTGCAGAAACCGGTAAAGTGATGAAGGTGAAATGAATTTAAAGAAAGCGGCACTTTTGATCTTAGTAAGCATATGTATCACTGCTAATGCTTATGCAGGCGCGCCGCCCATAACTAAAGAGATGGATGCGGCCAGTTTGGAGCTTCCTTTTTATGAGGCTGAGGACCTGCCCGGAGCAGTTAGTAAGGAGGATATTTCTTTAGCTGCATCAGTTAGCAGCGGGGACGATCTCGAAAGATACTTTGCCTATGATCTTACTAAATATGGGTATGTCGCGGTTTTAGTTACCATAACGAACAATTCTGATAAGCCAATATTGATCCACGGCACAGACACTTCTGTTGAGTATAGAGGCAATATCATCAGACCTCTTTCGGTTGATAAAGTTTCCTCAAAGGTGATTGCCAATGTAAAAAAGCTGTTCAACAATACCGGCTATGGCCTTTATGAGGTATGGAATATGTTCTTTGTAAGACTTGATGCGGTGGGAGAAAATTTCAATAAGAAATCTTTGCGGCATATGGTGCTTCCCGCGGGTGATACTGTGAGGGGGTATGTGTTTTTCGGTAAAAGTGAGCTTAATAGATCAAATCCAGGCATGAATCTCCGTGTAAACTTCCGCAGAATTGATAAAATAGAGAGCTTTGGACTGATAGCCGAGATCGAACCTGATAAATAATTGCGGCCAGTTCAAAAAATCCAGCCTGTATAAATTAGGGACGTTTCCCTATTAATAAGAGATTAGAAAGCAAGCAAATAGGGAAACGTCCCGCGTTATGTCCCGAACAAAAATTTGACGTTTAGAACAGAGCGAATTTCCTTTGAATTCTTCTTGAACTGTTCTAAAATAGTGTTCAAGTAAATAATATTATAGAGATGATCTGGCAAAAAAAGGGAGGGTAATATGAGAAAAGTTTTTATGGTGATGCTTTTAACGGCAGCGGTAATATTCGCGTCTGCGGCAGCAAACGCTTTTGCCGATTCGGCAAAAGTCCTGGATATTAAAGTAGACGATACTTTAAAACTCTTTAAGGCGGTCAAAGGTTCGGATGATCTTATAAAGAGCGCTAAAGGACTGTTGGTATTCCCAAGTGTTATGAAAGCCGGGATAGGGTTGGGCGGAGAATACGGAGAAGGCTCTCTCCTGGTAAACGGGAGTACGCAAGGATATTACAATACGGCTTCCGCTTCAATAGGGTTTCAGCTAGGAGTGCAGAAAAAATCCATAATCATCGCGTTCATGCAGCAGGACGCGCTTGATAAGTTCCTGGGCAGCGACGGATGGAAAATAGGGGCTGACGCGTCGGTAGCCGTTATCGCCGTGGGCGCCGAAGGGGCGCTGGACACGCAGAGCACCAACCAGCCGGTTGTAGCGTTCGTTTTCGACCAGAAAGGGCTCATGTATAACCTTACTCTGGAAGGGACGAAGATAAGTAAGATCAGTAAATAGAAGTTATGGTGTAGGGGCACGGCATGCCGTGCCCCTACGGTTCAAGAGTTCGCGTTTCCCGCTTTCGCCAAACCTGCGGCGGACAGGCGCAATGACGGAAAGATGAGAAAGGAGAAGGGCACATGGCGGACACAAAAATACTTCTTAATAGAAGCGAGATACCAAGGCAGTGGTATAACCTGGCGGCGGATTTCGCCGGACCCATGAGCCCGCCCATAGGGCCCGACGGTAAGCCTATAACGGCCGATATGTTGGCGCCGGTATTCCCGATGAACCTTATCGAGCAGGAAGTCTCGACGGAAAGATGGATCGATATCCCGGAAGAGATACTTGAGATACTTTACAGGTGGAGGCCCGCTCCTCTCAGGCGAGCGCGTAATCTTGAAAAATACCTGAAAACCCCCGCCAAGATATATTACAAAGACGAAAGTGTGAGCCCTGCCGGAAGTCACAAACCTAATACCGCTGTCCCGCAGGCTTGGTATAACAAACAGTTCGGGATAGAGAACCTGACCACGGAAACTGGCGCGGGACAATGGGGCAGCGCGCTTTCCTTCGCGTGTAACATCGTAGGGCTGAAGTGCAAAATATACATGGTGAGAATTAGTTTCGATCAAAAGCCTCTCCGCAAGACGATGATGAGGATCTGGGGAGGAAACTGCGTTGCCAGCCCCAGCGATCAGACGAATTTCGGACGAAAAATACTTAAAGAAATGCCCGGGACACCGGGAAGCCTGGGGATCGCCATAAGCGAAGCCGTAGAAGAAGCGGTAAGCGATAAGACGGGGAAAACGCGTTACGCGCTCGGAAGCGTCCTGAACCATGTTATGCTGCATCAGACCATCATAGGGCTTGAGGCCAAGAAACAGCTTGATATAGCGGGAGAAGGAAGTCCCGACGTGGTCATAGGATGCGCCGGCGGAGGAAGCAATTTCGCGGGGCTGTCTTTCCCGTTCGTATGCGACAAGATACACGGCGAAAAGATAAGCATTATAGCGGCCGAGCCCACCGCGTGCCCGACGCTCACCAAAGGGCCCTTCGCTTACGATTTCGGTGATATGGCCTGTCAGACGCCGCTACTTGCGATGTTCACGCTGGGACACAATTTCGTTCCGCCGCCGATACACGCGGGGGGGCTTAGATATCATGGGATGTCGCCGATGGTGAGCCATGCCGTAAAAGAAGGGCTTGTCGAAGCAAGGGCGTATGACCAGATAAAATGTTACAATTCGGCTCTTCTATGGGCAAGGACCGAAGGGCCGATATGCGCTCCCGAAACGAGCCATGCCATAGCGGCGGTCATAGAAGAAGCCGAGAAAGCAAAAGAAGAGGGCAAAGAGAAGACGATATTGTTCTGTTACAGCGGGCACGGACTTATGGACCTTCTGGGTTATGAAAAGTTCCTTAATAATGAGCTCAAGGAATATCATCTGCCGAAAGAAGAGATAGACAGGGCTCTTGCGTCCATAAAGGACCTCCCTAAGCCGTAAACGCGTTCCAGCCCGTGTCCTGTTCCTGCCGGGATACGGGAATTTTGTGCTATTGACCTCAAGAGGAGAAGGTTATGGTAAAGAAAGAAAAGCGGGACACTTTTCTGCGCGGAAAGGATCTCACCAAAAGTATCATAAATACAGCTCCGTCCATCATTATGGTCCTCGATACGAAAGGACGCATTGTCACCTTTAATCCTTACATGGAAAGACTTTCCGGATATAAACTTAAAGAAGTCGTAGGAAAGGACTGGTTCTCGACATTCCTGTCTAAAAATGAAGCGGCTAAAATAAAAAAAATATTCCGAAAAGCCGTGAGCAACATACATACACGCGGTAATGTCAACCCGATCATATCAAAGCATGGGAAAGAGATATTCGTGGAATGGCATGATACAACGCTGAAAGGATACGACGGTAGAGTTGAGGGAGTGTTATCTATAGGGCAGGATATCACGGAAAGAGTAAGAACCGAAAGAGCGTTATCCGAGATCATGGAACTTCAGGAGAGGGTAGAAAAAGAGACCAAAATAGGCGGATGGGAGATGGATCTCGTGACCGGGAGATCAAAATGGACGAAAGGGACTTACGAGATAGTCGAAATAGCGAAAGGCAAGCCCGTTCCCGGGATAAAAGAGCATGTAGGATATTATCTCCCCGAATACCGAGGCCTTGTAAAGAGGTCCATAGAGCAGCTCATTAAGACAAAACGCCCTATGGAGTTTGAAGCGGCATTCAGGACAGCTAATGGAAATTTGAAATGGGGTTGCGCTACCGGCAGGGCGGTGATGGTCAAGGGAAAGGCCGTAAAGATCAGGGGGACATTCCGGGACATTACGGAACAAAAACTGGCGGCAGAAGAGAAAGAAAAAGCAGAGAAACTCGTAAAGAGCTGGATCACGAGATACGAACTTGTTGTGGAAGCTTCAGGGCAAGCTGCATATGATTATTGCGTGGCTACCGGTGGGATCATCTGGGGAAAGAGCATAAAAAAAGTTTTGGGATATTCTTCTCAGGAAATGACCGGTGGTTTCTCTCAATGGAAAGAAATGCTTCATCCGGGAGACAGAGAGGCGACACTTGAGACGCTTTACGCCGCGGAAAAGGATTGCGCCTATTGGGATCATGAGTACCGGATGAGGCATAAAAAAGGGGAATACCGGTGGGTTCGGGACCGAGGATTTTTTGTCCGCGGAGAGAAAGGAACAGTTGAGCGTCAGCTGGGAATGATCGAGGATATAAACGACAGAAAACGGAACGAAATAGAACTAAAATCTGCCCGGGAATTGGTGCAAAGGTGGAACAAGGAGCTTGAACATAGAGTAGAGGAAAGGACCGAAGAATTAAGACGTTCACAGGGACAGCTTATTCAGGCCGAAAAACTTTCAAGTGTAGGTCAATTAAGCGCGGGAGTCGCCCACGAGCTTAACAGTCCGTTAACCGGTCTTCTTACCATGCTGGGATCTTATTTAAAAAAAACCGATAAAAATAAGGCTGAATATAACGAGATAAGAGAAATGATAGAGGCGTCCAAACACATGGCGCGGATAGTCAAGGATCTGGGCACTTTCGCCAGAGAAACAGATGACGTGTTCACTGAGACCGATTTAAATGAGGTTATAAATTCCACACTGAATTTTATTCCTCACCTTTTCCGAAAGGATAAAAAAACGGTTAGGCTTAAAAAAGAACTTAATACAAGCATCCCGGCCATAAAAGGTAATGAGAGCCGGCTTAGGCAGGTGGTGCTCAACCTGATCACTAACTCGTGTGACGCTATGCCAGAAGGCGGAAAGCTGACAATAAGAACCGGCAAAACAGACGGCGGCAAAGGTGTTATGATGACATTCGAGGATACCGGAAAGGGTATTTCAGAAGAAAACATAAAAAAAGTTTTCGAACCGTTCTTTACGACAAAACAGCCGGGAGAAGGAGTGGGATTAGGGCTGTCCATAGTGCATGGAATAATCGCGACTCATAGCGGCCGTATTAAGATAGAAAGCGAGAAAGGAAAACGCACAAAATTTACAGTGATCTTCCCCGCGGCTAAAAGACGGAGGAATAATAATGGGAAAAAAAGGAAAGATACTGATAGTAGATGACTAAAACATAGTTCTCAAGGGTCTCAGCCGGATATTGGAGGATGAAGGATATTACGTTAAGACAGCGATATCCAAGGATGAGGCAGTAGAGGAAGTGTCGACGGAACGATACGATATAGTGCATGTTGATCTTGTGCTGCCGTATGCGGACGGAGTTGCGGTATGCAAAGAGGTCAAAAAAAGGTCACCGGATACGGAAGTGGTTCTATTTTCCGGTCACCCGAAAAAGCTGGCAAGACATAGATCTGATTTTTTGAATGCCGGAGGAAGGAACGAGATCCTCCGCAAACCGTTGGACGGTGAGGAAATAATATCGATCACGGAAAAGATATTAAAGGAGAAAAAGAGATGATGACAGAAGTGAATACGGGCAAAATACTGATAGTGGACGACGAAAAGGTCGTCTGTATGGGATTCGAAAGGGTTCTCGCCGAAGCCGGATACGAGGTTGACAGCGCTATGAACGGGAGCGAAGCGATCGCGAAAGCGAAAGAAAAAGACTATGATATCGCTTTCATTGATCTTATCCTGCCCGCAATGAACGGGGTAGAGGTTTGCCGGGCGATAAAAAAGATAAAGCCGGAGATGACGCTTATCTTTATGACGGGAAAACTTGATACAGACCCTATAGGCAGGGAAGTAGAGTTCGTAGAAGCCGGCGGTAAGACATACAGCTTTTACAAACCTTTCGGCGCGGAAGAGATATTGGAAGTTACCAGAAAAGCGATATCCGAAAGGTAGGCTCTAATAACACCTATAAAGTTCCGCGGACGTAAGTCCGGGACTGTGCTCTATGCTCTGTGCGCAGCCCGAAGAGACACTTGACTATTGACGATTGACCATTGTCCTTTATAAGATCGCGCGATCCGTAGGTTCGCGGCATGACGCGTAATGTTTTATGTGTGATGAGAGAAGAGACGAAGAACGATAGAAGAAGTGTTAAGTTGTAAGTATTAAGTGAGAATGGGTTTAAAAGTTAAAAAGCTGTCATTCCGAGTGAATGACCGTAGGGAATGAGTCGAGGAATCTTGATGAACGAACATGGAATCGGGAGATTCCGATACACCTCGGACATTACCTGCCTGCCGGCAGGCAGGCGTCCTCGGCGCCTCGGCTTGTTACACTCGCTCGGGATGACAACGTTTGGGTATAGTTACAATATGCGGTTTAATATTTCATCTGACTTCTGATTTCTGACATCTGACTTCTTTACCCCGGGCACGAGTCACGAATTAAGAAAAGAAGCCGTGGTTTTTAACCCGGATACAATTGCGGATAGCTAGCAGAATAGGAATAATAAACATACTTTTACGCGGACAATCCCAATAAAAAAGAAAGATGTGACCATCAGGAAACGCATACCCAAACATATCAGTCTTGAGACCAGAACAGACCTTCCTGCGGATTTCGAACTTAGCGAAGAATTTTCTTCCGTATTTGATACTATAGAGAACACAGGCCGTTCAATATTTCTCACGGGTAAAGCCGGGACAGGCAAATCGACGTTCATCCAGTATTTCAGGCAAAAAACACGCAAGAACATTGTGGTCTTGGCGCCTACAGGAGTGGCCGCGATAAAAGCCAGAGGTCAGACGATACATTCTTTTTTTAGGTTACCTCCCAGGTTCATACAGGAAGAACATATAAAACGTCTCAGGAACTCGGATACTATGCGCCGGGTGGATACTATCGTAATAGATGAGGCGTCCATGATAAGGGCGGATATTCTGGACGGGATAGACCGGTCTTTGCGCGTGAACAGGGGCAGATACGACGAACCTTTCGGCGGGGTCCAGATGGTGCTTATAGGCGACCTTTTTCAGCTTCCCCCGGTGGTAGACCGGGAAATGAGCGGGATAATGAGCCAGAGATATGATACCCCGTATTTTTTCAGCGCAAATGTTCTTAAAGATACCGGAATAAGATGTTTTGAACTGACTAAGATATATCGTCAGAAGAGCATGGCGTTCATAAACATACTCAACAAAATAAGGATCAGGGACATTACCGAGAGAGACATCGATATCATAAACACGCGGTGCCGCGCTCAGGAAGAAAAAGACGGTGTTGTTACCCTGACAGTGACAAATATCCAGGCGAAGAACATCAATGACGCTAAGCTCGGAGAGCTTGAGAATGATGAATACGGTTATGAAGCGGAGGTTACCGGTAAATTCGATAGATCGGCCTATCCTGCCGACCATGACATCAGGCTGAAGAAAGGCGCGCAGGTCATTTTAATAAAGAACGATCCCCAAAAAAGATGGGTCAACGGGACGCTCGGCGAAATATACAATGTATTCAGGGATAAGATCGAGATCAGGATAGAAGGCGAGATCTATGAGCTTAAAAAAGAGAAATGGGAGAATATATCATATATTTACGATCGGGATACCGACAAGATAGAGGAAGAGGTCACCGGTTCGTTCTCCCAATATCCCCTGAAATTAGCGTGGGCTATAACCATCCATAAAAGCCAGGGGCAGACTTTCAGCCGCGTAAATATCGATGTAGGACGCGGAGCTTTTGCTCACGGACAGGTCTACGTAGCTTTGAGCCGGTGCCGGGATCTGGACGGGATAACTCTCACACGGCCCATCAGCGCCAGGGACATAATTTTCGACGAAAGGGTCTATGAGTTCATGGACGGCGCCGTTAGAGGGTAATATATAGTTGGAAACCCGGCCGGTTCTTTTTGGTTCCATAATGTGGATATGTTGGTATAATATTGATGATAATACACAGGGGCCTGATGTAGGCACTAGAAGTGAGACGATGGAGGGTCACCAGTGACCAGGTCACCGGGTCACCTGGAGGTAGGGGCGGGGTTGCCCCGCCCTAATAATAAAGGGCGCGGAAACCGCGCCCGTACAATTTTTATTTTCACCCCGGCAGATTTATTCAAGATCTAAACGCCGGGGCATGGCGCAAGCTAACGAGGGGTGATCGTGAAAAAGATCGGTATCTTCATATGCGGATGCGCGTCCAATATTTCCTCCAAAATAGATATAAACTCTATAGCCGGGTCATTTAAAAGAAATAAAGATGTTCTGGTCACCGAAGTGAATGATGTCCTATGCTCAGAGCAGGGGCAAAAGTTCATTGCGAAAACCATAAAGAAGAATAAGCTCACTCATATCGTCATAGCGGCTTGTTCCCCGAAAGAACATGAAAGAACGTTCCGGAAGTGCCTGAAGGACTCCGGGATCAACCCGTATCTTCTCCAAATAGCGAATATAAGGGAACAATGCGCCTGGGTCGTTCCGGACAAAGAAAAAGCTACGGGAAAAGCCGCAAAACTTATCAACGCCGCGGTAAAACGCGTCATTTATCACAGGCCCTTAAAGACAAAAATGATCGAGTGCAGGACCGATGTTGTAGTGATCGGGGCCGGTGTTTCCGGGATAACAGCCGCCTTAACCGCCGCTCAAAAAGACAGGAAAGTATATCTTGTGGAAAAAAGCCCTGTTCTCGGAGGCAAGGCCGTCAGATATACCTATCTTTTCCCGGATCTTGAATGCGCGTCCTGCCTGATATCACCGTTCATCGACCGTGTTCTGCATAACGGGAACATAGAGGTTTTTACCTGCAGTGAGGTAGTGGGCTCGACGGGAGATTTCGGTAATATGGAAATAGAAATAAAAGAGAACCCGCGGTATGTGGATAAGGATAAATGTATAGGATGCGGCGCGTGTATCGAAGTCTGCCCGGTAAGCGCGGCGAATGAATACAGCGAGGATTTGGATAAAAGAAAAGCCGTCTTTCTGCCGTATCCGGGCGCGGTGCCTAATATAGCGGTCATTGACGGGAACAAATGTCTCACGCTTAACGGCAAAGAATGCGGCAAATGCCGCGCGGCCTGCGCTTTCGGCGCGATAAACTTCGATGATAAAGAAAAAATAACAAAAGTAAAAGCTGGAGCCGTTATTATTTCCACGGGCGGGACCCTGTATGACATAAAGAAAGTCAAGCAATACGGGTACTCCAAAAGCGGGAACGTATATACGGCGATGGAATTCGAGCGCATGATCGATGAAGGCGGTCCCACCGAAGGGAAAATACGACTGCGGTCGGGGAAAAAACCGAAAAAAATAGCGCTTATACACTGCGCGGGGTCCAGGACGGCGGAACATGAAGAGCATTGTTCCGGTATATGCTGCGGATACCTTATAAAATTTGCCGAGATCATCAGACGGAAACTGTCGGGAACGGAGATATATCATGTATATTCGGATATGTGTTTGCCCGGAAAGGAAGCGCAATCCTTCCTGAACGGGATTAAAGACATTGAACGGACGGAACTGTTGAGAATGCGCTCTCCCGGAGCCGTGAATGTGAAACCCGGAGAGAAGATACGCGTGGAATATACCTCGTCTCAGGGGACAAAAAAACGAGTACAGGTTGATATGGCCGTTCTGGCACCCGCCATGAAGGGCGGAAGCGACTCAGGCGTTATCAGCGGGCTCTTTGACGCGGCAGTCGATAAAAGCGGGTTTTTCGAGGAAGAACAGGCTCAGATGGAACCGGTTTCTTCCGCGAATAAAGGGGTCTTTATGTCGGGATGCGCCAGAGCGCCGCAGAACGTCCAGCAAAGCGTGGCGGAAGGGACTGCAGCGGCCGGAAAAATTTTGTCGATATTACGGCCCGGCGAAAAAATAACACTTGAAACCATAGTCTCAGAGATAAACGAGGATATATGTTCACGCTGCAGAATGTGTATAGCGCTTTGTCCGTATAAGGCCATAAGCTACGATAAGGTAAAAGAAAAAGTATCCATAAACGAGGCTTTATGCAAGGGATGCGGGATATGCGGTTCGGGCTGCCCTTCGGGCGCCATAGAATGCCGGCATTTTACTTATCAGCAGATAGAACAGGAAATAGGCGGATTGATTGAAAAATAAATTCAAACCCGAAATAATCGCTTTTCTTTGTAATTGGTGCTCTTACGAAGCCGCTGACGCGGCCGGGAGATCGGGAGAGGTTTATCCATCCGACATAAAGGTAATACGGGTAATGTGCACCGGCAGGATAGACCCTCAGCTTATCTTGAAAGCTTTCGAAAAAGGGGCCGACGGTGTGATGATATTAGGCTGCCACCCGGGGGACTGTCATTATAAGAACGGGAATATGCGCGCGTTCAAGATGTATACAATATTGAAAGACGTAATAAAAGATCTGGGTGTGGACGAAAGAAGATTCGTTCTAAAATGGGTATCGGCAAAAGAGTCGGCCCGGCTCGCGGAAATAATGAGGAAAACAGCCGACAGTATAAAAGAACTGGGCCCTCTCAATATCGCAGAAAAACAATGAAAAAGAAAATAAAAGTAGCCTTATACTGGTGCTCGAGCTGCGGCGGATGTGAAGAATCCGTTATAGACCTAGCGGAAGACCTGATCAAGGTGACCGAGAACATAGAAATAGTGTTCTGGCCAATAGCGATAGACGTTAAATACGAGGATCTCGCGTCTTTCAAGGACAGGGAAATAGACGCGGCGCTTATAAACGGGGCTATACGGGTAAAAGAGCAGGAAGAGATCTCCAAGCTCCTCAGAAAAAAATCAAAGATAGTTATCGCTCAAGGAAGTTGCGCTCATACGGGAGGGGTGGTAGGCCTGGCCAATTTTTACGCAAAAGACAAAATAGTGGAGAAAGCCTATAAAAAAGCCGATGCTTTGAATAATCCGGACGGAGATGTTCCTGAAGCGTCAAAAAAAGATCTCTTTGGAACGCTTAAGACCCTGGACCAGACGATAAAAGTGGACTACTATATTCCCGGATGCCCGCCTACGCCGAAACTTATTAAAGAAGCGCTGCTTGCCGTTATTAACGGGACGCTTCCAGCAAAAGGATCTGTCCTGGCCGGAAAGAAAGCGCTGTGCGATACATGCCGTCTTAACGATACAAAACCGGAAAAAATAAAAATAGATAAATTCAAAAGACTTCATGAGACCGAATGGGATGCTGATAGGTGTTTTTTAGACCAGGGGATAATATGTATGGGGCCTGCCACACGGGGAGGCTGTGAAGCCAGGTGCATTGAAGGCAATTTCCCGTGCAGAGGATGCTTCGGACCTGTGGATGGGGTGAACGACCACGGAGCTAAAGGCATATCAATGCTGGCCTCGATGATAGATACGGAAGATGAAGATAAAATAAAAAGTATCATAGGGTCGATCCCGGACAAAAGCGGCCTGCTGTACCGCTATGGTCTTGCGTCATCAATATTCCGCAAGAAACACGGTAAGGACAAAAAATGACCGGCAGAAAAATAAGCATAGATCCCATGACCCGGTTAGAAGGGCACGGAAAGATTGACATATATCTTGACGATAACGGTGACGCCGAGAACGCGTATCTGCATGTTCCGGAATTCCGCGGTTTCGAGAAGTTCTCCGAGGGCAGAGCCGCGGAGGAAATGCCGGCATTAACACAGAAGATATGCGGGGTATGCCCCACGGCTCACCATACGGCATCGGTCAAAACTTTGGACGCGATCTTCGACGTTCAGCCGCCTCCCGCCGCTAAGGCTATAAGGGAACTCATGTATAACGCGTTCATCTTCGAAGACCACCTGCTGCATTTCTATTTTCTGGGAGGCCCCGATTTTATATTAGGGCCGGAATCGCCAAGGGAACAAAGAAATATACTGGGGGTGATAAGCAGGCTGGGGGCGGATACCGGGAAGGCTGTTATAGAAATAAGGAAGAGGGTCAGGGAAGTGAACGGTATGATAAGCGGGAGCCCTCTTTATCCCGTATGCGGTCTTCCTGGCGGAGTTTCAAAACCGATGATCGCGGAAGATATCGTGAAGATCAGAAAAACGGCAGAAGACGCCGCGGATTTCGCTAAGTATACCCTCGGGATATTCACCGAAACGGTCCTGAACAATAAAGCGTATAGAGCTATGCTGGAAGACAACGTATACGCTCCCAGAACATATCATATGGGACTGGTGGATGAGAACAATAAGCTTAACTTTTATGACGGAAAAATACGTGTCGTCGACCCCGACGGAAAAGAGTTCGTGAAATTCGAAGCCAAAGATTATCTGGAACACCTGGAAGAAAAAGTCGACGTAAAAAGCTATGTAAAACTCCTGTATCTTAAGAAGATCGGCTGGAAAGGGCTTGCCGCGGGAAAGGGAAGCGGCATATACAGGGTAGCCCCTTTGTCCCGGATGAACGCGTCGGACGGAGTAACTACCCCGGACGCGCAGAGAGAATATGAAAAAATGTACGGCACCTTCGGTAAAAAGCCCGTTCACAATATTTTCGCGTATTATTGGGCCAGACTTGTAGAAGTTCTCCATGCGGCCGAAAGGATGAAGGAAATATCGGCGGACCCGTGCATCACGGATAAGAAAATAAGGAATATCCCCGCAAACGGGCCTGTCCGCAGGGAAGGAGTGGGGGTCTGTGAAGCCCCAAGAGGGACTTTGTTCCATCATTACAGAACGGATAAGAAAGGCATAATAGAAAAAGCGGACCTTCTTGTGGCAACGCAGAATAACGCGGCCGCGATATGTCTGTCGTTATCGGATGCCGCTAAGTATCTCGTAAAAAAGGGAAAAGTATCCGAAGGCATATTGAATAGGATAGAGATGGTATTCAGGGCGTATGATCCTTGCCTGGCGTGCGCTACGCATAGCTTGCCGGGTGAAATGGCCATGATGATCAGGATATATGACAGGGAAGGGGCGCTGGTCCGAGAGATAAGAAGAGACTGAACTGCGGAACGGGGGATACATGAAAACACTTATCCTCGGCATAGGTAACGAGATACGGGGTGACGACGGTATAGGGATACACATAGCGGAAAAGATGAGAGATATTCTTGATCCCGTCAAGTTCGACGTAAGAACGACACATGGGGCGGGCATCACGTGGATCGATATGATGGAAGGATATGAGAAAGCTGTTATAATAGATGCTATGGTCTCGGACAAAGAAAGACCCGGGACATTGCTTGTGATACCGGAAGAAAAATTGAGACGGAACGAAGAAGCGACTTCTCTCCATCAGATGGGATTGTGCGCTGTACTTGACGCGGGGAGGAAAATAGGAGTAAAATTACCCTCGGACCTGAAGATCCTGGGTATATATATAAAGAACGCCGGGTATTTTTCAAAAGATATCACGGAAAAACTTCTGCGGGCTATCCCGGATATAGTAAAAAATATTCGGGATAATATAGAATATAGCTAACAACGAACAATAAAACAACAGGAGGAAAAATGGCCGTAATAAAAGTGGATGCTATCGGGCTTAAATGCCCGCAACCCATACTGAAGCTCGCTACAAAATCCGTAGAAATGAAGACGGGCGACATACTTGAGATCTCAGGAGATTGTCCGACATTCGAATTGGATATACGAACCTGGTGCGGCAGGCTTAATAAGACCGTGATCAGCGTAAAAGAAGAAAGCGGTGCGAAAATATGCCAGATACAGTTTTGACATAAAAACATAAGAGGAAGAGATATTATGGATAACAATGACCGAAAACACGAACCGGAGGAATTGTCCCCCCGCCAACTTGAAAATATCAGTTTAGATCTTATAATAGGCATCTCAGAAGTTCTCTCAGCGCTCAAAGCGATAGCCCTCGGGACGCCGGATGTGCATATCATCGTGGAAGAAGGGGACGATCTGATATCTACACTGAAACAGCAGACAAATAAGACCTCGGAAGAGATCTCTGCTATGATAAAACTTTCGCACAGCATGGCTATGGGGCTGGCGGAACATTTTGTAATTCTTAAAAAAGTATCGGAAGGGAACCTTTCTATACCGCCGGAGACGGATTACGATATAGATATCCTTAACTCTCTTAGGAACGTCACCAAGGATACGATAAAAAGCCTTGCCCGACAGAAAGACGACAGAATAGCCGCTGAAATCAAATTAAGCCGCGAGAACAAGATAACAACGGCGCTTATAGAGGCTCTCCCGGGGATATTTTATGTATTCAATAAGGACATGAAGATGCTCAGGTGGAACAGGAACCTTGAGACCATATCGGGGTATACGCCGGAAGAAATAACAGGGATGAGCCCGCTTGATTTTTTTGACGTAAAAGACAAACAAAATATCGAGAGGGCCATAAAAGAGGCTTTTGTGACAGGTTCCATGCTGGTAGAATCGGAATTTTTATCGAAAGACTGGACCCGGCATCCGTATCTTTTCACCGGGACGAAAGTGGAGATAGAGAACGATATGTATGTCATAGGTGTAGGACTTGATATTTCGGAAAGAAAAGAGATGGAGATGTCGCTTGTTGAAAGCCAGAAAGAACTCAAAGGCAAGGTCGGGTATCTCGAAAAGATGAACAAGGCCATGGTAGGAAGAGAGCTCAAAATGGTGGAGCTGAAAAGAAAAATACGCGATCTTGAGAAAAATGAAGATAAAGAGATAAAATAATAAGACCCGGAAGCTTAGACCAATGGGAAACATTAGAAAATATTCCATAACCGTAAAGCTTATACTGTGGTTCCTTTTTATAGCTTTGGTGCCGATCTTTATAGCCACGTATATAAGCTATGCTTCTTCCAGAAAAGTGCTGGAAGAAGAGGTGACCAACAGCCTTATAGCTATAGCGGACAATAAGGCCAATCTCATAGAAGCGTTCCTTGCCGGAAAGGAAGAGGATATAGCGCGTCTTTCGTATATGGGTGACCTGGTCACGGCTATGGAGGAGATCAAAGACGCGTTCAAGGTCTCCGGGCCCGATTCGGACGCGTATCTGGAAATAGAAAAAAAATACAAGCCGTTCCTGGCATATTATCAGAGAGCCTACAAATACGACGACATAATTCTGATCTCGCCTCAAGGTGAAGTCATGTTTTCACTTGAAGAATGGCCGGGATCGAGGTCTTTGTATGAAGTCGTTCTTTACGAGAAGTCGGAGCTTGCGGAAGTTTTTATAAAGGTTCAGGGGTCGCTTCAGTCGGGAACATCGGATTTCGAATACTATCCAAAAACTAAAGAAGCGGCCGCGTTCATAGCCGAACCGGTCATGAAAGATGCGGAACTCATAGGCGTGGTGGTCGCCCGTATGAGCAACAAAGGACTTTATCGTTTTGTCCAGGATTATTCCGGGCTGGGCTCTACGGGGGAAACCATTCTTGTTACAGAAAGAGATGAGGATATAGTTTTCGTTACACCCCTCAGGTTTGACGCGGACGCGGCTTTTACACGAACCGTTGAGAAAGGTTCCGAAGGGTCCAAAGCCGTACAGTGGGCCGTGGATAAAAGTAAAGGATCGGGGATCTCCACGGATTATCGAGGGACAGAAGTGCTTGCTATATGGCTCAAACTGTCGCTTTTCGATCTCGGCATGGTAGTTAAGATGGATACTAAAGAGGTCTTTTCCTCGGCCGAGAAATTGAGGAAACTGCTATCCGCCATAAGTATGGTCCTTCTTCTGATCGTGTCCATAATGGCGGTAATGATCGCCGGCTCGATATCAAAACCCATCAAAGAATTGACGAAGACCTCCAGAATAATAACGTCCGGGGATCTTTCTGCCAGGGCCAGGGCCTATACAAATGATGAAGTGGGGGAACTCGCTCAGGCGTTCAACCAGATGACTGATAGTCTTGTCGAAGCCAAAGATAAGGTTGAGGAAGAACGCGTGAAGATAGAGGAACAGGCGGAACTTTTAAAAAAAGCGAATCAGGAACTGGACAGTTTTGTCTATACGGTCAGCCACGATCTCAGAGCGCCGCTCAGAGGGATAGGTGCGTTCGCTTCTTTTTTGGAAGAAGATTTCGGTAAGGACATGGCCGAAGATGCCCGTGACCATGTGAAAGAGATAACTAAAGGCGTCAACCGTCTAAATGCCTTTATAGACGATCTTCTTACGCTGTCACGCATATCCAGAATAAAGAACCCGTATGAAAACGTCGATATCAACGAACTTATAAAGGAGAGCATAGAGAGAATAAAGTTCGATATCCAGAAGAACGAGGTGAACCTTAAGGTGCAGGGCGGTCTGCCCACAATGTACTGTGACCGCATAAAAATGAATGAGGTATTTCTTAACCTAATAAATAACGCGATAAAATTTTCGTCCAAGAACAAAACGTCCAAACCGAGAGTGGAAATCGGGTTTAGGGATGAAGGCCAAAATTACATATTTTTTGTAAAGGATAACGGGATAGGGATAGATCCGAAAGACCACGATAAAGTGTTCGGTATGTTCAAGAGAATACAGACAGCGGAAGAATTTGAAGGGACCGGTGCCGGGCTAAGCATAGTAAAAAAGATCATCGAAGATCATCACGGAAAGATATGGATAGATTCGGAAATGGGGAAAGGGGCGGCGTTCTTATTCTCCGTGCCCAAGGACCTGAAAGGGAGGAGAGATGTCTGACACTAAAGTGCTGATAATAGACGACAGTGAACAGGACAGGAAGATAATAACCAGGTTCGTTAAAAAAGCCGGTTACGATAATATGACCTGCGCTGTCACCGGAGAAGAAGGAGTGGAAAAAGCAAAAGAAGAACAGCCGGACCTTATAATTCTGGATACTGTCCTGCCCGGCATCAAGGGGTTTGAAGTATGCAGAAAGATACGGCAGCTTGAGGGCATAAAGCGTCCAAAGATAGTCATGCAGACGGGAAGCATAGATGACGTCGACGCTTTAAGGGCGAAAGAAGCCGGGGTGGATGAATATTGCGTTAAGACGATGGATTGCGGCCCCTTACTTGAGGCGATAAAGAGGATGATGGGGGTGTAGAGCCAGAAGCGAGAAGACAGAGAGACGAAGGACGAAGGGTGAGGGACGCGAGACGATAGAGGGTCACCTGGAGGTAGGGGCGGGGTTGCCCCGCCCGAAGCGAGAAGGTTGAATGGGTAGAACGGGTTGAAAGGTTTACAAACCACGACAGGAGCAACACGTGCCGGATAAAACAAATATATTGATAATAGGCGGCGGGGAAAAGACCAAGACGTTAATAAAGCTGTTATCCAGCAATGAAAGGGTCAGTATCAAAGGGATAGCGGATCCGGATCAGAACGGAGCCGGGATAGAATTCGCCAAAGAAAGTGGGATACCGGTCTTTTCGGATCACAAACCGCTTTTGGAGGATATGGATCTGGATAAGATAATCAACGCTTCAACCTCGGAAAAGGTCCGAGAGGATCTTGCTAATATAACAAGAACGGATATTGAGATACTGGGTGAGCACAGCACCAATTTAATGCTGGACCTGGCTGCGGAAAGGGTCGCCGCTGAAAAAGAGCTGGAAGCCGCTAAAAAAGAACTTGAACTTCAAAGCTGGGGGATGAAGAAGACAAATGAGGGGATAAAGACATTATATAAAGAGCTTGAGCATAAGACAGAAGAGCTTAAACGTCTGGATAAAATAAAATCGGACTTTATTTCAACGGTATCCCATGAGCTTAGAACCCCGCTTACGATCATCCGAGAGGCGGTTGCGCAGGTCTTAGACGGGATCTTGGGTGAAACTACGGAGCAGCAGAGAGAATTCCTATCGGTCGGATTGGATGATATAGACCGTTTGGCCAGAATAATCAATGACCTCCTTGATATATCGAAAATAGAGAGAGGAAAACTTGAGATAAAAAGGGAGAAAACAGATATAGTTAGTGTGATAAAGAACCTGAACGCGTCTTTTCTGCCTAAAGCCAGGAATAAGGGTATAGAAATAAGTATGATCTGTTCTAAAGAAGAGATCACGGTATACGCTGAAAAAGACCAGATGATACAGGTTTTTAATAACCTTATTGGGAACGCGCTCAAGTTTACCGACAAAGGAAGCGTTACGGTATCGGCGATAGACAAGAAGGATGAAGTAGAGTGTTCTGTCGCTGACACAGGGAGGGGGATGAAGAAAGAAGACATCCCGAAATTATTCTCGAAATTCCAACAGTTCGGACGAAGCGCCGGACCCGGCGAAAAAGGAACGGGACTCGGGTTGGCCATATCCAAAGGGATAGTAGAGCTTTATAAAGGCAAAATTAGAGTGGAGAGCGAACTCGGTAAAGGAACAAAGTTCATTTTTACCATACCTAAATACACACCACGTGAACTTTTTCAGGAAGAAGCGAACAGATGCAGCGCTGAATATAAGGATCAGGAGACACCGTTCTCAACGGCGTATGCGGAAATAGACGGGATCGAGGGCCTTAAAGAAGAGATCGGGATAGAAAAGGTCAATGAGGTTTTGGACGGGTTTGAAAGAACGGGTGCCAAAACTCTCAATTATATGAGAAGCTTTGTCGTGCGCGATCAGGATCGGATACTAATGGTCCTGCCCGCGACAGATAAAAACAGTTTAAAACAGGTTATAGAACGGCTTGAAAAGGGTTTTTCCGAATACTTATCGGTGAACGGTATGCCGGATAACATAAAGCCCGTGTTCAGGACCGCTGTGTATCCGGAAGAGTTGGGAGTGTAGGGGCGGGGTTGCCCCGCCCGAGGCGGGAAGTGAGAAGCGAGAGGCGCCGAGCACGTAATGTGCGAGGTGTGTCGAAACCTCCGTGTTTCGACCAGAAGTCAGAAGACAGAAGGAAGAAGTGTTAAGTTGTAAGTGGTAGGTATTAAGTTACCAGATACCAAATACCAGATACCATATACCAAGTCGGGTAGAAAGGAGAGAAAA
>JBDRKO010000013.1:0-21203 GCA_043813915.1 Candidatus Omnitrophota bacterium
CTCTCTGCCCTCTGCTTTCTACCCTCTTCCCATTACACATCAAACATAAAACATTACACGTCATCCATCGTCCTTCGTCCCTCACCCCTCGTCCTTCATCTCTCTGTCTCTCTAGCTTCTAGTCTCTGACTTCTGTCTTCTAACTTCTCCCCTCTAGCTTCTTCTCCGCCCCTATTCCCCTTATATTCCATAAAAAATATATTATTCCGCCAATGATACTTATGAACAGAAGCCCGCCGAAAACCAGAAGGCTCACGGCAAAAGAAATATCTTTACCGGCAATAGGCGTAAAAAGAGCTACGATCGCTCCTTCTCTCACGCCCAATCCTCCTAAAGACGGCACCATGCTTAAAAATGTAACGATAGGCATAATAAGAAAAACATCCCCAAGAGAAACGCCCCCGCCCAATGCTCTGAAAAAAAAGAACACGGTAAAAAAATAGATACCTTGTGCCATAACGGAAGTAACGAACGATTTGGTCACAACATCTTTTCTGTTCCTGTAATCCTGAACGATCTCATAGATATCGTTCAGTTTTTTCCCAAGCCCCATCATCTTTATCCCGAAAAAGGCCTTCTCCAGGAATACGGCTATCTTTTTATGTGTGATAACGAAATACCCCGCGATACCGGCTAAGGTTATCCCGATCACAGCCGGTTTAATTGCCGGCATGTCTATCCTGCCGCGGTATACCAGACAGGATACGGCGGCAATAGCGACGAAGGTGTACAACCCTATGAGCCTATCCATCATAACGCTTGCGTAGGATTTCAGTTTTTCTCCGTTTATCCGGGAAGCATAGTGCGCTTTGACGATATCTCCGCCGACAGCCGTGGGCATGAAATTATTAAAAAAAGAACCGATGAACGTGAGGCGTAGCGAGCTTAAGAGCGTAAGATCAAGATCCTCCCCCTCAAAAATGATCTTGAGCCGGTATGCCTGTAGGTATATGTTGACGAGAACAAGAAAGGCCGCAACGGGAAGATAGTTCTTTATCTCCTTCAAGGCGGGCCATATACCGCCGAGATCGTCTTTCATTATCCACACGAGAAGACCCAGAAGACCGAAACTTATCAGTACACGCATCGCAACGGAAAAACTTTTTTTCACTTATCTCCCCAGCCTTTTCAGTTTACGTTTTATCGTCCTTATTTTATCCAAAGCGGCCGTTTCTCCGCCGGCTATTATCTCCGCCGCGCGGTCAAAATCGAACTGATCTACATTTTCGAGTACCGGTTTTATTACCACGTCCGCGGCCCTTGCCTGATACGCGTTGAGTTCTTCTCCCATTATCTGGATAGACTGTATTAGCGCTGTCATGGCATTGTTTATTTTCTGGCATTTTACACAGAATCCCGGGTCTACGGCCAGAATGAGCGTGGCGCCCAGGTCTTTAGCCGCTTTTGTAGGGATACTGTTACGCACGCCTCCGTCCGTTAACAGGCGGCCTCCTACCTCAACCGCCGAGAATATGCCCGGCCAAGAACAGCTGGCGCGTATCAATCGGACCATATCCCCTGAGGTATGCGCGCATTCTTCGCCCGTTTCTATATCAGTGGTCGTCAGCCCGAAAGGTATCTTAAGATCATCAAATCCCTTATTGCCCACTATATCGCTTATGATATCAGAGAACTTATTGCCTTTCAGCAGCCCCGTTGACGAAAATCCCAGATCGACTATTTTCGGCCAGCTGAACATCTCGGCCTTTTTCTCTATTTCCTCGGGAGAAGTCCCCAAACAATAGGCCGCCCCGATAAGACTGCCTATGCTGGTCCCCACTATCATGTCAAAAGGCATATGTTCCCTGCCGAAAGACCTCTCCAAGACCTTAAGCACCCCTATATTGGACAGGCCTCTGGCCCCTCCGCCTCCGAGCGCGAGTATTATCTTCTGTTTTTTTCTAAAGAGCCACATCATGCCTCCCGGTCCATGTTTACCGATAAACCGCTATGCCTGCATAGCCGACAACCTGCTGTGTATCCCCTGTAGTATACCCTGAGTCCGAATATTTGACCAGTTCCGCTTTCTTCGCGCCCGATATACGCGCGCACATAAGCATCAAAGCGGAAGGAATATATCCGCACATCGAGATATCCATGCTTTCCACTATATCTATAAGCCCTTCCGGATCAACGGATAATATCTTTTGTATCGCTAGCATATCCTTCTCCCTGGCCGATCTGCGGGATTCATAATGGGTCATATCGCTCGAAGCTACGATCATGATCCTTTTTTCTGATCCGGATATGACGCCGGTAAGCACTTCCGCTAATCGCCACATATCTTCCGTGGAGCAGTGTTTAATGCTAATGGGTACTATTTCCGCCGACGGTGCCGTCCTTTTGATGAACGGAAGCTGCACCTCTATTGAGTGCTCCGATGCATGTGCGCTTCTGTCCGTCCGGATCATAGATGTCCGTTCTTTAACGTCTTTTATGAACGAAGCACTGACGGAGCTCTCTCCCATAGGGGTTTTCCATGTCTCATCTGAGAACGCTATATCCGCACCGTAACCTGTATGATTGGGACCCAATAGGACATATATGTCCTTCGGAAGGATCCTGGCATAGGTCGCACCTGCGACGGATCCCGAATATCGATATCCGGCATGCGGGATAACCGCCCCGAAGGCATCGATCTTGTCCTTCTTTTCGGGGATAAGCTCATCGAGCTCTTCCGATAGAGATCGGACCTTGTCAGGATAGAACGTTCCTTGCGCGATAGGCACTCTGGTCATATAGCTCCTTAAAATAACGCCGATATTCATTGTAGATCAGCTTTCCCGCGGGTAAAGCGATATAAAGGCTGCCCTTTCCCCTCTACCTTTCCGCCCGCGTGGAATGGACAAGAACTACGGCACTTCTGGCGGTCATAAGAATTTCACCCGATACATTCTCTATATCCTTTTTTGAGACATTCCTTATCTTTTCCGGATATCTCTTATAATCCTCATATCCCAGACCATAAAGTTCATCCAATGCCATACGCAGAGACACGGCGCTGTTCGTCTCGAGAGATAACGCGCTTTGAGTTATCAATCTGTTCTTGGACGCGGTTATATCATCATCCTCGATCTCCCCGCGCCTAACCTTGGCCAGGGCTTTAAAGACCGCTTCTTCCGCGGAAGACAGGTCCTCCTCGGTGGTAGCCAGATACAGCAAAAAATATCCTGGATCCACGGCAGGAACATTTAGCGCTCCGGACGCGTAAGCTATTCCCATTTCTTCGCGTGCGGAAAAGAACAGAAGACCGTCACTACCGGAAAGCAGAGCGCTTATGATCGATAACGGATATTTCTTTTCGTCATCCATCTTTACCCCTTGGAACCCGCACATAAAGAGCGCTTGTTCTTTCTCCATATCGAGATCTATTCTTTTCTCTTCGCGTATAGGTTCAAGATCGTTCACGGGCGCGGCTTCTTTTTCTCTGTCCCATCCGGAGAAACGTTCTTTCAGGTCCGTTACGACCCCTTCTATATCCACATCCCCCACAACGGTAATGACGGATCCTTCGGGGATGACCTGTCCCTGATAAAAGCTCATAACGCGTTCCCGGGACATATTCCCTACCGTTCCTATTTCTCCGGAAATACGCATTGAATAAGGGTTTTTCCCGTAAAGCAGTACGCGTAAAGCGTTCATACCTCTATCAAATATATCTTTATCCTCTTCTTTTATGGACGCTACGATCTTTTTCTTTATCCTTATCAGCTCGTCTTCGGGAAATATGCTGTTCTTCAGAATGTCTTCCAGGATATCAAATCCGCTCTCCATCCTCGAGGATAAAAGATCCATGCTTACCCCGATGCTGTTCATCCCGCTGAAAGCGCTTATACTCCCTCCGTATTCCTCTATATTCGATACTATGTCATTTTCCGTCCGATTTGATGTCCCCTTCAAAAGAAGCGCCGAGGTAAGATTGGATACCCCGTTGCTATGTTCCGTCTCTTCCCGCAAACCGCCGTGCGCGGCGAACGTGACCGACACTAAGGGGAGCCTGGGCCTTCTCTTCACGACGATCGTAAGCCCATTATCCAGAGTCAGAGCTTCGGACACCTGTTCATCTTCATTTTCTTCCGAAGAGGTTATGATCGGCTCGTGTTTTACCGAGGGGATCTTATCTTCGCTTTTTTTTGCTCCGACCGCGATCCGCTCTGTATAGTCCTTCTCTTCGATCTTCCCGGATTTGTCGGACGTTTTTTTCTCCGCGCTTACCGGCTGTTCTTTCTTTTCTTCCGGGCTGTCCCTTTTGGCGCCTGCGCCCCTCTCCCCGGGTCCGCCTTTAAGCGTGAGCTCCTCATTGGGCCTCACAGAAGGCTCCGCGGGAAGCAGAAAAACGGTGGTTGAATTATCTTCCGTAAAATATTCGGGTAATATCCCTTTTACCTCCTCGGCCGTGACCTTATTTATCCCTTCTACGTATTCCTGAAAGAAAAGCGGGTCCCCCATAAGCATCTCGGAAGTCGTCATTGAGGAGACTATCTCTTCTGCCATTTCATGAGAATAAAGATAATCCGAAATAACAAGGTTCTTCGCCCTGCTCACCTCGCTGTCGGATACGCCGCCGCTTTTCATCTCCTCTATCATCCGGAATATCTCGGTCCTGGCCTCCTCGAGCTTTTCCGGTTCACCCGTCCCGGTGATCACGAACGATCCCGGGTATTTAGGAGTGTAATTGAAACTGGACACCTCATAAAGCAGTTCTTTCTCTTTCACAAGCCTTTTATACAGACGGGATCCCTCTCCCGTCCCGAAAAGTATGCTCAAGACATCTACGGGATAAAGGTCTTTAGAATAAAGACTGGTGGTCATGAACCCTATGGCCATATATCCTAGGCTGACATCGGCGTCGAATTTTGAGAATACCGCTTCCGCGTGCGGCGTTTCGGGTTCTATCTCCGGAACATAACCCTTGCCCCTCTTGAATCCGCCGAGCTTCTCCGAAGCGAGGCGCAGACTTTCCTTCTCGGGCACTCCGCCGACGATCCCTACCACTATTCTTTCAGGCGTATAGGCCTGCGCATGATAGTCCGTAATATCTTTATGGGTAAGTCCCCTGACCTTGTCGGCTTCTCCGATTATCCTATGCCTATACACATGGGTACTGTAAGTTTCCGAAAAAAGAAGGGATATCCGGCGGCTCATCGGATCGTCCTCCAGAAGACGTATTTCCCGGAGTATCACTTCTCTCTCTCTTTCCATTTCCTCGTCGGAAAAGACGGGGAACATCACAATATCGGTTATAAGCCCTATCGCCTCTTCCAATTCCTCATTGGGAACCGTTATGTGATACTCGGCAGAATCCAGACCGGTCGATCCGTTCACCACACCGCCCATGAGTTTTATCCGTTTTCTTAATTCCTCGGAAGTTCGCTCAGGAGTGCCTTTAAAAAGAAGATGTTCCAGAAAATGAGATATACCCGCCCCCGCGTAAGTTCCCTCGTTAGATAGACCCGATAGAACCCTTATTTGGACAGTCGTAAGAGGGGACTCCGGTATATGACCAGCTATGATCCTCGTCCCGTTATCAAGTTGGATCTTTTTCGGGTCGATAATGGACTCTTGAGCTGACAAGGGAGCACACACGGATGATAGAAAGAATATATGAGTAAGTAAGATCAAGTTACGGAAAGCTGTCCTGTTCATAACTAATTATAGCCTGAGGACAGGATATTGTGAATACTATTTTTATTACTATCGCAAAAGACCCGGAGTCGGGGCGTGATCGGTCTTCGTTTTTCTCTATTCCACCCGTTCGCTTCTGATCAAACTGGAATGATGCGTCACCTTGAGAGCGATATCGTCCACTATGGAATAAATGCATGGGATCACTATCAGAGTGAGAAGCGTCGCGAAAGCTATTCCCCAGCACACAGCCATGGCCATTGGAACAAGAAAAGGATCCTTTCCCCCTATACCGTACGCTACGGTGGATAATCCTCCCACCGTGGTTATAGTTGTCAAAAGCACGGGTCTCAGCCTCATCTGCCCGGCTTTCACTATGGATTCATATCTCGTTATACCGTCATTCCGCAGTTTGTTTATAAAGCTTACCAGAACTATGGAATCATTAACAACTATTCCGTTAAGCCCCACTATGCCCAAAATGGCCATAAAAGAGAACGGCATCCCGTGCACCAAGAAAGCGAACACGACCCCTATCAATCCGAACGGGATCGCGAGCATAACTATTAACGGTTGGATGACCGACCTGAAGAAGGACGCCAATATGAGATATATTATGAGGAACGCGTACATAAACGCCTTAAGCAGGCTTATCAGAGAATCCATTGTCTCTTCCTGTTCTCCCCCGTATTTCACGGAATATCCCATATAACGTTCGGATATATCTTTAAATCTTTCCGCAAGCATTCTATTGACCTCTATCGGAGTTATCTTCGAAACGTCCACATTGCACGAAGCCGTTACCACGCGTTTCCCGTCCAAATGACTTATCGTGGTGCTTCCGGGAACTTTTTCTACTTTCGCGATTGTTTCCAAGGATACGAGATTCCCGTACTTGTTCCGGATAAGAACGTTCTCAAATACCGACATGTCTTTACCGGCATCCTCCGGGAACATTATCGTGACATCCGTTTCTTCTTCGGCTTTTACGGGTTTTATCCTGGTAGCGACATTTCCTTCAAACACGCTTCTGACAGTCTTGGCCACCTGCTGTATGGTGATCCCCGCTAAAGAGGCCTTATCATGATCCACTTTCACCAATATCTCTTCTTTCCCGGGCTTATGGTCCCAGGTGACATCGGTAGTCCCGTCAATACTCATTAAAAAATCCATATATTCGGCGGATATCCGGTCCAACGTGGCGAAATCCTCTCCTCTTATCCTGGCCTCAACGGCTTTTCCTACGGGAGGCCCGGACTCGGCTTCTTCGAACCGCATATCCGTGAATCCCTGTATATCTTTTGTTTTCGCGCGCATTTCCGCGATTATCTCGCTTGCCTTTCTTTTTCTGTCCTGTTCGGGAGTCAGATACACCGCTATCTGTACTACATAACTTGCGATCCCGGAGAACGGGTCATGCCTGTCCTCGGATATGCTCCCGACAGAGGTAACAAAAGTATCAAGTTCTTCCGGCGGCAGCTGAGCGACTATTTCCTCAACAGGCAGGATCAATTCATTGGTCTTTTCGAGCGGTGTCCCTATAGGAGCCTCGGCCCTGACAAAGAAATAGTTTATCCCGGCGCTGGGAAAAAGCCTGAACTTCATTACGTTCACCGCCAGAAAACCGCATAAGCCGAGGACCAGAGAGAATATCACCAGCACCCTGTATTTTCTCTTTATAGCGCCTTTCACTACCTTGGTATACCCTTTGACCAGATTATCGAACCAAAGCACTTTTTTCTGCACTCCCAGAGACTTTCCGGTCTCGTCAATTTTCGCTTTCACGAAATCCGCCAGATGGCTCGGCAGGATTATCAACGCTTCCGCGAGGGACGCCAACAGCGCTATGATAAGCACCGTGGGTATATCGCGTATGAACTTACCGATAATGCCTGACATAAAAAGAAGCGGAGCGAACGACGCGACGGTCGTAAGCACGGCCGCGGTCACGGCGCCCATGACCTCTTCCGCGCCTTTAACCGCGGCTTCTCTGGGCGGCAGACCTTTTTCCATATACCTGAATATATTTTCGGCGACGATTATCCCGTCATCCACGAGCATCCCAAGCACTATTATCAGGCCGAACATGCTTATCATGTTTATGGTTATACCCATCATGCCCATCACTATGAATGTCGTAAAGAACGCTATGGGAATGCCCAGTATAGCCATCATAGCGACGCGTTTCTGCAGGAACATCATCATCGCGAAAACAACAAGTATCAATCCGAACCATCCGTTATTTTTCAGGACATTCAGCCGGCGTCTCGTAAAAAAAGAATAATCGTTCACATACGATATCTCGAGATCGTCCGGACATCGTTTTTCGAACGCGTCGGACACTTCGCGTATTTTATCAACACAATCTATAGCGTCCCCGGACTCTTTTTTCTGCACAATAAGATTTATGGACCGCGTTTCACGCGTCTTATAGATGATACTTTCCTTCTTAAAAGAGTCCTTGACCTCAGCGACATCTTTTATCTTGAGCCAATTCCCCGAATCGTTCGCCCTTATCACCACTTCTTCTATCTCAGCGGCCGTATCGAACTCTCCCGTGGTCCGCACGCTATACTCCGTGTCCTCGGTATTCATCTCTCCCGCGGGTATACTGATATTCCTTGCGGCTAAAGCTTCTTCTATCTCATCAACGGAAACATAATACTCTTCGAGTTTTTCGGGTATAACACGCACTTGTATTTCCCGATCCCTGTATCCCGACTTAGTTATCTTGGCGACCCCGTCGATATTCTCGATCTCATCTTCCAGCGCCTCGGCATAACCCTGCAATGTATGCTCGTCCACGTTCCCGGATAAAGATACCTCGATAACAGCGTATTGTTTTGTTGTCAATTCCTCAACAATAGGATCCTCGTCTATAGCGTCCGGCAGGCCTTTGACCCTCTTCGCCGCGCTTTCTATGTCACGTATGACCTTTTGCTTGTTATCTTCATCTGGATCGATCTTTATCTGTATCAAGGACATCCCGGAGGTCGAAGACGAGCTCATCTCGTCTATACCATCTACCTCTTTGATCTCTTTTTCCAAAGGTACCGTAATAAGTTTCTCTACATCCGCGGGAGTAGATCCGGGATATGCCGTAGTCACGGACACTCTATCAAAATCCACATTCGGGAATATTTCCCTGTTCATACCGAACAATACCGTTACCCCTATTATCAGGATGATGACCGATATCAGGTTCACGAAAAGAGATTGATTAACGCTGAATTTTGGCAGGCTCATAGCTTATCCTTATATTTGCCGAGAGTAACGTTCATCTTCCGGGCAAGATCGATCACGGCATTATTGTATCTGCGGCGAAAAACGGCGTTTTCCAGTTTAACGTTCAGTATGTCCCTTTGATAGTCTATTATGCGCTTAGTGCCGCTCCTGCCGTACTTGAACCTTGTTTCCTCTTCGGCAAGTTTTTTCTCTTCCAGTTCAACGGCTTTATCGGAATATTCTATGCTTTCCTTCAGGGCCTTCATGTCACCGAAAGCGTTACCTATTTCGGTTATTATGACGCGTTCGGTCTCTTTCAGCGTGATCAAAGCTTTTTCTTTCTCATATCCGGCTTTTGCTTTCTGGCTCAGGGCATCACGATTATCCAGCGGCATCTCAACCTCTATCCCGGCGAAATAATATGTATTATCTCTGCCTGTAGCCTTTCTAACAGCTTCGGTCAGGTCTCCTTCCAGTCCATTGACAGCCATACTTAAACTAACGTCAATTTCCGGCCAGCTGTTGTTCTTTTTTATCCTGAGGTTCAACCCTTTGATCTCGATATCCTTTTTCGCGGCGATATAATCCCTTCTTTTCATGAACGCTTCTTTAAGGCCTCCTTCGATATCATCGCAGGGACTTTCCAGCATGATGTCTTCTCTTACCTCCAGATCGTTCTCCGCCGGGACATTCATCAACAATCTAAGATCGGCCTTGGCCTTTTCCAGATCGTTCTTCGAAATATTATACTCGGCCTTTATCCTTGAAAGATTGGCTTCCGAAGCCATCAGATCGACTTTTTCCGCGAGCCCTATATCGAAATTCTTCTTGTCGGTCTCGTTCAGTTCTTCGGATCTTTTAAGCATTTCCTTATATATATCCAAAGTTTCCGAGGCATGCACAAGACCGATATATGCCTTTTCAACTTTAGAAATAACATCTTCTATCCTGTCCTGTTCGTCCAGCCCCGCGTTCTCTATGGCCATCCTGGTCAAAGAGATATTCCCTCTGTCTATATACCCCAGAGCGTTCTTTGCCAAAGGCTGCGTAAGGGTCACCGTTCCCTCGATCTCCTGGGCGGGATTGGTCGACGTAAATTCCGTATTATTCCATGTTCTTTGATCCGATAATTCCGCTGAAATTTGCGTTCCCGTGGGTAAGGTCTTTGCGATGCCCGCGTAATACGAATTGGTCTGGTTGTCATCGGAAGCAAAGACCGACAATTGCTGGCGTTTATCTTCTAGATAGGACACCCCGCCGTATATAACGGTATCAAAAACAGCTTCGGAATACATGCGGCCGGTTTCCGCTATATAAAGATCGAGTTTGGCCTTTTTCACTTCAAAACTGTTCGTTACGGCGGTTCTAACGCATTCCTCAAGGGAAACCGTTTTAAGGGTAGCCTCTCCGCCATGCGCCTTAACCTGAACAAGAACAAGCGCGCCACAGATAAGTCCAGCAATAAAAACGCCCTTCCTTTTAATGATATCACGCATCCTGATCACCCTTCAGTTTATCGTATGCCTTTCTTAGCAGCCTGATATATTCCGCCTTTTCCCTTTCGGTAAAAACGGCGAATACATCATTTGCCACATTAACGCGTAAGGTGTCTATCTTTTTTATCACTCTTTTTCCCTTGGGCAGTATCGAGACTTCTACCACCCTTCTGTCATTTTTATCCCGGTCCCTTTTGACCAGATCTTTTTCGACCATTTTGTCTATAGCTCCGGTAGCCGCGCTCATGGTAAAACCCATGACCTTAGCGATCTTACCCATACGGCAGGGATCCTTTTCTTTCAGTATGTCCAGAATAGCCATACCGGTAATACCGATATTGTCCCCGCCCAAGACCTTCATTTGTTTAATAGCCATCTTCCGGAGAAGCAGCGGATGCATTTTTGCCATCTCTTCCCCGAGGTTTATATCAAGTTTCGGCATATATCCCTCCAAAGGTCCGGTAACTAAATATTTAACTTACTTAAATTTTAATAAAGTTAAGTATATGCCTGTTTGTTCGGGAAGTCAAGGGAATATTGAGGGGGATGGCGGATAGTGAATTATGGTAGGGGCACGGCATGCCGTGCCCCTACGCGCCGGATGTAAGCATCCCTTTACCGGCAAGACTCAAGACCAGAACTATTATTCCGGCTATAAGTACTCCCGCGATTATCGCGGGCAGCGCATATCTGAACCTTATTTTAAAAAGAGTAGCCGCCACACATCCCGTCCATGCTCCGGTCACCGGCAATGGTACAGCTACAAAAAGGATCAATCCCAAGGCCTCGAATCTTTCTATAAGATCCGCTTTATTTCTGGTCCTTTCGAAAAGCCACGTAAAAAAACGGTCGAACAACGGTATCTTCCTGAGTCTCTCGGAAACCGGCCTCAAAAGCAGGAGTAAAGGTACGACCGGCAATAGGTTGCCCGCTACAGCGAGCATATACGCCTTAAGCGGAGAAAGATCCAAGGCGATAGCCAAGGGAATAGCGCCTCTCAGCTCCGAAACCGGCATTGCTCCCAATATCACTACGGCGGCCTCTTTATTTACCGACACTAACGCGTTCGCCAGGTTGTCTATCATATTACCCCTTATTAAAACGATGCTTGATTATAAGTGAAAGAAATTTGACCGTATCTCTCACGGGTTTTATCCTCGAGGTCTCTTCTCCGTATATGGTCTGCACGGGAACGGACCTTATTATCATATTACGCGCGGCGGCATCCATAAGCATTTCGGAATCTATATCGTATTTTTTTGAAGTAAGCCTCAACCTCTCTAAAGCCCTTACTTTGATTATCCTGAACCCGCATTGTGTATCGGGGATATACTGCCCGCATATCCCCGACAGGACCCACGACATGAACCTGTTCGTAAGATAGCGCAAAGGCGGCATCGCCCGGGTATTATGCATCCTGTTACCTATGACAATATCCGGTTCCCTGTCCCCGGAACGGGTCGCTTCCATCAACACCGGTATATCCTCCGCGGGATGCTGACCGTCGGCGTCCATTATTATCATCCATTCAAAATTGGTCTTTTTAAGGACATATTTTATTCCTTCCCTGACGGAAAACCCTTTTCCGAAATTCTTCCTGTTCCTCATCACCATAGCCCCCGCGTCAAGGGCTATACGTTCCGTACTGTCGGATGACCCATCATCTATAACAAGCACGCTTACTCCCAGATTCGCTATGTCCCTGACTATAGCGCCTATCGTGCGAGACTCGTTATATGACGGCATTACCGCTATTGTATTGTCTTTTCTTGCGGCCATATTCTCCTGAACACATACCATTGATCGGGATACCGCCGTATGTACCGCTCGAACACCCTTAGATATTTCCCGATAAGTTCCTCTTCATCCTTTTTATGATCCCCCGTAGGGACCTGTCTTATAGGTTCCTCAAAACTAATGCTGTATGTATCGTCGCTATTTCTTATAACACCGCAAAAGACCATAGGAGCGCCTGTCCTGAGGGCTAATACCGCCGGACCTCTGGGGATAACGGCCTTTTTCCCGAAGAACGTCACCGGTATACCGTTGGATGTATAATCTTTATCACCGACTACCGCTACCATTTCGTTCCTTTTAATGGCCTTGAAACATTCTCTGATCTGAGCTCCTATCGGTATGGACTTTAATCCGTTGACCGCGCGCTGCCTAACGAAGAACGCGTTAACTCTCTTATCCGCATGATCAAGCACAATAGCGCTTATAGGATATCCGGACCTGCCTATAAAGGCCCCTCCCAGTTCCCAGTTACCAAGATGAAGGGCTACAAGAACGGTACCCCTTCCTTCCGAAACGCATTCATCCAGGTGTTCCAGGCCGCTCACGTTGATCTTTTCCTTTATATAGGCCTCCGTAAGCTCACTGCATCTGAAAAAATCGACCATATATTTACCGAAATTCCTGAAAACCCTGAACGCGCATTTCCCCAAGGTTCTCCCGTCAGTTCCATCTCCCATAACCACACGAAGGTTCTCCTTGAGCTCGCGTCTATCCCGCGTTGAGCATATATAGAAAATTCTCGCCACAGCGGACGCTATGGCGTAACTGCATCTTAAAGGCAGCGTATTGGTAAGAAAAAAAACTATTTTATAAACTATATAAAGCATACTGACCGCCTATCGTGCCCGTCAGGAAAAAGCAAGACGCGCTATATCCAGCGCACTGGAAGGTTTAGCTATGGCTTCCGCGCTATCTTTCATCCGGGCCAACTTTCCTTTTTCAGCGAATATCCCGTCAAGTCTGCCGCGCAGATCCGCGGGATCCTCGACCTCTATCGCCGCCCCTTTCGAGACCAAATGATCCGTGTTCATCCGTTCATGCCCGGGTATGGGGTTCATTATTACCATGGGTAGGGCCTTGACCAGAGACTCCGCTACGGTCATTCCGCCCGCTTTGGTTATGATCACATCCGCGGCATCCATCAGTTCGTTAATGTTCTCAACGAAGGGAAAGACCGTCAGGGCCGATCCTACGGTTTGTTTCTGGATCTTTTTGAGCCTGGAATAAAGTTTTTTATTCGACCCGGTGACGACCAGAAGCTGATATCTGGGTTCATGATCTTCCGTCAATTTACCGATATCCCGGTCTAAAGACCGGGGCTTGCTTGCCCTGAGCGAAGCCGAAGGGTTCCCAATTGATCCTGCAGTGTCCCGAGCACCGCGAGGGGAGCCCCGGCTATTTTCCCCGCGCTGAAGTACGGGACTTCGCCGGGGCGAATGGGTCAGGGACCGGACCACATCGTCCATACATCCCAATCCCTGGTTCCCTCCCATGATAAGCACCACCGGCAGGTCCGGAGAAAGACCCAGACTTTTCTTTATCTCTTCTTTTTCCGTCTTTTTGCTGAATTTCGGGTCCACGGGTATGCCGTAGACCCTGATCTTATCTTCTCTTACCCCTTTACTGACAAGGACCTTCGCGGTCTCTTCCGAGGGGGTTATATAGATATCAACCTCATCATAAAGCCAGTATGAATGAGGCGCAAAATCCGTCAGAACACCGACAAGCTTGACGGGGCTTCCCGAGATCTTTTTATACTCCGCGACCATCCCGCAAGGGAACGCCTGAGTGCAGAAGATAACGTCCGGAGAGAACCCCTCTAAGAGCTTTTTCATCTTCGGTCTATTGAACCGCTGGAGGGTATTGCGCGCTTTTTCCGTTTTTTTCATCACTTCCGGATTATCGTATATATTACCCCACACTTCCGGCTTCTTTTTGATGACCTCAAGATATGCCTTGTTTAGTATTCTTCCGAGTATGGGATTTGTATATTCCGGCGCGTTTATCTTGCGTATCTGCACATCGCGCGATATCTCCAAGAGGCACTTTTCGATCGCGTTAGCCGCGTGAAAATGCCCGGACAGTTTGGAAATATAAAAGATCAAGACCTTTTTATTCATATGCGTAATGATATGCCGCCGGCGCGTCAGACTTCCATGTCCAGCACGCGTTTGATCCGTCTTGCCGCCTCAAGAAGTCTGTCCTCTTTTTCCACCAGAGCAAAACGCACAAAACCTTCGCCGTATTCACCGAACCCCGTGCCCGGAGAAAGAACGACCCCCTCTTCTTTAATGAGAAGCGATACGAATTCCATTGATGTCAGCGCGCTGTATTTGTCCGGGATGCGCGCCCACAGATAGAACGTGCCCTTAGGTTTCGGGATCTCCCATCCTATGTCAGAAAGCGCTTTTACCATAACATTCCGTCGTTTCTTGTATATTTCGACCTGTTTTTTTACGCAGTCCTGAGAACCCGTCAGGGCTTTTATGGCCGCGTACTGGACCGGCTTGAATATGCCGAAATCCATATACCCTTTTGTCTTGGCCAGGGACTTAAGTAAGCCTTTATTCCCGACGGCAAAACCTATTCTCCATCCCGCCATATTGTAAGATTTGCTCAGAGAATGGAATTCTATAGTCACATCCTTAGCTCCCGGCACTTCAAGCATGCTCGGCGCCCTATACCCATCGAACACGATGTCCGAGTACGCGAGATCGCTGATCAGGATTATACTGTGCTTCTTAGCGAAAGCTACCGCTTTCTCGTAAAATTCTTTGTTCGCCACGGCTGTTGTGGGATTGTTCGGATAGCTCAGGAATATCATCTTAGCTTTTTTCAGAACATCCGCGCTTATACTGTCAAGGTCCGGGATAAACCCTTTTTCCGCGCTTATCGGCAGATTGTGAAGTATCCCCCCCGCTATCAGCACCCCGTTAAAATGGACCGGATAACTCGGATTAGGCACAAGCGCTACATCATCGCTGTTAAGGAACGTAAGCGACACATGCGCTATACCTTCCTTTGACCCTATTAGGGGCAGGACTTCGGTATCAGCGTCCAGTTTTACTCCGAACCGTTTGTCATACCACGACGCTATGGCTTTCCTAAGCTCACTTTCCGACTTATCTATTGACCTTGAATATCTGTGGTTCTCCGGCGCTTTTGCCCGGACACAGAGTTCTTCCACAACATGGTCCGGTGTGGGGATATCGGGATTCCCCATACCAAGATCCAGTATATCCGTCCCCTTGCTGATAGCTTCTTTTTTCAGATCGTCAATTATCGTAAAAAGATATCTGGGCAATCTTTTCATTCTGTTCGCTTCTTCCATCTCATCTCCTATTGTTCTATCTCAGCTATGATCTCCCCGGACCGGACGTCGTCTCCCGTCCTTTTCAATATCTTTTTTAGGACCCCGTCACACGGAGACGCTACATCAAAGGTAGCTTTATCGGTAGAGACCTCGACAATATCCTGGTCTTTTTTGACCCTTTCATCACTCTTTACATGCCAATTAGTTACAACGGCGCTGTCCTCCCCTTTCGTGATCTTCGGCAGTTTGAACAGCATATATCCTCCTTTACCGATCAACGACCTCTGCTTTTTGCCTCTTTTCGAAACTCTTCCGGAACAACCGGACAAACCTTTCTTTTACCGCTTCCATGTCCAAATATCCGCCTAAAAAGGCCCCGGCGGAAGTGACTTCGATATCTTTTTCCCCGCATGGATCTATCAGAGAGAACGGCGTTATATCGTTATTGATATTGGTTATGATCCCGTGGTAAGTCACCCATTTTCTGAGAGATATACCGCTGAACGCTATTTTCTTTCCCTCTACCCAAACCCCTCTTCTTTCCGTATGCCGGACAGCGGGTATCCCCATTTCCCTGAGCCCTTCCGACACCGCGCATTCAAGCTCGTCTATGTATGAAGAAATATCACGTGCCCTTTCCTTAAGATCCACTATCGGATACAGCACCATCTGTCCGGGAGAATGATACGTGATCTTTCCTCCGCGCGAAGATCTGATCACGGGAATATTGTTCTTCTCGAAATACCTCGCGTCCCTGACGCTTTTCATATCGGATGTCCGCCCCAGAACTACGGCCGGTTCATGTTCCGTTACTATAAGCGTATCCGGAATATCACCGTTTATCCTTTTCGCTAATATCTCTGATTGTATCCTGCAGGCTTCCCGATAATCCGTTATCCCCAGGTCCACGACCCTCATTCGTATCCTCCGCGGCCTATCCCGGGCCCGAACCTTTATCAGATCGCGTTATCGAAACTGCCGTATGCTTTAAAATATTCTATGACCCCGCCCTTATCCAGGAATTTTTTCATGATATCCGGTATGGGTTTTATCTCTATATTCAGCCCTTTGGATACGTTCTTTATGGTGTTTGTCCCGAGATCCAATTCTATTTCGTCCATATCATCGATATGGCTGGTGTCGCACTCTATAAGGCACAGACCCACATTGAAAGCGTTTCTATGGAATATCCTGGCAAAACTTTTCGCGATGACGGCGCGCAGTCCGCTGGCTTTTAGCGCCGCCGGAGCTTGTTCTCTGGAGGATCCGCATCCGAAATTCTTACCGGCCACAAGAAAATCGTCTTTTCCTATTCTCTTATAGAAATCCTCTTCAAGGTCCTCGAATATATGTTTGGAAAGTTCTTTCATATCCTGGATCTTGAACTTATACCTTCCCGAGATTATGTAATCGGTATTTATATCGTCCTGCATCCTTAATCTATGAGCGAAATTCGCCACGTCCTGCCTCCTTGTTTCGTATTGCGTATAGCGTATGTCGAGTAACAGTGAACCGTAGGGGCACGGCATGCCGTGCCCCTACCACTCTCCTACAATCTTCTCTTATGCTCCCTGGGATCGGCTATTTTGCCCTCAAGCGCCGTAGCCGCGGCCGTAGCCGGGCTGCCCAGATATATATTCGAATTCGGATTACCCATACGCCCTTTGAAATTCCTGTTGGCTGTCGAGAAAGCGTTCTCCCCGTCCGCCAGCACGCCTTGATGCGTTCCCACGCATGGCCCGCAGCCCGGGTTATTGAATATGCCTCCGGCGCTGATAAAGATATCGACCAACCCTTTTTTTATGGCTTCCAAAGCTATCCTCCGGGAAGCCGGCGTTATTATAAGTTTCATTCCGGGCGCTACCTTTCTGCCCTTGAGTATCTTAGCGGCTATCTCAAGGTCTTCCAGCCGTCCGTTAGTACAGGTCCCGATATTCACTTCGTCTATATGCGTCCCTTCCACTTCTTCTATACCGCATACGCTATCCACCGTATGAGGTTTCGCGACCTGCGGGGCCAGTTCCGACATATCGTATTCCCTTACATCCGAATAACGGGCGTCTTTATCCGCTTCCACGGGTGCGCATTCCCTGATGGAATGCCGTTTCACCCATTCGCATGTCTTTCTGTCGGCTCTCATCAATCCGCATTTAGCGCCCATTTCAACGGCCATATTTGATATCGTAAAACGCGCCTCTACGCTCATATCGTCGATCACACTGCCGTAAAACTCGACCGATTGATATGTAGCGCCGTCCGCGCCGATATCTCCTATCAGCTTAAGGATCACGTCTTTAGAATACACGCCTTTAGGAAGGGTCCCGCCAAGCAACATCTTTATGGTCTCGGGAACAACGAACCAGTTCTTCCCGCTCGCCAAAGTTATCGCGAGATCGGTGGATCCGACTCCCGTAGAGAGCGCGTTTATAGCGCCGTAGGTGCATGTATGAGAGTCCGCTCCCAGAACAATATCCCCGCATGTAACGAATCCCGACTCCGGCACCAGCTGATGGCACACCCCTCTTCCCACATCGAAGACCTTCACGTCATGTTCTTTGGCGAAGTTCCTGATCTTGTCATGTATGGCCGACACCCCGAGATTGGGGCTGGGACAGGAGTGGTCCAGGACCATACAGAAGATGTTCTTATCAAAGATCTTCTCGATCCCCATCCTGCGGAAACTGTCGATGATCATTCCGCTTGTTCCGTCCTGGCCGAAACAGAAATCCACGTCGGCCATGACGATATCTCCCGCCCTGACCTTCTTTTTTCCGTGTTTAGATAATATTTTTTCCGCTATGGTCTGCCGCATTTTCACTCCTAACAATTTTATGGTTTTTAGGGTTTATAGCGTTTATTGGGTTTGTAGCGTTACCTCAAGAAACACCACAAACACTATGAACACTACAAACTCAACAAACTCCGTTTACCCATTCCTTTATTCTCTCCGCTCCCTCTTCCAATGTTTTCATATCGGTAGCAAAACTTATCCTTATCGCGTTATCGTCACCGAAAGCGCCGCAGGGTATTACCGCGACCTTCTTTTCCTGGAGAAGTCTTTTGGAAAATTCCATCGCATCCATTCCGCTGGCGGATATATCGCAATAGAGATAAAAAGCGCCCGAAGGTTTGAACGGCTTTATCTTCGTCTCTCCCGCAAATGCTTTAAGAAGAAAGTCCCTTCTATCCTGGAATTTTTTACTGTTCTTCTTCATTTCCGCTTCGAGATCGGACGTTAACGCGCACTCCGCGGCCGCCTGGCTGATCGAACACGGGTTCGAAGTAGCATGACTTTGAAGGGTCGAGACGAGCGTCATTATCTCTTCGCTTCCTGCCGCATACCCTATCCTCCATCCCGTCATGGAATAGCTTTTGGACACACCGTTTATAACGACTGTTGAGTCGAACGCTTCTTTGGACACGGCCGCTATGGAAAAATGCTTTTCCCCGTCAAAAATGATCTTCTCGTATATCTCGTCGCTTATTATGGTTATTCCGGCGTTCACACAGGCCTCGGCAATAGCTTTAAATTCCTCAAATCCGTATATCACACCCGTGGGATTGGACGGAGAGTTAAGGATAAGAGCTTTTGTCCTGGGAGTTATCGCTTTCTCAATATCCCGCGCGTTCGTCTTATATCCGTCCCTCATGGGAAGGACGACAGGCGTCCCGCCGGCCAGTTTTACCATTTCGGGATAACTGAGCCAATATGGCGGGATGATAAGCACTTCATCCCCGTCCGAGCATAATACCTGCAGCACATTGTATATGGAATGTTTGGCACCGTTAGAGACCACTATATTCTTCGGGCTATATTCTAACCCGTTATCAGAACTTAACTTACAGCATATGGCTTTTTTCAGAGAAACCGTCCCGCTTGCCGGCGTATACTTTGTCTGCCCCTTTTTTATAGCGGTGATCCCGGCATTTTTTATAATATCCGGCGTATCGAGATCCGGTTCTCCGGCCGCTAAAATGACCACATCCCGGCCTTCCGCTATCATCGCTTTCGCTTTTGACGTTATAGCGAGCGTGGCCGACGCCTGTATACCTGTTACCCTTTCCGAGAATCTCATATACCCCTCCCGAAATACTTGCTTTAATCTATTGATTACATAAGATATCATAGTATTTCTATTATTACAAGCGGTAAAATATACGCGCTTTTAGCTAAAAATATACAAAAAAAAACGGGGACGCCGCATAAATATCAGCGACGTCCCCATCCTTCTTTTTCATCAAGAACTGACCCGGCCGGATATTACGCGGCCCACATTATCTGCCGTCTTTTCTCCATTTCTTTAAGCGGATCGAACGGCGTCATCTCCATATTTATCAGCAGGCTCTTTAGGACCATTATCATCCATTCAAACGCGTCACTGGTCTTGATCTCCGCGGGTATTTTATCATCGTTGAACGCCAGCATCCCATATAGATCGTTGAAATTAAGACGGTTGTTACCGGTAAACTGTCTCATCATTTTAAGAACATCTTTAGCCAAACTCGTCTTAGTCTGAATATCTTCCGCTTTGAGCGATGCCTGCATTATGGCCGCTCCCGTTATTTCTCTGACGATATCCACTCCCCTCTGCCCCTCTCTCATAGCGGGAAGTGCGAGTATCCTCTTGTCCCTAAGGAAATTCTTTAGATCCGCGGTGGCTTGCCCTTTGAGTTCTCTAACATTCTCGGGCACACCGAGCACGGCGACAGCCCCTTCCCTTACATTAAATCGTTCTACCTCATAAAGACCAATAATCGAACTGTCATATGTCCGGATATTTATCTGACCTCTTTTTCCGAAAATACTATTATAGAGAGCTTCAACGCTTTCCCTTGAACCCGGTCCATTTTCGGAGAACATCTCTTTGGGCAGAAAAAGGTCTACGTTTACGCCGACGTCTCCGGTATGCGCGGACAGAGCGTCATATGCAGAGTACGTGATCTCTTCTTCTGCGTTCTTCATATAATTCACATGAAAAGTCACCGGATCATGACCGTGTTTTTTGAACACATAGGATATCTCGTTTTCTCCGTCCTTAACGGGCTGCGTGATATTTATCTCAGCATCGCTCACGACTATGCAATCCTCCACGAAAAGCACGGAATCACCGGCCGTGAAAAGGAGAGTATCCCCCGCGGTATTCTTAAGCGGCTCTCCGTTCACTTCCAGGGTGACCGCCCCTTCGGTTATGAGCACATCATACTCCCTTTTTCCTATGATCGGCAGTATCGATGCAACATCAAGGGCATTGCCGTTCAGCGTGATAATTTCGATCACTCCTGATGCTACGGACGTATCGTCCGTGAACGCTCCTATTGTCTCTATCTCATAGCTTCCTGTCCCGGCAACATCTCCGGTGGTATAAGGCGCGGTAACGGGGAATGTTTTCAGTATCCCGGCGGGTTCGATCTTTCTATCGTCGTTGAACGTCACGAAATTGCTTTTTTCTTCCGCCTTCTGTATTTTCGTGCCCGCTTCGGCGGCAAGCTCAACGAACTGGTCCACATAACCCATCTCGTTGTCATACCACATCGTCGTCGATACCATACTCGTTCCGTCACTCTGAGGCACGACTTTCGTCCTGCTCGCGTCTATCACGCATGTCACTCTTTCCCCTATCATCTCCGTCGAACCGTTTATATGGTCCACTACTTTCATCGTCCCGTTAAGCTCGTTCCTCGACGATCTGAGAAATATGTCGTTAAGCCCGTCCGGCGTGATCTTACCTCTGACCACGAACGTTGAC
>JBDRKO010000014.1:0-21735 GCA_043813915.1 Candidatus Omnitrophota bacterium
GTATGGTTAGCACTGCGGTTTATTGTGTGTTTCGGGTATTCCGGCAAAAAGCTTTATAAATATAAAGCAGAAAAGACCCTTCAGACGCTCCTGTTCGTTGCGTCTTCAGGGTCAATTTTCACTTCGTGAAAATTGAGGAGACAGAATGATATGAGGAAGACCTTTCAGATGCTTCTTGTCGTCGCATCTTCAAGGTCAATTTTCATTTCATGAAAATTTAAGCAAGAAAAATGATATGAGGAAGACCTTTCAGATGCTTCTTGTCGTCGCATCTTCAAGGTCAATTTTCATTTCATGAAAATTGAGGAGATAAAAATGATCGAACGATATAGCCGTCCCGAGATGGCCGGGATATGGACCGATGAGAATCGTTTTCAGAAGATGCTTGAAGTGGAGATCCTTGCGTGTGAAGCTTTTGCCGAACAAGGTCTCATTCCGAAAGAAGCCGTCCGGGTCATAAAAGAAAAAGCGAAATTCAGCGTGAAACGGATACAGGAGATAGAAGCAAAAACACATCATGATGTAGTGGCTTTTATCAAAGATATCTCGGAAAACATAGGGGACGAGGCAAAATACCTGCATTTCGGGCTTACTTCAAGTGATATTCTTGATACCGCGCTTTCTGTGCAGATGGTCGAAGCCATGGATCTGCTCATCAAAGGGGCGAAAGGTCTGGCCGCTGCGTTAAAGCAGAAAGCTGTTAAGTATAAGAAAACACCGATGATAGGACGGTCTCACGGCGTCCATGCCGAACCTATATCTTTCGGTCTTAAGATGGCTCTTTTTTATAAAGAAGTGGAAAGAGGCATAGCTAGACTGGAAAAAGCAAGAGAGACCATAGCCGCCGGTAAGATATCGGGGTCCGTAGGGACTTTCGCGAATGTCGACCCGTTCGTCGAAGAATATGTTTGCGGGAAACTGGGCCTTAAAAGCGCCGTGGTATCGAGCCAGATACTCCAGAGGGATAGGCACGCCGAGTATATTAACGCGATAGCTCTTGTCGGAGCTACGCTTGAGAAAATAGCCGTTGAGGTCCGCGGTCTGCAGAAGACCGAAATAGGGGAAGTCCAAGAGTTCTTTTCGTCAGGACAGACCGGATCATCAAGTATGCCGCACAAGAAGAACCCGATAATATGCGAACGTATCACCGGTATGGCCAGAGTGCTCCGCGGCAACGCGCATGCCGCGATAGAGAACGTCGCGCTATGGCATGAAAGGGATATCTCGCATTCTTCCGTCGAGAGGATAATTATCCCTGATTCGACCGGTCTTCTCGATTATATGCTGGATAAGGCAACAACTCTGATAACCAAACTTGTTGTTAA
Organism: Candidatus Omnitrophota bacterium; assembly: GCA_043813915.1. Classification (GTDB taxonomy): domain Bacteria; phylum Omnitrophota; class Gorgyraeia; order Tantalellales; family Tantalellaceae; genus Aadella. The sequence continues at coordinate 1,326 of JBDRKO010000014.1, forward strand.
CGAAGATAAGATGCGCGAGAATATAGGCGCTACGCGGGGTATGATATATTCACAGCATCTCATGCTGGAACTAATAAAAAAAGGCGCGACCAGGATGGAAGCGTATGATATCGTCCAGGAGATCGCGTTAAAGGTCTACGAACAAAAAGGCGACTTTGAGGAATATGCCGCTAAGAACGCAAGTGTAAAAAAATATCTTAAAGGTAAAGAGTTGGAGGATTGTTTCAGCCTCGAGTATCATCTCCGGCATATTGACAAGATATTCAAGAAGGCGGGAATAGAGTGAAATAAGTGTTAAGTGATGAGGGGCACGGCATGCCGTGCCCCTACGGTTAAAACTCAAGGTAATAGGAGAAAGCGGAATAAAATATGAAGATCACATATAAACGATCCGGCGTGAATATCGAAAAGGCCAACAGCCTTATAAAGAAAGCAAAAAAACTTATCGACGGAACAAGGGTCAGAGGGAGCATGGACTCGGTCGGAGGGTTCGGAGGATTTTTTGATCCAAGGGCCGCTTTTGGGAAAGATCCGCTTTTAGTAGCGTCGACGGACGGTGTCGGGACGAAACTTAAGATCGCGCAGGAAGCCGGCAAACATGATACGATCGGGATAGATCTTGTGGCTATGTGCGTTAATGATCTTTTATGTTCCGGCGCGCGACCTCTTTTCTTTCTTGATTATTTCGCCTGCGGAAAATTAAAAGAAAAAGAATGGTCCGATGTGATAAAAGGTATAGTCAAAGGGTGCCGTGAGGCGGGATGCGCTCTTCTCGGCGGAGAGACAGCCGAGATGCCGGGCATGTATCCCAAAGGAGAATATGATCTTGCCGGGTTCAGCGTCGGCGCCGTGGCCAGAGATAAGGCGATAGACGGGAAAAAGATAAAAAAAGGAGACGTTCTGATAGGTATCTCGTCTACCGGTATACATTCCAACGGATATTCTCTTGTCCGCAAACTCTTCTCAAAGAAAGAGCTTGTAGAAAAAAAAGACATATTCCTTAACCCGACGGCGATATATGTAAAAACATTTTTCGGGATCAACAATAAGGCCAGGATAAAAGGAGCGGCGCATATTACCGGAGGGGGCTTCTATGATAATGTGCCGAGAATGCTGCCCGAGGGAATGAAGGCCGTAATAAACAAAAGTGCGTGGAAAGAACCGGCGGTTTTCGGAATGATCAGGGAAAGGTCCGGTCTCGGAGACAAGGAAATGTACAGGACTTTCAACATGGGCATAGGTATGGTCCTAGCCGTTTCCCCGTGGGACGCCGAAAAGGCCGTTAGCAAAAGATCATCGAAAAACTCAGCATATAAAGCCTGTATAATCGGGTATGTAGATAAAGGAAAAAGAAGCGTAGAAATAAAATAAAATAAAAAGACCATGTAATGCGAAAATAAATAGCGATCGGAGGACATCTTAAGGTATGAACATATTAGTTATCGGGTCCGGAGGGAGAGAGCACGCGATATGCTGGAAACTCAGGCAAAGCGGAAAAGTAAAAAAACTTTATTGCGCTCCGGGTAACGGAGGGACTTCTCTTTGCGCGGAGAACGTCGACATCAATACCGAAGATCATAAAGAGATCATCCTGTTCTGCAAAGACAAGAACGTCAGCCATGTGGTAGTGGGGCCGGAGGCTCCTTTGGCCATAGGTATAACCGATGACCTTGAAAAGGAAGGGATATCGGTTTTCGGGCCGTCATACGCGGCCGCGAGAATGGAATCAAGTAAGATATTTTCCAAAGAGCTTATGGGAGAATACAATATACCAACGGCCGCTTTCCGTATCTTTGACGATTTTAGCGAGGCCGAAGAATATCTCAAAAAAGCCCCAATGCCGATAGTGGTGAAAGCCTATGGTCTCGCGGCCGGGAAAGGGGTAATAATAGCGGAGGACGCGGAAACGGCTGTTGCTGGAGCCAGGAGCATGCTTCAGGAAAAGAAATTCGGAAGGGCCGGAGAGAAGATAATAGTAGAAGAATTCCTTGTCGGGGAAGAAGCCTCGATACTGATCGTGACCGACGGAGAGGCCGTAAGGCCGTTGGCGACCAGCCAGGACCACAAAAGGGCGTTTGACGGCGACGAAGGGCCCAATACCGGAGGGATGGGAGCGTATTCTCCCGCGCCGGTCATAGACGAAGCGTTGTTCAAAGAGATCGAAGAGACCATAATGCGGCCGACCCTGGAAGGTTTGAAAAAAGAAGGGATAACATATAAAGGCATACTGTATGCCGGACTGATGATAACCGAAGACGGGCCCAAAGTATTGGAATACAATGTCCGTTTCGGAGATCCGGAAACGCAGGCGATATTACCGCGGCTTAAGACCGACCTTGCCGAAATATTTATTGCTACCGCCGCCGGGAAACTTGCGGATATTACGATGGAATGGGACGCGAGAGAAAGCGTGTGTATAGTTATGGCGGCGGGGGGGTATCCCGGAGCGTATGAAAAAGGTAAGATCATCGAAGGGATAGAAGAAGCGGAAAAGGAAGGTGCGCTGGTTTTCCATGCCGGGACCGAAAGAACGGACGGAAAGATCAGGTCGACAGGAGGAAGGGTGCTTAATGTGGTCGGTATGGGTGACGGTATAGAAGAAGCCGCTCGGAACGCTTACAGGGCCGCCGATAAAATAAAGTTCGAAGGCGCGCATTTCAGAAAAGATATAGCGCATAGAGCCATCGCGCGGGTGAAGAGATAAACAGTTCGTAGTTGGGGCACGGCATGCCGTGTAAGGGGAAGGAAACAGTCTGAAAGTTGAGGGTGGAAGTTCTGAGGACACTCTTCCTGCGGGGGTATAAGCCCGGGTCGAAGAATGTCCCCAGAATATATTTTTATTTCCGTTCACGCTATACGACATACGCTATACGATATACTCTATACTCAAAAAGAAGGAGCCAAGATGAGCAAGCCTATAGTAAGCATAATCATGGGAAGCGATTCGGATATGCCGGTCATGATTCAGGCCGGGGATATTTTGAAAAAATTCGGGATATCTTTTGAGATAAAAATACTTTCCGCGCACAGATCCCCTGACAGAACATCAGAGTTCGCGAAGACGGCGAAAAAAAAAGGGATAAAAGTTATCATAGCGGGAGCGGGAGGAGCCGCGCATCTGGCTGGGGTTGTTGCCGCGCACACGGTCATTCCGGTCATAGGAGTGCCGATGGAATCTAAACTCGACGGATTGGATTCGCTGCTTTCTACCGCGCAGATGCCGGCGGGAGTGCCTGTCGCCACGGTATCCATAGGGAGAGCGGGAGCGGTCAACGCCGCCATCTTGGCCGCTGAGATACTGGGGCTAGGTTCTTCTGTCATCAGCAAAAAACTGCAGATGCATAAGAAAGAGTTGGTCAGAAAAATAGAAACCAAGAACAGAAAGATTAATAAGAAAAAATGAAAAAAATCCTTTTTGTCTGTACCGGGAACAGCTGCCGAAGCATAATGGCCGAGGCCTATCTGAAAAAACGTGTCGCGGAAGAGAAGATAGAATGCGAAGTGATGTCTGCCGGAACCTTCGCGCCGGAAGGAAACCCCCCACCGGGATCGGTGATCCGCTTGCTTGAAGAAGAGGGAATAGAGGCCGACGGGTATGCGGCAAAGCCGCTTACGGTAAGGCTTATCGATTGGGCCGATATGATTCTTGTTATGGAGGATGCCCATAAAGAAAAAGTTTTAAAGATGAGATCGGAAGCCGCGGGAAAGGTCAGGCTGCTGGGAGAGTTAGATAAAGACCGGGAGGAAAACCATATTGAGGATCCTATCGGAATGCCGCTTGATTTCTACAGACTATCGTTCAAAACAATAAAAAAACCGATAGAGGAGCTTATAAAATGGCTAAAAAAATAGTTATCGGATCGGATCACGGAGGGTTCGCCCTTAAAGAAGAGATAAAGAAAAGTTTTAAAAAAGGAAAATGGGCCATAAAAGACGTGGGACCCGAGACATCCGAGCCATGCGATTATCCGCGGTACGGATATGCCGCCGCGAAAGAGGTGTCGGAGGGAAGATGGAAAAAAGGGATAGTGATATGTAAAAGCGGTATAGGAATGAGCATTATCGCGAATAAACTGCCCGGGGTCAGAGCCGCGTTATGTCTAACGGAAAAGGACGCTATCGGTTCTCGCCAGCACAATGACGCGAATATGCTGGTGCTGGCGGCGGACAGATCGAGCGTGAACGCGCACATAAAGATCGTCAAGACCTGGCTTAACACAAAAAGCCTCAAAGGGAGGCATGCGCGAAGAGTAAAACAGATAAAAGAAATAGAAAAAAAAGTATTCAAGAAGAGGAGAAAGTAGATGGAACATCTGAAACATGCCGATCACGATATCTTCCAAGCCGTGATGGACGAAACTAAAAGGCAGAGGGACGGGATAGAGCTTATAGCGAGCGAGAACTTTGCCAGCCGTGCCGTTATGGAAGCTGTATCTTCTTCGATGACCAACAAATACGCGGAAGGATATCCGCACGCCAGATACTACGGGGGATGTGAATTCGTTGATAAGGCCGAAGAGATCGCGATAGAGAGGGCTAAACAGCTTTTTGGCGCGGAACACGTCAACGTGCAGCCGCATTCCGGTTCTCAGGCCAATATGGCCGTATATTTCTCCATGCTGAAGATAGGAGATACCGTAATGGCGCTTGACCTGTCCTGCGGCGGGCATTTGACACACGGACACGCTAAGAATTTTTCAGGCAAATATTTCAATATGGTGTTTTACGGGGTCAATAAGGATACCGGCAGGATGGACTTTAAAGAGATAAGGGAAAAAGCGCTGGAGCATAGACCGAAAATGATAATAACCGGGGCGTCCGCGTATCCCCGGACCATAGATTTCAACTCGTTCAGGGATATCTGCGATGAAGTGGGCGCGATCCTAATGGTGGACATCGCGCATATTGCCGGATTGGTAGCCGCCGGGCTCCATCCCAGCCCGGTACCCGTATCCGAAGTCGTCACGACCACTACGCACAAGACCCTTAGAGGGCCCAGAGGCGGGATGATAATGTGCAGAGAGGAATTCGGGAAAAAGATAAATTCGGGGATTTTCCCGGGAATACAGGGAGGACCGCTGATGCATGTCATAGCCGGCAAAGCCGTAGCGTTCCACGAAGCACTGAAACCCGAATTTAAAATATATCAACAACAGATAATAAAGAACGCCGCCAGTTTCGCGGAAGGATTATTGGCGCGCGGGTATACGCTTGTTTCCGGGGGAACCGACAACCATCTTATGCTGGTAGACCTTTCAAATAAAGGCGTAACGGGTAAAGAAGCGGAAGCAGCGCTTGATAAAGCGGGCATTACCGTTAACAAGAACCTTATTCCTTTTGATGAAAAGAGCCCGTTCGTTACGAGCGGGATACGATTAGGGACGCCGGCTGCCACGACCCGCGGGATGAAAGAAACCGATATGAAAAAGATAGTGGAGTTCATTGATAAGGCGCTCTCGGCGAGGGAAGAAGAGAGAACGCTGCAAGCCATAAAAGAAGAAGTACGTGAATTTCTCGAGGAGTTCCCTTTATATGACGACTGGATCGAGGAGATGGAGACAATATAAGTAGTAAGTATTGAGTTGTAAATGGCATTGGGCTAACAGTTTTAAAGTTGAAGGTGGAAGTTCTGAGGACACCTTTCCCTGAGAAGTGTAAACCTATCCCTCAAGATGTCCCCAGAATATATTATTATTTTCACATATTACTGGTTAGGTATCAGTCAATATAGCGCTATACGACATTCGCTATACGCTATACGATATACTCCATACTATAAACTACACGACACAAAGGATGCTCATGAGTAAAGACGAAAAAAAAGCCAACCGGCCCAGCTGGGACGAATATTTCCTGAACATAGCGGATCTTGTCGCCACACGGGCGACTTGTCTTAGGAGAAAGGTCGGCGCGGTAGTGGTAAAGAATAAACAGATCTTGGCCACAGGGTATAACGGCGCTCCGACGGGCATAGAACATTGTGATAAAAGAGGATGCTTAAGGGAGGCGCTTAGGATCCCGTCCGGACAGAGGCATGAACTATGCCGGGCCTTGCATGCTGAACAGAACGCGTTCCTTCAGGCCTCCCGGCACGGGGTCAGTTTGGACGGAGCGGAGCTATATATAACTACACAACCCTGCAGCATTTGTGCTAAAATGATAGTCAATACGGGAATAAAACGAGTGATAATGAGAGGTGCTTACCCGGATGATTTAGCGCTAGAATTTTTACGGGAAGCGAACATAGAAACGGCGGTATTAGGATCATGAGATGCCCTTCTTGCGGTAATATGGAAGATAAAGTAATAGATTCGCGCATGAGCGGTGAAGGTCTCAGCACAAGACGAAGAAGGGAATGTCTGAAGTGCGAGACGCGGTTCACCACTTATGAGTATGTGGAAAAAGCCCCGCTTATGGTGGTGAAGAGGGACGGTACGCGCAAACGTTTTGACCGGGAGAAGATCAAGGCGGGTATAATGAAAGCCTGTGAAAAACGCCCGGTGAGCATGGATGAAATAGAAAAGATAGTCGACGAGCTCGAGAGAGAAGTCCAGAAAAAAGCGGAAACAGAGATCAAATCGACGGTAATAGGTAATATGGTGATGGAAAGACTTTACGATCTGGACGAAGTCGCTTACGTCAGATTCGCTTCGGTATACCGCAGGTTCAAAGATGTATCTCACTTTATGAAAGAGCTGAAAAAATTCCTGGAATAGTAGAGTTTGTGTTGACTGAACTTTTTAACCGTAGGGGCACGGCATGCCGTGCCCCTACGACAATTCAGAAACTATTCCGGTTTCCCCAGGTCCCCAATAAGAACGGCCCTTTCGTTATTTTCCTGGAACCACGCTTCCATCGCGTCGACTTGTTTACGGGATAACAGGTTTGCTCTTAAAGCTTCTTTATCCTTCTCAAAAGACGCTTTGTCGGCCGGAGTTATAGAATCTACGCGGGCGATAATATATCCGTTTTTCACTTTTAACGGAGCAAGGATCTTTCCCGAAGAAGATGCTCTCGAGAGCATCACCAACTCTCTGGCGGGGCCGATATTGGAGATATAAGAACCGGCTGAGATGTTCTCGGCTTTCTCGACCGCTTTATCCAGCTGTGCGGCGGCATCCTCGAATGTGATCGTGTTCGCGGCAAACGCGGCGCTTATTTCCGCGGCCTTTTCTTCCGCAAGGGCAAGGCTCCGCTCTTTCGTCAAAAGCGTTTCGATCTCGCTTTTTACCTGCGCGAAAGGTCTTAAGCTAGACGGGACTTCATCGATCTTGCGGAGAATGTATGCGGTGCCTTTTTCCCCGCCATCGGGGAACACGGGTTTACTTACGTTACCGACGTCGATAAGAGCGAAGGCCGCTTGTCTAAAGGCCTTGAAGAACGTTATATCCCCGACGATATTGTTCTCCGTGAACAAGCCCGTTGTTTTGTAAATAAGATCGTTCTCTTTGGCCGAGGTTTCGAGATCGTTCTTCGTTTCCGAAAGGCTCTGATACAGGGCAGATATTTTTTCTTCGACAGCTCTTCTTTCGGCCGAGCCGTCATAGGGGAATTCCACGTATCCGATGTTGATCTCATAAGGCGCATAAAACGCGCTTTCATGGGTGCGGTAATATTCTTCGGCGGCATTTTCTTCCGACGTCAGCGTGTCTTGGAACAGCGATCTATCGACAAGAAAGTAAGAGAGCGTTACTTTGTCATTATTTTTGCTGTAGGATTCCGCCAGTTCTTCGTCGGCAACGGTTATATTGACGAGGATACGCTGCCTTAAGGACGCTACCATCAGATTCTCTTTCATGAACGCTTCGAATACATTGGGTTCCATAGACAGGTTGTTGCGCAGGATATAGCTGTAGACCGCCTTATCGAAGACCCCGTTCCTGCGGAAAAGAGGATGCGACGATATGAACAGGGCTATATCCCGGTCAGAGATCTTAATTTTATCTCTTTTGGCCCCGTCGAGCAAAACCAAGCGTTCCCATGCCATGTTATTTACTAGAGGACGGTTGTCTACGATACGTTTCAGCGCTTCAAGGTCCCCGTAATAGGAGAAAAGAAGCTGCGCTCTGAGACCGCTTATACTTTTAGAAAGGTCCTCAGTGGTGACCTTACGGCCGCCGATCTTTCCTACAACGGCCGGGCCGGAAGTGATATTGCCCGCGCCCCAAAGGACGAAAGCCGGGATTATCAGTATCAGAATGGATATCAGTACGCGTCTCGTGACTTTTTTGCTTCTAAGTATGCTCAGTACCATATTATGTTTCTCCTTAGAGTTAAGACATTACCTTTTTATATTATAGGGTTTTTTCTTTTTCCGTCAACAAGTAAGGGGAGAATAGAGAACCCATGGTTCGCGGACAATAAAAAGTGTTTTTGAAAAAAGAAGTTTTCCCATGGAAATAGCGCGGGATAAGAGCGCGGTTATTTTTAGAGGATCTCTATTGGAGAAACGGGTATAAAACGATATAATACTACCTTAAGGGGAGAACGGTAAATATGAGCATAAAAGAGCAGTTAGCCGTGTGCGGGAAAAGGATGCATGCTGAAAAGCTGGTCATAGGCGCGGGCGGGAACATAAGCGCCAGGACCGGAGGCAGGGTCTGGATAAAGAAAAGGGATAAGGATATGGGAAAGGGCGATCCGGACGATTACGTAGAGATAAAGGACGGAAAGGGCGGGGATCTGAACGGGGAAATGTTAAGCTCGGAAACTCCCATGCACCTGGCGTGTTATGAAAAGAACAAGGATATAAATGCCATTGTGCATGCTCATTCTCCTTTTGCTATAGCCGTTGCGGAGAAAGGCGGGATACCGGAGCATATATCTTATGAGGCGGATTGCATAATAGGATCGGCGGTCCCGGCAATAGATTATCTGCAGCCGGGTTCCGAAAAGCTTGCGGAAGAGGTGTCGGAACGGGTAAAGAGCGGCGCTAACGCGGTGCTCTTGAAGAGGCACGGGGCTATTGCGGTAGGAAGGGACATAGAAGAGGCATTTTTACGGATAATGGCCCTGGAAAGAGTTTGCAAGGTGTATCTTCTGGGTTTTTGAGACAGACAGGCAGGTCTTGCTTGACTATATATTATAATTGATATACAATTTACACGAAATTTCACCGAAGCGGGGTTTGGTGATAACCCCCGTAAAGGGAAGTTGTGTCTTTATTTTCTGACAGAATAAAGCAAAGAGGACAATATGAACAAGAAAATATTAAAGCTCGGCCTGCCCAAAGGAAGCCTGCAGGAATCTACGGTAAGGCTTTTTGGCAAAGCCGGTTATAAGATCGAAACGTCGTCCAGATCATATTTCCCGGATATTGACGATGAGAACATCGAAGTGATACTTTTCCGCGCTCAGGAGATGTCGAGATATGTGGAGGACGGGATAATAGATTGCGGGATAACCGGTAACGACTGGATAGAAGAGAACAAGTCCGACGTGAAAAGGATAGCGGAGCTGGTGTACGCTAAGCGCAGCATGAAACCCGTAAGGTGGGTGCTTGCCGTGCCCAAAGATTCCGGGGTAAAGAGCGTTAAACAGCTGGAAGGAAAAAAGATCGCTACGGAACTCGTGCGTGTTACGAAAGCTTATTTGAAAGCGAAAGGGGTAAAGGCGGAGGTCGAATTCAGTTGGGGGGCGACCGAGGTCAAGCCCAAGATAGGGATAGACGCCATAGTGGAGGTTACGGAAACGGGAAACAGCCTGAGAGCCAACGACCTTAAGATAATAGAGACGGTATGTGAGTCTACCACACAGCTGATAATGAATAAAAAAGCCTGGCAGGATCCGTGGAAAAAAGATAAGGCCGAGGAGATCACTTTGCTTTTGAAGGGAGCGATATTGGCGGAAGGTAAAGTAGGGCTTAAGATGAACGCGAGGAAAGAAGACGCGAAAAGGATCATAAGTATTCTGCCGGCAATGAAAACGCCTACCGTTTCCAGGCTTTTCGATGAGGACTGGGTCGACATTGAAACGGTGATAGACGAGGATGACGTAAAAAGACTGATACCGGAATTGCGGAAAGCCGGAGCGCAAGGATTTATAGAATATCCTTTAAACAAAGTGATATATTAGGCTAGGCGTAGGGGCACGGTATGCCGTTCCCCTACAAGCAAGCATGAGGAGGTGTGAACCGGATATGCCCTGCGGGAAGAAAAGAAAAATCAAAAAAGTCAAACGCCACAAGCGTAAGAAGAGAATGAGAAGGGATAGACATAAGAAGAGGAAGGTATGACGTTAATGCGTCTCGGACCGCTTGTTCTTGCTGCAGCATGTTTTTTTTACTTCTTTTTATCTGAGGGGTCTTCTAGCGCGGTCCTTCATGCAAAAGAGATGAACGGAGCAATAGACAGCACCAGGGTCTCGGATCCGGAGATCCGGGCCGCTTCGGATGCTATGGCCCACTACATAATGGGCGCTGTCTATGATAATTACGGAGAGACACAGAAAGCAGCCGATGAATACAGCCAGGCTCTAAGCGGCGGGAAAAGCGCGACCGAAATATATCTAAAACTTGGTGCGGACCTGATGCTGTTGAATCGCATTGAAGAGGCCGAGGAGGTCTTAGGCAAAGCGTCGAGCATCGATCCGGAGAACACCATGGCCCATCTTTTGCTGGCGGTGATCCATACGACAAAAGGGGAATACAGCAAAGCCGCCTCGCAGCACGAAGAAACCTTAAAATACGACCCGAGCAATCTGGACGCTCTGTCGTTTCTATCGGACCTTTTCGTTACTCAGCGGAAATTTGACAAAGCCGCTGAGGTCTATGAGAAAATGCTGAGGATAAGGGATGATGACGCGTTCCTTTATTTCAATCTCGGCATAATATACAGTAAACTTGACCTGCTGGACAAAGCGGAAGAAAAGCTGAAAAAAGCCATAGAAGTGGACGAAGAGTATCTGGCGGCGCATATTGTTTTGGGGGTCATATATGAAACGGATAAAAGAGACGCTAAGGCCATAGACCAATACACAAAGGTCTTAAACCTGGATCCCGCGAATAAAGAAGCGTATATGCGGTTAGTCCAGGTGTATAACAGAGCGGGGCAGTTTGACAAAGCCGAAAAGGCTAACGGGGAGCTGCTAAAACTCGATCCCGATTCCATCGGGCCGTATCTCAACAGTTTCAGCATTTACCTCTACCGCGGTGAGCACGATAAAGCGGAAGAGGCTATAAAAAAGGCGTTTTCAAAAGGACTCAACGGCGCTTCTCTTCATGTCGGCATGGGGTATATCTGCGGATTAAGGGGTAACCATGAAAAAGCCGCGGAAGAATATCGCCAAGCCGTTCAAATAGACGGGGACAACGTTACTTATAAACTTTATCTGGTCTCCGCGCTTGACCAATCGGGGAAGAAGAAAGAAGCCGAGTCGATACTCAGAAAGATGATAAAGGAGCACTCCGGCGCGCCAGAGGTATATAATTATCTGGGGTATATGTACGCGGAGGAAGGAAGAAACCTTAAGGAAGCGGTCGAACTTATAAAAAAAGCGGTTGAACTGGATCCCGGTAACGGCGCTTATATGGACAGTCTTGGCTGGGCCTATTACCGTCAAGGAAAGAACACAGAGGCTTTGCGGGAGATCAAGAGAGCGGTTGAGATCCTTCCGCAAGATCCTATTGTAGCGGAACATCTGGGGGATATATATCAAGCGGAAGGAAGCGAAAAAGAAGCTTTGCGGGAGTGGAAAAGAGCCTTGGAACTGGACTCGGGGAACAGCACTCTCGCCGAGAAGATAGAACGGCTCCGATAGAAGGAACTGAACAACAACAAAGAAAGAGGGTTATGAAGAAAGAAATCGATATCAGACAACTTAAGAAAAAGGCGGTCGGTATAAGAAGAGATATACTTGTCATGCTGACGAAAGCCGGCAGCGGTCATACCGGCGGGTCTTTGTCGGTAGTCGAAATACTTGCGGCGCTTTACTACGGGAAAATGAATATAGCTCCTAAGATGAAGGATTGGAGAGGGCGGGATAAATTCATACTTTCAAAAGGACATGCGTGTCCGGCGCTATACGCGATTTTGGCGGATCTGGGATTTTTCCCCAGGGAGGAGCTGTGGACACTTCGCCGAATAGACAGCCGGCTTCAAGGGCATCCGCAGATGGGTCTGCCCGGGCTCGAAATATCCAGCGGATCTTTAGGCCAAGGGCTGTCCGTAGCTCTCGGCATGGCGCTTGGGGATAGAATGGACGGAGTGGAAGCGAAGATATATTGTCTTATGGGCGACGGGGAGACCAACGAGGGCCAGGTATGGGAGGCCGCGATGACCGCGGCCCACTATAAGATGGATAATGTGTGCGGTATCATAGATTTTAACAAACTGCAGATCGACGGTCTATGCTGTGAAGTAATGGACCTTGGAGAATACAAAAAAAAATGGGAACAGTTCGGATGGCATACGGTAGAGGTCGACGGGCACAATATCGAAGATCTGATCGAAGCGTTCGACGAAATGGAAAACATTAAGGGCAAACCGCAGATGGTCATCGCCCATACGGTCAAAGGGAAAGGCGTATCCTTTATCGAGAACAAAGCCGAGTGGCACGGGATAGCGCCTAAGAAGGAAGAGCTTGAGAAAGCGCTTCGCGAATTAGACGAAGCGGAGAAAATAATAGACGGGGAATAACAAAGAGTTCGTAGAAGGGAGTTCGTAGCTGGCAGTGAGGAAGCGGTCAAATAGAGCATCAGTCAACACAACTCTCAACTACGAACTATGAACTACCAACTCACTAAGGAGATATCGTTATGATGGTACGCAGAAGAATACAAATGTTTTTCCGGCAGCACAAGGTCAAGATAATACTTACTTTGGTTGTCTTGATCCTGCTTGTTCTATCTGTCATCGGGCTGATGTCATTGGAATCCTTTTACAGGAAAATGACGATAGCGACCATGCCCGTACAATTCATCATGGCGGGTATCCATGCCGGGATATTCGTGTTCATGTACCTGACTTTCATGAGAGGCGGTTTCGCTAAATTGGACAAGGCTCCGATAAAAGGGAAAGATGTATCTATTTCATGGAGCGATGTCATCGGCATGCATGACGCCAAGCAAGAGGCGTGGGAGGTAGTACAGCTCATAAAGGACAGGGCAAATGTCAGAAAAATGGGAGGCAGCGTTATAAAAGGACTTCTTATGCTGGGCCCTCCGGGATGCGGAAAAACATACATGGCAAAAGCTATAGCTACGGAATCGGATATGCCGTTCATCTCGATGTCCGGAAGTGAATTTGTGGAGATCTTTGTGGGTGTAGGAGCGTCGCGCGTACGGAAACTTTTTCAAAAAGCGAGGGACCTGGCGTTCGGATACGGAGGGTGTATAATTTTCATAGACGAGCTAGATGCCATAGGAAGATCAAGGTCATTCAGTTTCATGGGCGGACAGGAGACTAACAGCACGCTTAACCAGCTTTTGGCCGAGATGGACGGGCTTAAAGGAACGGACGACAATATCGTAGTTATCGGCGCGACCAACGCGCATGAACAGCATATGGATCAGGCGCTGTTAAGACCGGGCAGGTTCGACAGAAAGATCATGGTAACGAACCCTTCGCAGGACGACCGGGAAGAACTTTTCAAATTCTATCTTAAAAAAGTAAAAGCCGAGGAACAACTGGATCTGGGACGGCTGGCCCGGCGCGCCGTCGGTAAAAGCCCGGCGGACATAGCTAACATAGTAAAAGAAGCGGCTCTCATAGCCACCAGGAATAAAAAGACAGCTATCGGTCAGAAAGAAATAAGCGAGGCGTTCGAGAGGGTGGACCTGGGCATCAAATATCGGCTTACCGTGACGCCCAGAGAAAAGGCCATGACGGCATATCACGAATCGGGACATTTGATCATAAATTATCTCAAAGCGCCGTCAAAGACCGTGTTCAAGGCCAGTATCATGCCGCGAAGAGGAACGCTCGGGGTCGTATGGGCTCCGGAAAGAGAAGAACTTCATTCTCGCAGCAAAGAACAGCTTTTAGAGCTTATCATGGTCAGTCTCGGGGGCTATGCCGCCGAAAAGGTGCAATACGCGACAACTAGCAGCGGGGTGACAAGCGACTTTGCTAACTCGATGGAGATAGCTCACAACATGGTCTGGAAAATGGGCATGGGGAGAAACGGTTTCGTAGGCGATTATACGGTCATCCCGAAAGAGGAGATCGCGGAAGAGTTCAAGCTGACCTTGAACAAAGATACGAACCATATCATGCAGGAGTGCCTAGTGGAAGTCGAAAAGGTCCTTGTTGAAAATAAAGCGATACTGGACCGTTTCGCGAAAGAACTTCTTGCAAGAGAAGAACTGGAATATGACGAGATAATAGCTATCTTTTCCGAGTTCGGCATCAAAGAACAGGAAGACGCGTATAAAGCTCCTTCCCCGCAGGGAGAGGCGGACCAAAAAACATGAAGAAAGCGGCGGGACATGTGAATAGCGCATTACAGCGCGCGGCAGGACTGGTGTTATGTCTGGCGTGCGCGTTATCCGCCACGTCATGCGAACCGAGCTATCCGAAAGAAAAACTTCCGTCAGCCGTAAAAGAGGTATGCAAGAACGAATATAATATGGACGTCGATGTTGCCGTCTTCGGGACGACGATGGGGCTTTATTATCCCATGGAAGGGCTCTTGGACGCGGGTATGGGAATAAGCGAGAAGGCATGGGACAGGATCAGCGATCTTCTGCTTGTAGCTTCGCGTATAGTCCTTAGCACCGACGCCAATATACAGTTCTATTGTGTGGTCACGCAGGACAGAAGACTCCCGGAACTGCAGGTCGTCATAATTAAATATGTCGATGACGTAAAAAGGAGCATGGTAAGGAACATCTCGCGTAACGAAGCCTTTAAACGGACACTTTTCAGTATAAACCTTACGCCTCAAGCCGAAAAAGAAAGGTCCGTCGAGCAGGCGTTCAATCGATTGGGAGTGGACGACGGGATCCGGCAGAAAGTACTGGAGGAGTTCTTCAGAAGCCCGCCGGCAAAACTCAGCGATGTGGGATATTGGAAAGGAGATTTCTATCTCAAGGACATAACCTTAGCGGAGTTCCTGGCGGAACAGATAGTTAACCGCATCAAAACGGATTTCAGAAGTGACGCGGAACTTCTGAAAAAGTTCAATTTTATTAACGCGGAAGGCTCGTACATAGAAGAGAACGACAAAGGATCTTTTTTCGTCAGTTTCAAAATAGCGGATCATGGACCGTCAAAAGAGCCCGGAGAAAAGATCAAAGAGAAGATAAAAGAGGTAATAAGAGTAGCTAACGAAGTAACGAACGGGTACGGTTTCAAAGATTTTGATTTTCTGGTCTTGGAAGACCAGCTGGAAAATACCCGCTTTACGGTCTCGGGTGAGGATACATACAGTTTTCATGCCGAAAAACCGATGGTCGAGGATATAACCAAGGTCGTTAAGGGACAGATCAGCGGCACTTCCATGTGAATATGAGCAACTAAATTCGCGGGAAAACAGCAAGGAGAAAGAACGATGTTAGATCAGACAGTGAAGAAAGAAGCAACGAGGGACGGTTTCGGAAAAGCATTGTTGGAGCTCGGAGGAGAAAATAAGAATATTGTCGTGCTTTCAGCTGATCTTACGGAATCCGTAAGAGCTCATTGGTTCAGAGACAAATATCCGGAACGTTTCGTAAGTCACGGAGTGGCGGAACAGGATATGATAAGCACGGCGGCGGGTCTGGCCTTATCCGGCAAAGTGCCCTTCGCGTGCACTTTCGGTGTTTTCGCTACCGGACGGGCCTGGGACCAAATAAGGGTATCGGTTGCCTATATGAACCTTAATGTGAACATTGCCGGCAGCCATGGCGGGATATCCGTCGGGGAAGACGGAGCCACGCATCAAGCCCTAGAAGAGATAGCGCTAATGAGGGTCATTCCTAATATGACGGTTGTCGTGCCTTCGGATTCGGAAGAAGCCTATACCGCCACTAAGCAAGCCGCAAAGATACCGACCCCGGTCTACTTACGGCTGGGAAGGGCAAAAGTCCCGGTCCTTAGCGACAGCGGGACTTTTGAGATCGGCAAGGCCAAAGTGCTGACAGAAGGCGACGACATTTCCATTATCGCCTGCGGGCATCTTGTCGTGAAAGCCCTGGAGGCCGCGTATTTTCTTAAAAGCAAGAATATTCAAGCCAGGGTCATCAACTTGCATACTCCAAAGCCTATAGACAGAGAGACCATCGCGAAAGCGGCCAAAGAGACCGGCGCTATCCTTACGGTCGAAGAACATTCGATCTACGGAGGCATGGGAAGCGCGGTTGCCGAGGTAGTTGTCGAAGAGTGTCCCGTCCCCATGAAAATAATGGGAATAAGGGATGTTTTCGGACGTAGCGGCTCCCCGGATGAACTTTTTAAATATTTCGGGCTGGAAGAAGACAATATCGTAGACGAAGCGATAAAGTTGGTAGAGAGAAAAGGGAAGAAGAGTTAAGCAATAAGTATTAAGTATTGAAGTTGAAGGTGGAAGTTCTGAGGACACCTTTCCCGGAGAAGTGTAAACCTATCCCTCAAGATGTCCCCAGAATATATTTTTATTTCTGTTCACGCTATACGATATACTAAAACGACACTAGGACAACATGCTTACCATCAACGCCCCTGCCAAACTTAACCTTTATTTGAAAGTCTTATCTGAGATGACCGATGGGTACCACGGCATCGAAACCCTTTTTGAACGTATAGACCTCTGCGACAAGATATCTATCGGCATCAAAAACAATAGTCGGAACATTGTATGGTGTAGCGACAAAAATATCCCTAGCGGGCCCCAAAGCCTGATGGGAAAATGTATATCGTTATTCAAGAAAGCTTCAGGATGCGAAAAGTTCTTTGAGATCCGAATAGAAAAACATATCCCGGTCTCCGCGGGTCTGGGCGGCGGATCGAGTGACGCGGCGGCTGTCTTAAAAGGACTTAACAGTATTACTAATAACCCTTTAAGTAAAAAAGACCTCATCACAATAGGGAAGGGATTAGGAGCAGATATCCCATTTTTCCTGCATGACCATAGTTTTGCTTTTGGTAGAGGAAGAGGGGACGAGATCGAGCCGGCCTCGGCAACGGCAAAGATCGCTCATATTTTGGTCAATCCGCCTTTCGGGGTGTCAACAAAACACATATACGATAGGGTAAAGGCTTTAACCTTGACAAACACCAAGGGCGTTGATAAAATGTTCAACGTTTTTTTAGAGAAAAAGGATATAAATGCTATGGCTAAAAACATTTGTAACGATTTGCAGCCTATAGCATTAAAGGAATTTCCTTTGCTTGAAAAAGTTTTTGCCGAGATACGCGAAGCAGGAGCTAAAGGGGTTCTTTTGTCCGGTTCAGGACCTACAGTTTTCGGGATCTTTGACAGAGCTAAGATAAAAAAAGCGAAAATATATCTGGAAAAAATATTCCGCTCCCGGGAAAGATGGGGAGTATACGAAACGTATACATGTTGAGAGAAAGGGTCAAAGAGTCAGAGTTCAAAGTGTCAGGAGTGACTGATGTGAGAATCGTAGGGGCGGACCTATGTGTCCGCCCTATGATAGGAGTGAAGAGATAGCCTGTAGGGGAGAGGATGTAAGGAGGGCAATGTAAGAGCGCGTCCTAGATGCCTCTAACTAAAAAAGGAGAAAGCCATGAAGATTACGGAGGTCAGGATATTCCCAACCGAAAGCAGAGACGGCAAACTTAAAGCTTTCGCAACAATGACGTTCGACGATTGGTTTGTTGTACGCAACGTTAAGATCATACAGGGGAATAACGGACTTTTCGTCGCGATGCCGTCCAGAAAAGCCGTAACAGCCTGCTCTAAATGCCAATATAAAAATGTTATAGGCAGTAAGTATTGTAATCAATGCGGATCGGCAATGCCTCATCAGCCTGCCGTTCCGGAAGACCATAAGGACGCGCATGGCGGCGGACATATGGATATAGCTCATCCGATAACCCAGGAATGCCGCGTTTATCTTCAGGAGAAAATATTGGAAGCTTACAATAAAGAACACGGACAGAGCGCGGCGGCAAAACCGGCGGAAGAAAGACCGCGGGAAAAACAGCCTGAACAAAAGAAGGTAGAGACAGAAAAAACTGAGGTAAAAGAGCCCGAAGAGGAAAAACCCGCCGAAAAGGAAGAAGTGCAGAGCGGAACGGGGAATGCTGATATAGAATTGTAAGAACTCCGGGAAAAGAGATAAGGGTATGACTTGGTGATGGCGGGTAGTGTAATGGTAGCACCGCAGCTTTTGGAGCTGCTTGTCAAGGTTCGAACCCTTGCCCGCCAGCCATTCTTCTTCGCCCTTAACGCAAGAAGCTCTGGTAGGGCTTCGAAGGAATGAGTTCTTTTATAAAAGTGTTTGCGAAGAAGAATGCCTCTGCGAAGCATCACCGAAGATTGACTGGAGAAATGCGAAGCAGGGCACAGAGAGAGCCCTTAGCTAGTGGGGCTCGCTGGGAGAGCTTCGCAGGAAGAGAAGAAACAGAGTGTCTCTACGAGGCCTCACCGGAGGATTGAAGGGAAAAAGGCGAAGTAGGACAAAACATGAAATATTATGTTTATGTTTTAACAAGTAAGAAATTTCCCGAAAGATGTTATGTGGGTATTACTAAAAACTTAAAAGAAAGAATAAAAGACCATAACAGCGGGGAATCATCTTATTCTAAGAAGTATGGGCCATGGGAGCTAAGAACTAGTATTTCGTTCAAAAACAGAAATAAAGCAGAAGAATTTGAGAAGTATTTAAAATCCGGTTCTGGGTTTTCCTTTCTAAAGAAAAGGTTAATTTGATTCTTCTTCGCCCTTAACGCAAGAAGCTCTGGTAGGGCTTCGAAGGAACGGAATACAAAAAAAGAAAAACTATGAAGAACACCGAAGCCATAATACTCGCGGCCGGAGCCGGCACCAGGATGAGGACGGAGATGCCCAAGGTTCTGCATAGGGCGGGCGCCGAGACACTTTTGGGCAGAGTAATATCGAGCTTAAAGAAATCCGGAGTGCACGATATAATAACGGTGACGGGGTATGAGGGCGAAAAGATAAAAGAAGAATTCGCCGACGACGTGAGGTTTGTTGATCAGGAAAACCTGCTCGGAAGCGGGGATGCCGTACGGGTAGCGGTAAAGGCCTTGAAAAAGAGCACGGAGCACGTTATAGTGACCTGTGGAGATACCCCTCTGATAAACAGCGGGATATTTGACGAGCTTCTGGAAAAACATATGGAGAAAAAGGTTTCCTGCACGTTTCTGACCTGCGTGACGGAAGAAGCGTTCTCTTACGGCAGAATAATAAGGACAGCCGCGGGCGAGGTCGAAGCGATAACCGAAGAAATAGACCTTCTGCCGGAGCAGAAAAAGATCAAGGAGATAAATGTCGGGACATATTGTTTCTCGCGGGAAGATCTTGAGAAACACGTGGAAGAGATAGAGAAGAACAATGTAAAAAATGAGTTTTATCTGACAGATATCGTGGCCATTCTGAAAAAGAACGGCAAAAAAGTAGCGTCGGTAGATTGCAATTCTTGGGAGGCCATAGGGGTTAACTCAAGGAAGGAGATAGCTATCGTGAACAATATAATAAAGAACGCTACGCTTGATAGGCTCATGAAAGAGGGTGTCACTATAGTGGACCCGGCAACGACATACGTAGGAGAGACAGCCCGCATAGAAATAGATACGATCATCTTCCCGAACACGGTGATAGAAGAGGATGTAACGATCGGCAAGAACTGCAGAATAGGGCCGTTCGCCAGACTGAGGCCGGGAACAAGATTATCGGACAATGTGGAGATAGGTAATTTCGTCGAAATATGCAGGTCTCAAATAGGGGACAGGACGCGTATAAAACACCACGCGTACATAGGGGACGCGGTCGTGGGAAGCGATGTAAATGTAGGCGCGGGTGTTATAACGGCGAATTATGACGGGACAAAAAAGAGCCGTACAGTTATTGAAGACGGCGTTTTCATAGGAGTGGGAGCTGTGCTTATCGCTCCGGTAAATATCGGCAAACTCGCGAAAATAGGAGCGGGAAGCGTCGTTACTAAGAACAAAGATGTCTCTGCCGGGGACACGGTAGTAGGTGTGCCGGCAAGACCGTTCAAGAAATAGAAGTAGGGGCACGGCATGCCGTGTAATGTTTTATGTGTGATGTGTAATGGGAGGGAAGCAGTCTAAAAGATGAGGGTGGAAGTTCTGAGGACACTCTTCCCGTGGGAGTATAAGCCCTGGTCGAAGAATGTCCCCAGAATATATTTTTATTTCTGTTCGCGCTATACGACATTCGCTATACGATATACGAATTACCCCCGCAGATCTCTTTGAAATCTAAGCGCGGGGGCAGGCGAAGGACGAGCTGCTCCCTTGTCATTCCGACCGATTTCTGCGAAGCTTTAGCGAAGCAGAAGAGT